>JAHQWA010000092.1 GCA_019634045.1 Saprospiraceae bacterium
CCAAAAATAAAGGGAATCCATTGATCCCCTTCGAATTCTTTCATAGAGCATGACTCGTAATTCGTGGGATTACATGCTTTGTTTACCGATTAGAAAGTCGGACTTTACCAGGGCCCTCCTTTCAATATGATTTGTATTAGATTAAAACTTAGATATTGTTCTTTTCTTATCGACAATACAAATATGGCTCTATCTATTCGCTTAAAGTAGTACAAAATGAAAATTTACTTTCAGAAAAATAGATCTTCATTAAATCGTAAGTAATTGGTAATCAATATTTAAAACTAAAAAAAACAGGCATTACTGCATTGTTTTAAATTTATTTTTTTCATATATGACACGATTAATGTATATTTGTTGAGGATAAATACACTTTAAGCTTTGAGTCTTTATAAAAAGAGTCGAGTGTACCACAAATAAAAAAACCGCTTAGCGGAACTAAGCGGTTTCTAAAGAGCTTTGAGAGGCTATCTACATACCAAAAAATAGGATATCCTTCGATACCCTAAAAATTCTTTCATGAGATTATGATCGTCATTCGTGGGATTATCATTCTATTGCTTTTCTTAGGATTGATTCCCTCATTTGGGAAACTATAATTTGTTAGTAGTAGGTCGATTATTTTTCGTTTCTTTCTTTCGACAATACAAATATGCTTCAAACCTTCCAGGTCTAGTAGTACAATTTGGTTTTTCACTGTTTGAGGAACAACTGGCCCAGTAAATCACAATCACTTAACAACCAGACACTTAAACAATAATCGAATCCTACTTACTGCATTTTATAGCTCTCCAGGCTCCAAAATCATCATTTTTTTTCCTGACTTTTTATAAATCTTCTGGATTCTCCTTGTTCCAGGACTTGTTTCCTAGTCACCCTTGAACAGGCCTTCCTTTTCTTTTCCTTAGAAACGGTTGGACTAATTCGCTGTAGAGGCGTAATCTAATATTTCCTACCTCCGGCACTCCAGGTAGAGCTGAGGAGCGAGCCTCAGAAAGCCACAATAATACTACAATTAGGAATTAATAAAAATAAACCCTACCTTGCATTATACTACAATTAGGAATTAATTCTATCATGAGTAAAAAACGACTTGGAGAATTTGAAGAAATTGTCATGTTAACTGTAGGTATCCTACATGGCAATGCCTATGGTGTGACCATTAAAAAAGAGATTGAAAGTAGAGCCGACCGAAAGGTTAGCGTAGGGGCTTTGCAAACAGCTCTCAAACGTCTTGAACAAAAGGGATACTTAAAGGCATATGCTGGTGAAGGGACGCAGGAGCGAGCGGGGCGCCCTAAACGCTTTTACTCCGTTACAGCGAGCGGTCGCATAGCTTTAGCCAACAACAGAGATCTTCGAAATGAGCTGTGGGCAGCCATGTCCAAGGTAATCCTCGATCTAAAACTCAGTAGCTAAAATGCTGGAAACCGACCCGCCTAAGTTTATGCTCCGCTTCCTTAAATGGTTTTGTGATGCAGAACTACATCCATTTATCGAAGGAGACCTCTTTGAGTTGTACCAAGAAAGAGTAGCAGTCTTAGGTAAGCGCCGCGCAGATCGACGCTTTATTGTTGATGTACTCTTACTGTTTCGTCCAGGTATGATTCGACGACTAGAATTCCTAGCTAACACTCTATATCACCTGACTATGATGAGAAATCACTTTAAAATCAGTATTCGCAGTCTCAGCAAGCAAAAATTATTTACTGCTGTTAATGTAGCAGGCATGACCTTAGGTTTGACCTGTTTCATTCTGATTGCCTTGTATATCCGCTATGAATCCAGTTTTGACAAGCATCATCATGAGGCTAATCAGCTCTATCGGATTTCCCAATTACAAGTCGGAAATGATATCAGAGGCAAAAACCGTTATGCTTTCACCCCGCTCACCGTTGCCCCTGCGGTAAGGGAAGCTTGCCCAGCAGTAGTTGCTGCTACTACCATGGAGATCCACAAAGCCTTATTCGTCCATAATAAACAAGGACTATATGAAGAAGGATTGTATGCCGACGAAGCCTTCTTTGATGTATTTAGCTTAGGTGAATTCGATACACAAGGAAAAGCCATCCTTCAAGATCCTAATGCCGTTATCCTAACCCATTCATTTGCCAATAAATACTTCGGAGATGAGTCAGCTGTGGGCAAGGACCTGCTCCTTAACGGAGAGCAATCGTTAACCGTAAAGGCCGTAATTGAAGATCCTCCAACAAATCAACATTTTCAATACGACTACATCACCTCTTATAAAAACCTACCTTGGTATCAGTATGACATCGGCTTTTGGAATCATAATAACTATCGCACCTATATTCGCTTGGAACCAGGTACTGACCCCAAGTCTATAGAGGCACAAATGGAAGCGTTTGACAAGTATACAGAAAGTGCCTATCGCACCTTTAGTTTCAAACCGACCTACTTTCTACAATCCGTACCAGACATTCATTTGCACTCAGATATCAATTTTGAAATCAAAGCCAATGGAGATATACGCTATTTGTACTTATCCGCTACAATAGCCCTCATCGTACTCCTTTTGGCCTCCATAAACTATATGAACCTAGCCGCTTCCCGCTCTGCCGGCCAAGCCCTACAGGTAGGAATACGAAAAGTACTAGGAGCAAGGAGAAGCCAGATCGTTCAGCAATTCTTGGTAGAGTCTATCCTAATCACTTTACTGAGTTTCACACTAGCCATTTCTCTGGCTTATATACTCATCCCTGTACTAAACAAAATACTCGATGTTGAGGTACCCTTTGATCTGACGAACAATCCCTTATTAGCACTTGGCCTCTTACTAACAGCTTTAGTAATTGCTGTCCTTTCAGGCTTGTATCCAGCCATTGTCTCCTCAGCAAGCAAACCGATTCATGCTTTAAAGGGCAAATGGTTCAATATTAGAAGAGAGGGAATGCTGGTGCGTAACTCCTTGGTAGTTGGGCAATTTGCTATAGCCATTGTGCTAGCGATCTGTAGCGTGGTCGTTTATCAACAACTGCGCTTCATTCAAAATACGAAAGTAGGTTATAGTCGCGATCAAGTGGTTTATCTTTCTTACAATCAGACCAATATCAACCCGCAGACTCCAGCCATCCGGCAGGAATTACTCCGAACCCCTGGCATTAAAAACGTATCCTTCGCCAACGGCCTCCCCCTTAACCTGGGTTGCAATACCATCATCAATTCCTGGGAAGGACAAAGTGGGGAAGAAGAACTCTATATCTATTGTAATTATGTGGATCATAATTTTCTAGACCTATTTGAAATCGAAATAGTAGAGGGGCGAAACTTTTCCCCCGCTCACCCCGGCGATACTACTAACCACTATCTTTTGAATGAGGCAGCCTTGAAAAAGCTAGGTTGGACTTCTGCTGTTGGCAAACGATTCAGAGATGGCAAGATCATCGGAGTTGTTAAGGACTTTCACTACCAACCTTTTGATTTGGCTATAGAACCCTTATTCATGGGATATAGAAATGCCAATCGAGGTAAATACATTGGCCATATTACGATGAAAATCGAAGGGGGAGAAGAAGGACGATTATTAGCTGATATCGAGCAGACCATGAAGACTTTCTTGCCCAATCAACCTTTCGATCCACAATTCATGGACGAATCCTATAATCAGCTCTATAGCGCCGAGCAGCGATTTGGGGACGCTTTTAGCATCTTCACTTTGATCGCGCTCTTCATCGCCTGTATGGGACTCTTCGGCCTTGTATCACATCGCCTGGTTCAACGAACCAAAGAGATCGGGATACGGAAGGTCCTAGGGGCGACCGTGGTCAATATTGTGAGTATGGTTTCCAAGGACTTCCTACAAATGGTCTTGCTTTCCACACTAATTGCTATCCCGGTAGCTTGGTGGGGTATGCATAAATGGCTGGAGGATTTTGTGTATCGGACAGAACTTAATGTAGGCATCTTCTTGCTCGTGGGTGTACTAGCCATTGGACTTGCATTTCTAACGGTGAGCCTGAAGACTGTCCAGGCTGCCTCAGCCAATCCCATGGATAACCTTAGGGCTGAATAATTACACCCCATGTCTAGACCTCCTAAGCTTCTGATCCGGTTTTTTCGCTGGTTCTGCGACCCAGAACTCCACCCCTTCATTGAAGGTGATCTGTTAGAGCTTTATCAGGAAAACGAAAAATGCTTTGGCACAAGAAAAGCCAAGTTAAAATTCGTGCTAGATGTATTACTTCTATTCCGACCCGGAATTATTCGAAGACGGAGATCTTCTCAAAAGCAAGCAGCAATGAATCTCATCAAGCATAACTTTATCATTAGTGTAAGAAGTTTTAAGCGCTACCCCATTTCTTTTGGGATTAACCTAATCGGCCTAACCACTAGCTTAGCCAGTGTCCTATTAATTGGTCTATGGGTTTACGATGAATTACAAGTGGATAAATTCCATGAAAAAGATGATCGTCTCTACCACATTCTTGAAAACGTGCATTATAAAGAAGGGGTTCTAACGGAAGATGAAACTGCAGACCCTCTTTACTTGGCTTTAGCAGCCCAGTTTCCGGAAGTGGAACAAGCTGTAGCCGTCAATTATTTCTCAGGAGATTTTAGTGGTGCGGGCGTTCTTTCCACCTCGGAAAAGAACATTAAGGCAAAAGGAGTATTTAGCACTACATCTTTTTTCGAGGTCTTTTCTTATAAACTCTTGGAGGGTTCAGCAAGTAATGTTTTGGCGGAGAAGAATGGAGTCGTTATATCACGAGAACTCGCGGATAAGTTATTTGGACCGGGGCAGTCAGTGCTTGGTCAGATGGTTCAATTCGAACATCGACGCTCTTTTGATGGGCCATTCTATATTTCTGGCATTTTTGAAGCCCCGCCGAGTACGGCCTCTCATCAATTTGATCTGGTCTTCAACTATGAAAAGCTCTTGGAAGCGGATCGCTTCGCCGGCAAATGGAACAGCCGATTGGCTCAAACCTACGTTGTTTTGCAGGCCAACACGGACCTGTCAGCATTCAATGCTAAAATTACGACCTTCTTTCGTTCGAAAAATAAGAAGGCTAGAGAAAGGGGTAATACCCTTTTTGCTCAACAGTACTCTCGAGAATACTTGTATGGGCAATATGAAAATGGCAAAGAAGAGGAGGGCCGAATGGCCTATGTGAGACTATTCGTGATTATCGGCATATTCCTCTTGTTGATAGCTTGCATCAATTTCATGAATCTATCCACAGCACAAGCCAATCGAAAGCTTAAGGAAATTGGTGTAAAAAAAGTAGTAGGAGCCTCCCCCAGACATTTAATACTACAGTTTCTCTGCGAATCCACCGTATTGGTTATCCTAGCCATGGTCATGGCCTTTTTGCTAGTACTGGCTCTTCTTCCCGAATTCAACCTGATTACGGGAAAGGCCTTACAACTGGCCACCATAAAGATGGAGGTGATGGTTGGGATATTCCTGCTGGCTCTAGTGACAGGCTTCATTGCGGGAAGCTATCCTGCCTTTTACTTATCCAAATTTCAATCGACCAAGGCCTTAAAGGGAAACGTTCATACATCCGCGCGTGCGCCAGCCATTAGACAAGGATTAGTGGTTTTTCAATTTGCCACAGGTTTGATTTTGCTAGTTGGGGTTTTCGTACTTCAAGGGCAGCTCTCATTTCTGCAAAACAAGCACTTAGGTTACGAGCAAGATAATATCATCACCTTTGAACGAGAAGGGCCTTTGGACAATAACCCAGCGCTTTTTCTATCGAAATTGCGGGAAATCCCAGAAGTAGTGGAGGCGGGTGGTATGGCTTCCAGTATTCTGGACGGGAGTGATTTCGATGGCCCCTATTCTTGGACGGGAACTGATCAAGACCATAAACTCAAAGCTCCTCGGCTTGATTATCAGGCCGTGGAAGCCTTAGGCTTGGAGATCATAGAAGGACGAGCATTTTCTGAGGAACGAAAGGATAATGGACAAAAAATCATGCTAAATGAGTCTGCTGTGGATTTGATGGGCTTACAAGATCCAGTAGGACAAAGTATCCATCACAGCTCCAGAAAGGTGGAGATAATCGGCGTAGTAAAGGACTTTCACTACGGTTCTTTACATCAAAAGATCGAGCCCATGATATTGCGCTATCAGGATGCTCGCGCAGCCACCAATATCATGGTAAGAATACAGGCGGGAACGGCCTTAGAAGCTATTCCCAAAATTCAAGATCTATATCAAGAATTCCATCCCAAATTCCCGCTTGATTATAGCTTCCTTGACGAGGATTATCAAGCCCTATACCAGGCTGAAAGTCGAATAACAACCCTATCCCGATATTTCTCCCTCATCGCATTGATGATCTCCTGCCTAGGCTTATTTGGCCTTGCTACCTACACCGGGGAGCAACGAAGAAAAGAAATTGGAATTAGGAAGGTTTTAGGCGCTGGAGTGTTGGAAATTATCAAGCTACTAAGCAGTGATTTTGCCAGGCCAGTATTTTTGGCCGTTGCCATCTCATTGCCTGTAAGTTTTTTACTCGCCCAACGTTGGTTGACCAATTTCTCCTATAGTATTGACCTGAACTGGTATTTCTTCCTATGGCCAAGTTTAGCCGTCCTCCTGATCGCTTGGAGCGTCATTGGTTTGCAAACGTTCAAAGCCGCTCGACTCAATCCTATTCAAGCAATCAGCCAAGAATGAGATAGGGGCTACTCCGTTCGCAATGCCTTGGCAGGATTTAAGCGTGCCGCTTGCAAAGACTTATAGCCAACTGACAGTATAGCCATCGTCATACTAAAGGCCAATGCGGCAATAAAAAGCCAAACGGGCAAATCGATCTGAGAGGCAAAATTATTGAGCCATTGATTGAGTCCCCAATAAGCAATTGGGCATGCAATTAGAAAGGCGAGGAGAAGAAGTCCCACATATTCCTTTAAGATCAAACTCAATATTTGCTGCGTGGAAGCCCCCAACACTTTGCGAACTCCTATTTCCTTCGTCTTTTGATTAACCAAAAAAGTCACCAAACCATACAAGCCTAGGCAGCCAATAAAAATGGCAATAGCAGCCAATATTCGAAACAGCTGACTCATTTTAGTTTCTACCGCATAATAAGCGGCTAAGCGATCATCCAGAAATTGGAATTCAAACACATATCGGGGATAAGTACTTACCCAAATGTCCTCGATAGCCTGTAAGCTTTCCGATAGTTGCTCTGCGTCAGTCATCTTCAGTCTGAGACTCGCCATGCCGAAGCCCGCCGGATTATGCCACATCGCCACTCTACCCCTATGTTTTAAGTCACTTTGTCGAAAAGAACTGGCTTGAAAGTCCTGTGCCACGCCAACTATAATACAATCACGGCCATTAAAGTGTACGGCTTGATCTACCGCATCTGCAGGAGCCAGAAAACCAAGATCTTTTGCCAGTCGCTCTGTCACCACCACCGCATGTTGCTGATCGGCCTCCCCAGGGAGTATGGACCTACCCGCTACAATCGGCATTTCATACAAATCAATAAAGGCCGTATCGATCGTCATAACTTCACACATGATCCCATCTTCCGGGCCTTGCGTTTCCAATTTGATTTCGGAATAATTATGGGCCCGCGTAGCGGCAGAGGGTGCGCTGGCTGCAAAACTTACTTGCTCAATGTTTGGCAAACTATGCCAAGCGTTATATAGTTTTTGGCGAACGCTGGGGCGGTCACTTGCACCAGGAACCTGTACGGTAATCACCGCATCCTGATTAAAGCCCCACTCCGCTTCTTGAAAATGTTTTACCTGTAGTAGCACTGCAATTGTTGCCATAATAAAGAGTTGCGCCACCACAAATTGAAAAACAATCAATCCTCTCCGCAGCCCCAAACTCCCTTCCTGCGCTCGCTCAACTTTTTTACGAAACGCCTGGATAGGGCTAAAGCCTGACAATACTTTCCCTGGATAATAGCCCGCTGCTATCGTCATAAATAGGACTAGTCCCAATAACCACATCAATTGCTCCCATTTCCAAAAAGCTTGAAACTGAATATCCATGTACTGCTCTAAATAGGGCAGCCCTGTAATGGCCATGGCCAACCCTAAAATCACGGCCATACTGGTGATCAAAAAAGTTTCCGTGAAGGCTTGAAACATGATGCCAAGGCGATTACTCCCCACTACCTTTCGCATTCCCATTTCCTTCGCCCGTAGGCTGGATTGAGCAGTAGCCAGGTTGATGTAATTTACGCCAGCCGTCAAGATGACAAAGAAGGCTATAGCCCATAGCACCAGAATGGTCCCCTGGCTGGTTGTTCTATCTGTATAATTCCCAAAACGCGCATCCTGATGCACCTCGTTCATGGGTTGAAGTAGATATGAACGCATGGCGGCAATCTCCTTGGATACATGCTTGGCGTGAAGTTGAGCCAGTTGTTGATTAAAGGCTTCTGCCTCTACACCTTCTTGTAATCGTAGATAGCATTGGCTGTTATCACTAACGCCGACCCAGCTCGTCTTTACAAAATCTCCCCACATTTCTTCTAAGCTTCGGAAAGACAAGAAAACAGTAAAAGGAAGATCAGTTGCTGTTGGTAGGTCCTTCACCACCCCTGTGACGGTGAATTCATACTCATCATCAATCGTAATAATGCGCCCAAGCGGATTAGTTGTACCGAAATATTTCCTCGCCATAGATGCAGTCAACACCATACCATAAGGTTGGGTAAGTGCCTGACCAGCTTCTCCATGTATCCAGTTCCCTTCTTTTTCCCCAAAATCGAAGACTTCAAAAAAAGACTCGTCTACTAGGCCGATGCCCTTTCGTTCTTTAAACTTCTTTTCCACGCCCCCTGCTTCATCTTGAATAGCTAGGTGAACATTCCAAAGCGGGTAGGTGGCTGTGACTGCCTCGGCAGCAGGTAAATCTGTGCGGATATTAGCCGCCATGGGGAATACTACTCCCGTTCGAAACTCATCGGCGCCTTCAACCTGAGAAACACGTACCACTCGATACGTTCGATCAACTCCCGTATGAAATTGATCGAAACTGCTTTCGTGTTGAATAAGCTGATTGATCAGGAGCGCACAAGCTACTCCTAAAGCCAATCCCAAGACATTGATTAATACAAATACTTTATTGCGTTCGAAGTAACGGAAAGCAATTTTGAAATGAAATCTTTGTGCGGTAAGAAGGGAGGAGTTGTCCTGGCGTTTTCTAAAAAAATAAGGTCGCATATAGGAAAAGGCTGCTTTAATGAATTGTTGTTTAGCTTTACGAGGACCATATCGGTCCCTGAAGTCTTCATACATTTCATGGAGGTCTCCTTCCATTTCCTCATGGAAACGTTCATCGCAAAACCATTTGAGGAAGGATACAATTCGTTTGGGTGGCTGGATCATAACAGTCAGGTTATCTTAACCAATGGAAAGAATAGAAGGCAATTATCCCTTCCAGTTAAACTGGAAGGCCGTACCGGGGATTTGATCCCACAATTTCTGCCGGAGATCCTTTGCTTGGGACAGGGCACGTTGGCCAGCTGGTGTTACCCGATATAACTTTTTCCGTTTCCCTCCCCTCTTCTGACTGGCTTCGCTAAAGCGAGCAGATAAAAAACCTTTGTCATAGAGTCGATTGCAAGCGGCATGTACTGCACCAATACTAATCTTGCGCTCACTTTGTTTTTCCATTTCTCGTTGTATGGCTAGGCCATAGGCTTCATCATACAAGATGGCTACGGTTAGGAGTACCAATTCCTCAAATTCACCTAGATGGGTCCCTTTCATATGCTGTTGGTTGTGAAAAACCTATCGCCCATTATTTTTTTCATAAATGTATATTTTATACTCCAAAAAAAATGCTGGTGGATAGGCAGCAAGTATATTTTTCATAAATGTATATAATTAAAAACACAGAATCAAGTCAAGTGACCTTATTTTTTTCTAAATGTAGATAATATAAAGTAAAGGTGACTTAAAATGAAGCATGGCGACCGTATTGAATAGGCTTTTTAGACTCAAGTTGAGACTTGGCCGTAGGCTATTGATCTTGATCGTAAGCCCGTTTTATTAATTCAGCCTTACTATTGATTTCTAATACCCGATAGATGTTTTTGACGTGAGCACGCACCGTATCCAGCGTAATGTTGAGTTCTGCTGCTACCATTTTATAACTTAATCCCCGCAGCAATCCATCTACAATCTGCTGTTGCCGGGCGGTCAGGGCTGCTTCCTTTTTTATGGGTTTAGGCTTAAAATAATCCACCACTTTACGGGCGATTTTCGGGCTCATGTAGGCCCCACCTTGACTAACCGTCATGATGGCCTCTTGAATCTTTTTTAAAGGGACTTGCTTGGATAAATAGGAACAAGCACCAGCACATAGAGCCTTGAATATCTTGTCGGCTTCCTCAAAAGTGGTGAGCATTATAATATCTGCCGGTGGAAGTTGTCTTTTGATAATCCGGATACCCTCTAGGCCTGACATGCCTGGAAGCTGAATATCCAACAAGACGATATCGGCAGTAGAAGAGCAATCTTTGGGCGGTAAAGCTTGAAAGGCCTCAATGGAGTTAACTGCAAAACTGATTTCGAACGCTGGGTTGGCTCCCAGAAATGAACTTAGGCTTTTTTGTACCACAGGGTCATCTTCGATTATTCCAATTGAAATCCTCTTCATCTGCCAAAGATAACAGAGTCGCTCTTAGTTGTCAATCGCATTTATATGGGGTAAAAAGTGGTCTAGCAAGCTCATTTGGCAAAATATCCTACTAAAAGTAAAGGTATATAACGGGAGAAACCTAAATTGCATAGGACATCTTAAGCACAGCGTGTACAAACGATTCTCATTTATAATCAGTGCCTCCTCTTTTTTTGGGAAACAAATGTTGGTATTTGTTTGCTCCCTGTATCTCTCCATATCCCTATCCAGCCAAAATTTACCCACGGTAGATGCCATCACCATTGAAGACGGACTAGGCTTCAGAGATGTAAAAGCCATTGCACAAGATATGCAGGGATTAATGTGGCTTGGCACCCAACAGGGACTCAATCGATTCGATGGTTACAATTTCACCTATTACAACAAAGGTCCACTCGGCGATCACCCCCTTCCCGCCGAAGATTTTGATGAAGAAGGGATAATTATTCAAGACAGTGCCATCTGGTACCTTGCCAACAAAAGGCTCTTCTACCTCGATATGCTGACAAATGAGGTTACCCCCATTACCGTAGCCAGTCCAAAAGATGCCGCTTCTCCGCTGGACATATTACAATTACATCTTGGGAAACGAGGAAGATTATGGGTGGTAGCAGAAGACAGCGACCATCAATACGTACTAGAAGTAATTGATCAGCTTCAACTACATACAGTGATTGAGAACAAAAGAGGTATCCGAGATTTTACATCCATCGCAACGGACACCCTCGGTAACATCTTTTGGACTACCATTGATCGAGGATTGCAACAATTCAGTCCGGATGGGCGACTCCTATGGGAGGCCAAAGTCGACACCTTCATCTGGTACGAAAATCGGATGCATTTCACACCTTTTTTCATAGATAGTAGAAATCGCTTGTTTCTATTCCCAAAGAGCAAAAATGAGCTTTGGACCCTAGATATTAGTACGGGCGAAAGAGAAATCGTCAAAAAGTCCCTAGACACTCCAGTCTATGTCGCTTTAGAAGATCATCGAGGTCACATCTGGTTTGCCACCAAAAAAAAGCTGCTTGAATTAAATGCCGAACAGGAATGGACAGACTATAGCGAGGAAATTAGTAAACCTTTTGATTTTACCACGATCAATTGCCTATTTGAGGATCAAATGCAACTCCTCTGGATAGGTACTGACAATGGCATTCTAAAATTACCTATTAAGAAGCAGCCCTTTGTTAACTTTCTGCACATCCCAAAGGTAGAATGGGGAAATACTACACGAGGATTCTTTGAAAATACGGCTGGCGAAGTCTTTGTCATGTGTGAAAGAGGCGAGGAAGGACTTCACCGGCTAGACTGGGAACAAGGACAAGCGATACCGGAGCTAATGGCTGCCAATTCCAAAACTAAAGAATTCCCGTTTGGATTTAGTAATTTCTTCTCATTTGATAGCAAACGCAAGGGCGTCTGGAGTGCCAATGAACAATTGATTTTCCTCCCAGAGTCCTCTTTGGGACTCACCCTCGTGCCAATTAAAAATGGACTTCTTGCAGGTCATAGTCCAAATCCGATCTTGGTACAAGAGGATGGACAATTGATTCTAGGGCATTCTCTACAACATCTAAGTATTTTCGATCCCGATACTGGAAAATACAAAAAGCTTATTCCTGCTCATTCTTCCTTATCGACAGATGATCAAGTTAAATTTTTACTAGAAACGAAGGATGCCATATGGATTGGCACTAAGAATTCTGGCCTGCTACAGGTCAGCAAAAAGGGTGAAATCCTGCAGCATTATTCGACATCCTCTTCCCCAGCCATTAGTCATAATCATATTCTATGCTTAGAGAAAGACGAAGACGGCATACTATGGATAGGCACCTTTGGCGGCGGCGTGAATCGGCTGGATCCGGAGAAACAGTCAATCAACATCTACACCGTAAAAAACAATTTAGCTAATAACAATGTCGTAGGTATTTTGGGCTATGATCGAGATTATCTCTGGATCAGCACCTATAATGGGCTTTCTTGCTTTCACAAGCCCACGGAAACCTTTCAAAACTTTTTTCAGGAGGATGGGCTTTCCCACTATGAGTTTAACTACTCATCCTATTTTAAGGATAGCCACGGAAGATACTATTTTGGAGGTATGAATGGCGTAACAGCCTTTTCCCCGCAGGACATCATTGGCCAAGCCCCAAATCCCCCCCTACAGCTTACCCATTGGTCTCAATTTTCTCAGCAAGTCAAACAGTTGGAAAAAGAAGATTTGCGGTTCTTTGCTGGGGATAAATTGGTAATCAAGCCCAGCATATCCTATTTTCAAATTCACTGGACCTTACCCAATTATCTTAAACCCGATAAGAACCAATACTACACCTTATTGGAAGGATTAGAGGAAGACTGGACTTATATCGGCAATCAGCCCTCCATTCGTTACAATCGTTTGCCCGTAGGGGAATACACGCTTCACATCAAGGGGGCAGATTCAAGAGGGAATTGGAGTAACAATCAATTAAGCATACCGATTCAAATAAAACCCTATTTCTATAATACCTGGTGGTTTTTGATGCTTTGCCTGCTAGCCATTTCGCTTCTGATTTACTCCATCTTCCAATATCGTTGGCGACAGTTGCTCAAAATGGAACATATGCGCCTAAAGATTTCCAGCAATCTTCATGATGAAGTTGGCTCTATGCTATCGGGCTTAGCCATGCAAGCAGAGATTATGGAAATGAAAGCCAAACCCGAAGATAAAGCGGGGCTACAGTACCTGACCGACATAAGCCGACAAGCCATCTCGAAAATGCGGGACCTGGTCTGGTCCATTGATACTAGAAGGACTAAGGTGAAAGATCTTGTGGAGAGAATGCAGGAACACACCGAAGAGATGCTGATCCCCAAAGAAATCAGCTTCCAATTCCAATTGGGCCATCTTCCCCTCGAAAAAACGCTTCCAATTGATACTCGTCAACAGCTTCAACTCATTTTTAGGGAAGCCATTACCAATATCGTTAAGCATACCGATAGCAGTCAAGTGTTTATCGTGCTAAAGAATACATCTAGCGCTTTTACCATGAGCATTCAAGACAACGGTAGTGAAGCCATGCAAAAATGGGAACGTCCTAGCACTGGTTTAGGTGTGGAAAATATGAAGATGAGAGCAGAGAAGTTGGGTGGAACGATAGCGTTCACTCCATCCCTTGAAGGGACTATCGTAACTTTAAGTATCGCTCCTTTCTAAATAAATCCAAGGTTTATCCTTGTCATCTAATCCTTAAGGCCAACTTCAGCGGCTCCCCCTTTGCGCCCTGCCGCTCTTTGAAAACAAGAAAACACCTTCCTTTCTCCATGACCAATTCCCCCTCTCCCCATTCACCTGCCGAAAACTGACCAGTCTCCGGGTTCAATTCAAAGCCTGAAACCTTTTGTAGATTCATGCTTTCTAGCTCCATTCGCAGATCTTCTTTAGCGGGGAGCATACCTTTCAACTCCAAGGCTTCTGCCTGCCACTCCTCCCCTATTTTATCCAGAAGGAATAAGTAGGAAGCCGCTTCCTCTTCTGCCATATACAATCCAGAGATCGGCATCACTGTATTAGCATCATACATAACTAAGGTGCCCTGCCGCCAAAAGGCCCAATCCATATAACCATAATCCCTCACCAATTGCATCTCATCTACGGTAGCTCGGCGGATCAATACCCCGTCCTCCTTCGGTATGGCATACACATAATCCCCGCTTCCCGCCCACCAGCTGGATATGGCCGTAATGGCATCTGCTGGAACTTGATGTGTTTGATAATCAGCAGCAGCAATCGGTGAGCAGGTAGGAATCAACATAACCGCTTGGGATTGCTTGCCATCCGTTACATGAACCGTATACCTATAAATATCCTCTTCGACAGCACCTTCAATCGGAACACAACTCAATTCTACCTTGATGGATTCATCATGCTCAGCTGTTTTCAGTTGAGGACCACAGGCTATTAAACCACTCATAAATAGTACTCCTATCAACATTTTTCGGTACACTTTCATAATTCTATCGCTTTTTGGAGATATTTTAAACACTTGATCAGCTTATACCATTACTACAATTTCACCATTAGCCCAAAAGTATGAAGAAACGAACTTTTCTGAAAGCACTTCCGTTAGGCCTGTATACACTCTTTTCTAGCAAAAAAAACTTATACTCCATGCCTAACTCCACTGCCAGCGTACAGCCTAAGCGCATTGCCTTCATCGCCTTTGACAAGATCACTTTATTGGATCTTGTAGGCGTCTATGACCCCATCGCACGGCTAAAAAGCATGGGATACATCCCTGATTTGGAGTGGGATATCTGTGCAGTAACAGAGCAGATCAAGGACAATTTTGGTTTTACCGTAGCAGTAGACAAGGTCAAACCCGACCTTAGTCAGTACGACACCATTATTGTTCCTGGTGGTTTTGGGACCCGCCCTTTGAAGGATGATACGGATTTCATTAATTGGATTAAACAGGCAAAAGGAGCGCAATACAAGGCTTCCGTTTGTACCGGAGCCCTTCTACTAGGAGCCGCAGGCTTTTTAGAAGGCAAGAGAGCAACCACCAATCGCAGCGCCTTTGAGCTTCTTAAACCTTATTGCCAGGAAGTGCAGCGAGAAAAGGTAATGGAAGATGGCGGAGTCATTACTGCAGGTGGCGTCTCCTCATCTCTTGATTTGGGTCTTTATCTCTGCGAAAAATGGGCAGGGAAAGAGGCCCGCGAAAAAATCCAGGATAAGATGGATTTCCAATGTTACCCCTCTTAAAATCACAGGGGCAGAACGAGAATATCAATCATTTAAGGTTTTGGTCAAAATAACTTGGCTTGGCTTGAACAAAGGTAAAGTTCAAGTCGTTGTACATGCAACTATCTAGTGTGAAGTGGATCATGCTATCATAATAGATGCTGTATGAAGATTCCTGAAATGGAAGAGAGTGTACTGCCCTGGATTGGTAAAACAGCCAAAATGATGGCCATTTTTATTGGGGATCGTTTGAAGCAAAAAGGCATGGACCTGAGCCTACAGCAGATGATCATTCTGAAAATCCTCAACGAAGAAGATGGTCGGCCTCAACAAGATTTGGCGATCGTAACTGAACGCCACAAAGCTTCTCTAACTCGGCTTTTATCTACCCTCGAAAAAAAACAATTGGTAACCCGCGTACCCGATCAGATAGACAAGCGCATCAACCGTGTTTATCTAACTTTACAGGGAAAACAACAACTTCAATCGACTTATCCTGTGATGCAGGAGGTGATGGTTGAAATGCAAGAAGGTCTAGATAAAACCGCCCTCCAAATAACCATTCAAACATTACAAAAAATACAATCTAATCTTACTATTTAACTGATCTTATGAGAAAAGTTATTACTTCGATAATAGGCTTGCTGCTAGTCGTTGGCGCCTTCTTCGCAGCTCAGCAACTGGCTGCCTCCCGAAATCAGCCGAAGCCTGTAGAGAACAAGATCGTCCTGCCGGTTTCAGTACAAACCGTTGAAAATACGAGTACCCCGATTACCTTAAAAACAAGCGGCAACTTGGTGGCCAAGAATAAGGTAGATATCTATTCGGAGGTATCTGGCATTTTTAAATCAAGCGCTAGAGAATTTAAGCCTGGCAGTAAGTATGGGCGAGGACAAACCTTGCTCCTGATTGATAGCGATGAATTCCGAGCCAACATAAAGGCTCAGAAAAGTAATCTGTACAATCAGATCGTATTGTTCATGCCTGATCTGCGGCTCGATTATCCCGACGCTACGCCAAACTGGGAGACCTATCTCACACAGTTTGATGTGGAAAAACCCTTACAAGATTTTCCTGAAACTACCTCCCAAAAGGAAAAACTCTTCTTAAGCAGTAAGGGTATCTACACCAGCTTCTACAACATCAGTAATTTGGAAGAAAGGCTGGATAAGTATGTGATTCGTGCTCCATTCAATGGGGTACTGACCGAAGCGCTGGTCAATCCTGGAGCATTGGTACGCAATGGCCAAAAACTCGGTGAATTCATTAGCACGGGTGTATATGAAATGGAGGTGGATATCAATGTCGCCTATCAAGATTTGCTGGCCGTGGGTAGGTCCGTGGAATTGCATAACCTCGAGCGTACAGATTCATGGGTAGGAAAAGTAATCCGTGTAAATGGCAAGGTCAACCAAGCTTCTCAGACCATCAAGGTATTTATCCAAATTGCCAACTCCTCGCTCAAAGAAGGTATGTACCTGGAAGCAGACCTGGTAGCCAAGGAAGAAGAAGATACCTATGAGATTGACCGCAAACTCATCTTTGATGAGAATAAGCTTTTCGTAGTAAAGGATAGCGTATTAGATGTGGTACAAGTGTCACCGATATTTTTCAAAGAATCTACGGTAGTGGTTAAAGGCTTGGCTGACGGAATTCAGCTTATGTCGAAGCCTGTACCCGGTGCCCATAAAGGCATGAGAGTTAGTTTGCTAAAATAGGCTTTATCCTTAAAGCCATCTATTGAGCAAAGTCTAATAAACCAAAGTGATGAAGAAGCTAATAACATTCTTTATAAAATATACAGTGGCGGTCAATGTCTTGATGCTGGTGCTAGTTCTTTTTGGCATCATGGGATTGATGAGTACAAAATCCTCTTTCTTTCCGCTAGCTGATACCAACATCATTACTATTTCGATCACCTATCCTGGCGCTTCTCCCGGCGAGATAGAGGAGGGAGTAGTATTGAAAATCGAAGATAATCTTAGGGGACTAGTTGGGATAGATCGGGTCACTTCGTCCAGTCGGGAAAATAGTGCAAGCATCACTGTGGAAGGACTTCGTGATGCAGATATCGACGTACTGCTGGCAGATGTAAAGAACGCTGTAGACCGGGTACCTTCTTTTCCTCCAGAAATGGAACCGCCCGTTATATCAAAACTAGAAATAATCAATGAGGCCTTAAGCTTCACCCTGAGTGGCGAAGGCGTTAACCTAAAAACCCTGAAACAAATCGCCCGCGATATCGAGACAGATTTGAGGTCTACCCCTGGTATATCCCAAGTCGGTCTAAAAGGGTTTCCAGCCGAAGAAATCGAAATAGCAGTTAGAGAGACTGACCTGCGGGCTTACGACCTTACCTTCACCGAAGTAGCCCGAGCGGTTTCCAATGCCAATATTTTGACGACTGGGGGTAACATCAAAACGGTTGATGAGGAATACCTCATCCGTGCCAATAACCGCTCCTATTATGGTGATGAACTGGATTTTATAGTCGTAAAAGCTGAATCCAATGGCAATATCATTCGACTGAGAGATATAGCCACCGTACGAGACCGCTGGTCGGAAAGCCCAGATCGTCTATTTATGGATGACGAATTAGCCATTCAGATCACAGTTTCAACGACCAACAACGAAGACATTATTGAGGCTACGGAGCAAACCCGTGCCTATATCGAAAAGTTCAACCAGCAATATGACAATGTATCTCTAACGGTAGCTCGAGATACAACGGTAGCGCTTGAACAACGTTTGGATATCTTGATTGAGAATGGAGGACTGGGGATACTCTTGGTTCTGATCTTACTAGGGCTTTTCCTAAAGCCAAGTATTGCCTTATGGGTTGCCGTGGGTTTACCTATATCCTTCTTCGGACTGTTCATCTTCGCCCCAAGTTTCATGACGATCAATGTGATCTCTCTTTTCGGGATGATCCTGGTGATCGGGATTCTGGTCGATGATGGAATAGTCATCGGGGAGAACATTTACTACCACTATGAAAATGGCAAACATCCGGTTCGAGCTGCGATAGATGGTACCCTGGAAGTGATTCCTCCAATTCTATCAGCCATTCTCACCACCATGGTGGCATTTACCACTTTCTTCTTCTTACCGGGTAATCTCGGTAACTTTTTTGGGGAAATTTCGAAGGTACTAATCATCATTTTGGCCATCTCCCTGATAGAAGCCTTTTTGATCTTACCAGCGCACATTGCTCACTCGCGAGCTTTGAGAAAAGGATCTCAAACTTTCCTTTTAAATCGCTGGGCGGAACAGGCCATGTTGTGGATGCGGGATCGCCTATATGCTCCCGCCTTAAGATTCTTCCTGCAAAATAAGATCCTAGGGTACTCTATA
>JAHQWA010000093.1 GCA_019634045.1 Saprospiraceae bacterium
AGTCACTAGGGCTATGCCGATAAGTCCCAATATGATATCTGATTGCGCGATCTGCATGGTATTTTCCAAACCTCCCATGAGTGCAAAAATTCCAGTACCCAAGGAAGCCGCCATACCGGATATCAGAGCCACCAAACAAATGATGTCAAGTACTGTCCCTGCCTTGGAATGCGTCCAAGTGCCAAAGATGGGGAAGAGTAAAGAACTAATTCTAAAGGATTGCTTTAGATTGTAGTACACTAAGGCAAAGAGTAGACCAGCAACCGTGTAGATCCCGTAGGGGGTGAAGGACCAATGCATAAACATAGTAGCCATCGCAAAATTTGCGGCAGCGGGGCTATTGGCTTCCAGTCCCGAACCAGCCGGGGGCTGATGCAGGTGATACAATGGTTCAGCCATACCCCAAAAGAAGATGCCCGTGGCTACGGTAGTACAAAGCGCAATGGCGAACCATTTCCACCGGGTCAAGATGGGCTGGGCTGCTGCCCCGCCGATCCTAATTTTACCAGCCGGTGAAAAATAAATGAATGCTAAGATGATTAAGAATAGAAACGCAGTCCAGGTAAATAGCCAGCCAAAATGTTGGAGAATCCATTCATTGGTTTGGTTGCAGAAGGCGAGAAAACTTTCATTATCATAGAGGCTATACGTGATGACGGCTAATAAGAAGATTAGCGTAGGGTAAAAGATACTTTTGTTGATAGAAAGTAGCGTAGTTTTTTCTTTCATGTCTCCTGGTTTTCGATCATCACTTCTGGGTTGGAGACTGGCTTGATTTTTTTAAATTGATAGAAGATGGCCCGATCTATACTAGTCCAGCTCGCCGTGCGAACACCTATTTGTTTGAGGGCTCGATATGCCCATGTATTGCAGGTATTGAAAGCATGGTATTTCCCCACCGCTTCGTAAAATTGATCATTATTGGTATAGCCCCTTCCAGGAATCAGTTTCACCTGATTAGCCTGATCAAGCGCAAAGGTTTGGTGAATAAACTTACACAAATTAATATACTGTTCCTTGGAAACCCGAGTCTGCAGGATATTTGTTGTAGGTAGTTGCTGATAAGCCTCGATGTGCATCAGGGGGGGGGTAGGTAAAAACAAGGTTCGGAAGGCTAGCCCGACCGTCAACTCATTCCACTCGACGATATCCAGATAAATGGCTCGATCACCCCAGCCAAACCCTAGAAAGGTTTCGCTTGATCCTTTGATTTCAAATAAATCGGGACGTATGATGGGCGTCCAGTCAAAGGCGGCATTTTTAGCCGGAAGGATAAAACTAGCATGCATGCCATTTGTGTGAATATATAGGTCCATGCCATTCTTATCAGCTTGGAAATGGGCATTAGAGGGAATAATCGCGCCAAATAGTAGCAATAGTGCATAGGCAACTAGTACTGTAAGTACGATCAATAGAAGCGAACCAATCCAGTATAGGATACTGATGAAAGCCATTACTTAGGTTTGGGTATAAAAATGCAGGATGATCAGTAAAGTACACTAAAACCTGTCCAAGATAGCAACTTCCCAAGAGGAAAATCTTAGGCGAAGCTAGGAGGGCTGTTTAATTGGCGTTGAATTCATCGCGGCTTCTAGTACAGGTGCGGTCTTGATCCTATCCAGTTGATAAAAGATGCCTCTATCTAAAGGAGACCATAAAGCCGTTCTCACGCCAATTCTTTTTAGTCCTTTATTCACCCAGTAGTTGCAGGTATGAAAGGCGTGGTATACACCTTTGGCCTGGTAGAAATTGTCATCGGCGGTATACCCTACTTCTGGGATTAGATCTAGCTTTTGGGCGGTATCCAATCGGAAGGCATTATAGATGAAACTACTAAGGTGAACGTAACTACTTGGAGAAATGGTTATTTTTTCTACCCGAAGGGTTTCCTTCGGCAAAGTGTCATAGCCAGTCACATGCATAATGGTTGGAGTCGGATATAGCATGGCCTTGGCAGCAATCTTAAAAGAAAGTTTATCCCAAGTTTCTAATTCCAGGTAAAAACCCGGATCACCCCATCCAATACCCAGGTAAGGGTACTCAGCGAGCGGCTTGGCATAAGGACTACTGTCAATGATCTTGGTCCAATCGAATAGTTGATTTTGGGTAGGAACAATGTAGTCGACGTGCATCCCATTGGTACTAACGAATATGTCGATACCGTTTTTAACGGGCTTGAATTTCCTATTGATAGGGATGATGGTGCCGATTGGAAGTAGCAGCAAATAAGTGACTACAATGAGTATGATGAGTAGCAGTAAACCTCCGATGGTACTGAGCAAAATCATGGCAGTAGTAGCTTTTGTCCTAGATAATTCGCCGAAAGGTAAGAGGATTACATTAATGTAAGGTGAACTGATTACTATTATTTGATTAATTTTTGGCGAAGCCTAGCTTCTGGAACGGTGGGTTGATCTGCAACCATGCTGGGACGGGAGTGATTTGATCATGAACCAGGCAGGAGCGATCCAAGGCCGAAAATCTTATCGCTACCTAGTCGACTAGCCTTAAAATTTATAGTATTTTGAGGAAAATCCATCTATGAAAATCGCCTTGCCTAAGCGGATCCAGCACTTGGGTCCGGGCCTAATCACAGCAGCGCTCATTTTTGGGCCGGGTAGTCTGACCGTAGGCACCAAGCTAGGTGCTGGATTTGGGTTTAAGCTATTATGGGTTATCCCAATTATGATTGTTTTGATGATAGCCTATACCAGGATGGCTTCCAGGATCGGTCTGGCCCTAAATGATTCGCCAATGGATCACATACGCAAGCGATACGGACGCTTTGCAGCGGTTCTATTGGGTCTTGGGATGTTGGGAATAACGGGGGCTTTCCAGGCCGGGAACGCTATCGGGGCAGGTTTAGCTTTTGCGGAACTTACCGGTACTTCAACGAACATTTGGGTGATCTTCTTTGCGTTGCTGGCCATCTCTTTGTTGTTTTTTCGGTCGTTCTATAAGATTTTGGAGAAGATCATGATTGCCTTGGTACTCTTGATGCTTGTCTCCTTTTTCCTGACTTTGCTCTTGAGCCAACCTAATCTTTTTTCCTTATTAAAAGGGTTTATTCCGAGCTTACCGAGTGGCAGTGAATTGCTGACCATTGCTTTGGTGGCTTCCAGCTTTTCCACGGTAGCTGCTTTTTATCAAGCTTATTTGGTGCAAGAGAAAGGCTGGGGTAAATCGGATTACCCAACGGCATTAAGAGAGAGTAGAAACGGCATCTTGATCCTGGGCTTACTCAGCGGAATGATCATCATTGTGGCCGGGGCTATTTTGCAGAAAGAAAACATTGAAGTCAAGGCTGCCTCCGATTTGGGACTCGCCTTAGAGCCGCTCTTTGGACGCTTTGCTACTATTGCCTTTATGGTCGGTTTTTTTGCTGCCTCGTTTTCTTCCTTGATTGGAAATGCCACGATTGGTGGGGCGCTTTTAGCAGATGCTTTTGGATTGGGGCGATCACTAAGTTCTTGGTCCGTAAGGGCCTGCATTGTGGGCGTCATCCTCTTTGGTTCTGCCATTGCCTTGCTTTTTGGAGGCTTACCCTTGCAACTCATTGTGTTTGCACAGGCACTGACCATCATTATTGCGCCGGCTGCGGCTATCTTTATATTGTTGATGGCTAATGATACTAGGATCATGGATGAACAGCAACTAAGCTTAAAGGGCAATATTATTCCCTTAGTTGGTTTAGCTATTTTACTATTTCTTGCTGCCTACAACATCAAATCTATTTTCTTTTAAGAGAACCCAGCTGAATTATGAAGACGACAGCTCAATTGATGGACCGCCTTACGCAACCCGATCCATCCTTGTTGGAAGATATCAGAAAAATCGAGGGAGATTTGCTGATACTTGGAGTAGGCGGGAAGATGGGACCCAGTCTTGCGATCTTGGCTAAAAGGGCCTTCAGGCAGCGTGGAATGGCCAATCGAGTCATTGGTGTCTCCCGTTTTTCTGATTCCATGAAGCAACAAGCCCTGGAAAATGCAGGGATAGAAACCATTCGTGGAGACCTCTTAGAGGAGCGCTTTCTGCAAGAATTACCCCCCGTTCCCAATGTGATTTTTATGGCGGGCCAAAAATTTGGTACCCTGGGGCAGGAAGACTTCACCTGGGCCATGAATACTTATCTACCAGGACGAGTAGCGGAAAAATTTAAGACTTCTCGTATTGTCGTTTTTTCCACGGGCAATGTATATCCATTTACAGCGGTATCGGGTGCTGGTGCCACGGAACTGACGCCTACTGATCCAGTAGGAGAATATGCCCAATCTTGCCTGGGGCGGGAGCGAATCTTTAGCTTTTTCGCCAAAAAATATAAGACACCTGTATTAATCTTTCGACTTAATTACGCCCTGGATCTACGGTATGGTGTTTTGAATGATATTGCTCGGAAAGTGTGGCGGCAAGAAGCCATCAATTTACAAATGGGCTATGTAAATGTGATTTGGCAAGGGGATGCCAATGCCTATGCAATCCGGTCCTTACTGTATTGCCAGTCGCCGGCCAATGTCCTCAATGTGACAGGGCCCGAAAAATTAAGCCTGCGAGAACTGGCTATTACCTTTGGGCAGCAGCTGGACAAACAAGTTCACTTTGAAGGAGAAGCGGCATCTACGGCTTTGCTTAGCGACGCCAGCAAATGCTTTGCCCATATGGGCAGGCCTGCAGTAGCTGCCGCAGACCTGGTAAAATGGACGGTAAATTGGATAAAGCAGGACGGGGAAGCACTAGACAAGCCCACCAAGTTTCAGGTTAGAGACGGCAAATTCTAAAACCAACGACTAAAATCAAACACAATGTTGACCGCAGATAAACAGGCGTTGCTGCTCCGAGGGACAGTAATTCCAGCGCACCCACTGGCTCTAGAAAAAGATCGGACTTTAGATGAGTATCATCAGCGATTACTAACCCGCTATTATCTGGCTGCTGGGGTAGGAGGGATCGCGGTTGGAGTTCATACTACTCAATTCGCCATTCGAGACCCGGCCATTAAGTTGTTTGAACGAGTGTTAGCTCTGGCTGCCGAAGAGGTAGAGCAAGCTGAGTTAAAGCGGCCCATGCTTAAGATCGCCGGTGTGACAGGGGCTACGGATCAGGCGTGCCGGGAAGCCAAATTGGCGAAGCAATTAGGCTATGACTTGGTATTGCTCAGCACCAATGGATTGGGAGATTGGTCAGAATCAGCACTATTAGAACGAGCTCAGGCAGTCGGAGAGGTACTGCCTTTATTTGGCTTCTATCTGCAACCGGCAGTAGGAGGAAGGGTACTGTCGCGAAGTTTTTGGGAAGCCTTTGCGGAAATTGAGGCGGTATTGGCAATCAAGATTGCTCCTTTTAATCGGTATCAAACCCTCGATGTCGTCCAGGCAATTTGTTCCTCAAAGCGCCATGCCGATATAGCCCTCTATACCGGAAATGATGATAACATCGTTTTGGATCTACTGAGCACTTTTGAGCTGGAGAGCTCACAGGGGCTAGTCAAAAAGGATATTGTGGGTGGTTTATTAGGGCATTGGGCGGTATGGACACATCAAGCCGTAGACCTATTAGATCGTATTCATGCAGTAAAGTCCGGTGATGCAGTCTTTTCAGCTCAATGGTTAACAGAAGCCCTTCAAGTTACCGATACGAATGCGGCCTTTTTCGATGCCGCCAACCAGTTTAAAGGTTGCATTGCTGGATTGCATGAAGTGCTACAACGGCAAGGTTTAATGAAGGGGATTTGGTGCCTCGATCCCGCTGAAGGGCTTTCGCCTGGCCAGCAAGAAGAAATTGATCGAGTATATGCAGCTTATCCTCACTTGCATGATGACGTATTTGTCAAACAGTTTCTTGAAAACAGCTCAAGCTAAGGCTGGTCCGGCAATGGCATACTGTTGTAGGCTTTCATGGACATGTTGTTGATCTCC
Organism: Saprospiraceae bacterium; assembly: GCA_019634045.1. Classification (GTDB taxonomy): domain Bacteria; phylum Bacteroidota; class Bacteroidia; order Chitinophagales; family Saprospiraceae; genus DT-111. The sequence goes on from JAHQWA010000093.1 coordinate 5,916, forward strand.
GATGCACATTCGTGTAAAGGATCGTTGCATGGTAAACCCTCTTTCCACTAGGTAGGCTAGCCAATCTTTTTCTCTTATGGGAACATCTATAATCAAAGGACGCCGGGGAGCCGCAAGCAGCGCCTGAGCGAGGAGGGCTTGTGCCACCTCTCTATTATCTGCTACTATGGGACCGATATGATGAAAGTGGCTACCTGATCGGCCTAGGCAAAAGCCCATAAGTGTTTCGCCTTGTAGTGCCTTGAAGGCAAAAGCGGGGGCTCTCTCGTAGAAATCCTGTAGTAACAAAGCTCGCCTGAATTGTATCTTATCTTGATCGTATCCAATAACTAGCCCTAAGTCTTTCTGTCGCATGGCTTGGATGTTATAGTGGGGCGGAATGGAGAATAGAGTAGGTGTATTCCGTTCCAGGCGAGCTACTTCTCCTATAGCTTGGAATCCAAGGGATTGATATAGCGGTTGACCTAAAGCCGTGGCATCCAGCATAACCGCCCCTTCCGGTTTTGCATAAGCAAGGGCGGCCTTCAATAAATAAGTTCCCACTCCTTTTCCTCGGTAAGTAGGATTGACCAAAACCATGCCTATCCAAAAGAATGTATGATAATGAATGGTAACGGCGGTTCCTACCGGCTTTCCTTGGATGGTAGCGACAAAAGTTCCTCCTTTACTCAGTTGCAAGAGTAATCTCCAATCGGCTTCTACTTGATTCCAATTGGCCCAAGATTTGAGCTGCATGCCTAGCGGGATATGTTGAGGCTGCAAGGGAATAAGTTTAATAGGCTGTTCCATCCTGGTCATCATCTGAGGCATTGTTCTGGAGTCTAATTGCCAAATTGTCAAACTTAAAAGGCACCAAGAACAACAAAAAAAGAATACTAAAACGTAAGAAAATGCAAAGATATGGTCTCATATTTCCCCCTAAAATACAATGGGAGCTGCTGTTCTTTGCAAAAATATCAATCCAGCGATGGCTTTAGTCCTTAAATTTTAAAGATTATCATTCAGATCAGGTTTTATTAGAAGAAATCTAAAAATTTATTTTTTTCTTTAAAAAATTTGCATCGAAATGGGGCTTCCTTTAATTTTGCTTCTGTAAGTTCATTGATACATTGAGGAATTAGTAAAGAATCAAAAGAAAGATTAGAGGATTCATAATTTAAGCGCTTTTGTGTTAAGATTCATTATTCAATTCCTTGCATCTTGAAGAATACCAATACTGTGAGGTGGTGAAACTGGCAGCCACACCCTCTTGTCTCGAGGGCGGAGAATTTGGGACAAACTTTTAGGATGCCGACTAGCAGGTGTAAACCTGCATCTGATAGTCGGTCTGCTGGAAGCTAACTGCTCCGTGAAGGTTCGAATCCTTCCCTCACAGCTGTATCATTAAGAATGAAAAATGATCTATGAATAGTGGATAATTAATAATTGGAGGCTTGATGAGCCCCATTCTTCCTTATTCCATTTATCATTCTTTCTTAAAATTGTGAGGTGGTGAAACTGGCAGCCACACCCTCTTGTCTCGGGGGCGGAGAATTTGGGACAAACTTTTAGAATGCCGACTAGCAGGTGTAAACCTGCATCTGATAGTCGGTCTGCTAGAAGCTAACTGCTCCGTGAAGGTTCGAATCCTTCCCTCACAGCAATAAAGAATGATCAGGCCAATGGGTTTGATCATTTCTTATTTAAGCATTAGTGCTTGGATTGATATGTACGAATTTAAAATTGTGAGGTGATGAAACTGGCAGCCATGCCCTCTTGTCTCGGGGGTAGGGGGTCCGGGATAAACATAGTATAAGCGCAAGCTAGGGTTGACCACTTTCGTATGTGCTATGGCTAACCGCCCTGTGAAGGTTCGAATCCTTCCCTCACAGCAAATAAGTTTAAAGGGTTTTAGCGGAAGCTAAAACCCTTTTGTATTTTACGTACCCACTCCTTTCCTACATTGTTGGAACTGATTTATTAATCACATAATCTAGAATACTAATGGATTAAAAGCTTACCTATGCAGTAAGGGATGGCAAGATTGTCAGCAGTGTCCTTATTGCCTGGAAATTGAGTTTTCCAAACGGTATCTTGCTTACCGAGAGATTCCAGAAGACCCCAGCAATGTCTACTGCTGGGGGCATCTAGTTGATAAGCCTATACCTTGATTAGTATTTCAAACTTCTAAGGTAGGCGATACTCTTTGGGATCTGATCCACGACTTTACTACTTTCATCTTCGATAAAGTAATGAGCAATCCCAATGCGCCGCCCTTCTTTCAACAGACCAGCCATATCGATTTCTCCGCTACCTAGGGGAACATTGTTTTCGACATTAGTTCCGCCGGTAAGGTCTTTTTTCGTACTAGGGTCCATATCCTTGAGGTGCATCAAGCGCCAGCGTTTGCCATATTTCTTTAGCAAAGCTACCGGATCACCGCCCCCGAACTGGGCCCAGAAAACGTCCATTTCGAAGTACACATCTTTCGGGTTGGTGTTTTCAAAGATGTAATCTAGCAGCGTTCCTTTGCCATAAGGCTGAAATTCGTAACCGTGTGGGTGATAACAGAAGATTAAGCCGTTTTCCCGTAGTACTTTTCCCGCTTTATTGAAGACCGCTACGGCCTTTTTGGCATCCTCAATGGTGAAATTACCTCGTTCGGCATGAGGAATCCAGGCACACATGACAAACTTTGATCCCAGCTTCTTAGCTGTTTCCGCCACGGCTTGTGGGTCCTTATCCAATTCATCAAAGCTAGCCCCTGTGGAAGGGATGCTAATCCCTCGCGCATCACAAAGTTTCTTGTATTCCTCCGCTGGAAGCCGGCCGGAACCTCCTTCAATTTCAGTGATGCCCATGGCTTGTATCCTATCTAAAGTGCCAGGAATATCTTTTGGGAAATAATTGCGAAAGGAATAGGCTTGTACCCCAATCGGGGCTACGAATACAGCTTCGCCGGCTTTTCCGACTGATGCTGCGGATTTACAACTGGCAAGCGCCAGCCCCAAGCTGAAGAGCAGCAGGGAGCTTAAGAATTGGTTTCTCATTGTTTTGTTAAGGATTTATCGGTCAAAATAACACACACTTAAAAGTAACATATAAGAACAAAAACACAAAGGGGGGGTAACCCCCTCTTATTGGGTTTCTGCCTTACAGCTCTACTTGAAGCCGAAGGGGGTAGAGGAACGAGGTCTTAGTAATGGAATGTCTGGAACTTGTTTTTGGTAGTGATCAATTTGCGATCGCTGGCAGGTCCCTTTGCGGGATCGGGAATGACGCTCCCAATACCTTGAGCAGTCATGCTTTCCTTAATTTAGCTGAGCAGAACACAAAATTGTTAGAGAACCGGGAAGTGATACTAGGCCTCAGCTGGGAACCTAAACTGGAAAGTGCTTCCTTCGTTTTCCTGAGATTGTAGAATAGAAATATCTCCATTTAGCCTTTTTGCCATTTTCATGGCAATATTTAATCCCAGACCGGCTCCTTCATATTCATTCCGACCGTTGAGCCGCTTAAACATACCGAATATTTGCTCCTGATACTCCGAGGCAATGCCAATCCCATTATCTTGGAATTCGAAGCAATGGCTACCTTCTTGTTTATCGTATTTGACGATGATTTCAGGTATAGCACTTTGGTTAAACTTAATCCCATTGTTGATTAATTCTTTGAAAATCCTTTGTATAGCAGGACCGCTACTATGGATAATGGGCAAGTTAAGGCCTGAATAGTTGATTCTTTTTTCAGGGTTCTTATTTCTTAATTCTAGGATAATGTTTTCTACCACCTGCGAAATATCGATGACTTCCCCTTTGGGGATTTTCAGCGGTGTGGTATTTTGAAAAGCAGAAACAGCAGAGAGGGTTTCATAAAGTTGTTTTCCGCTTTTTTCAATGTAACCTAAATACTCTTTGGCCTCTTGGCCTTGCATACCTCTTTTTTTCAATAAAGTGCTAAAACCAACCAGGCTTCTAATCGGCTCTTTGAGATCGTGTGATAAGATCCGATTAAATTCATCGAGTTCATGGTTGGTGTTGATTAACTGGGTATTGGCATATTCTAGTTCTACCGTTCTATTCCTTACTTCCGCCTTCAATTTTTGATTGAACTTTCGTTTTTGGTAAAAAGCAATTAAAAGAATGAGGACACCTAGCCCAAAAAGGGTGGTAAGTGTATATAGGAGTGTGTTTTGACTTATTTTTCGAGCCACTTGAACCGCCAAAATTTTGTTTTCATTTTCTTTCTTCTCGCCTTCATACTTTATTTTCAAATATTCGGTTTCTCGTCTTTTCCGTTCAGTGTGAATTTTCATCTGAAGAGAGTTGCTTCGGACTAAAGACTCATAGGCCTTGGTCTCTTCACCACTTTTTTTATAGATTGGATGAACTTCCATATAAAGATCTAAGGCCTCTTCTAAGTCGGTGGTATCCTGTAGATCAATTAGAGATTCATACATTTCCAATGCCTCCGCATACTTGCCCTCACTAGACAAGATTTGGGCCTTAAATAAATCACTTTTCCGAATGTTGGTAGGATCCTGGTTTTTAAGCGATAGTTCATTCGCTTCTTCATACAGTTGCCAGGCTAGTTGATAGTCTTTTTCTTCCAAAGCGATTTCCCCTTTTAGGAGCAAAAAGTCTGGTTTTAAAATAAATATCTTCTCCGCTTCCAAGGATACTAAAGCTGAGTCAATCAATGCAAGAGCTTCTTCATTTTGATTGTCTCTTGAATAGACTTCGCTCAGTTCAAAGTTGATTAATGAAAAAGTGCCGGGCGGGAGATAAGGATCACTAAAAGTAAGTAGTCTCTTAAAACATTGGGTGGCACCAACAAAGTCCTTCTGATCACTTAACAATTGGCCCAAAGAGAAGAGCCCTAATACAAGTTGTGAAGAATCCCTTTGCTGTTCGCCACGATCAATTAATTCATAAAAGGCTGCTCGTGCGAATGCTAAGTCCCCTAAAGTCATAGAGGTAAAGCCTTTCATGTAAATGAAACTATTCTTTAGTTTTTGCGGAACTTCTTCCACTTCGAGCATGTGTTCATGGACCTCCATGATTTGGAAAGCAGCCAGCGCGTTGTCCTTAACATGTGCGTAATAGATCTCTTGAATAACGTAGTCAAATAGGCTGGAATCGGGGATGGGAATGTCTTTCTCTAGAATATCCTTACAAGAATTGAAATATTGATCAACAACATTTGTGTTCAGATAAAGATACTTCTCAATCGAATCGACGTACATTTGAAACTCGCGCTGATCACTTGTGCTTCCTAATATTGTATCCTTCGGAGCGAAATCCTGCCGTGCAATCAAACCATGATTGCAGACGATCATGCAGCAGAGGCAAATGCTTATTAGTGTTCTCATGCAGCCAGTTAAAACGAAGGGTAGTTACCGCTATATTGCAAAATAAATAGAATTGAGAATCGAGGAAGTTCCTCTTAATGTCCGGTACCGGTTCGGATTTCTCATTCTCACTAACATACGAAAAAGTAGATGAAAAGATACCTGATAAGAAGTGTGCTTGCTGTTCTTGATACAAAAAATCAGTGTGGACAGTTATATTAGATGTGGATTCTACGATTGTTCATCAGTAAAGAATCGAAATGCAAGCATCTCCTAAAAAACCGGTACTCCCTTTACAAGCCCTTTTCCTTTTTATACTTGCGGGTGTAAGCATACACTGTGCAGGGGAAATAGAAGCTAATCAAAAAGTCAACAATCCAGCGCCTGATCGTACCCAAGCCAGAGAATGGCTTCAACAAGGTCAAGCAGAATTGGATTCAGCTCGTTATTCCCAAGCACTGGTATATCTAGATAAAGCAGACACGCTCTATCGGCAAGTCCTTACACTTTCTCAAGATTCCCTCTTGTTGACCGAATTCCTGCGAAATAGTCATAGTAGAGCAACGGGACTCAGTAGGGGAGGACAAGTGGATAGGGCAATGATCGTTATTGATGAGGCTATTGCTACGGGAGAAGATGCTTTTCCAGCAGGTAAGGCTGAACTTGCTAAGAGTATCTACGTCAAGGGTTCCATCTTCTTAGATAAGGGTAGATATACTGATGCTGCCGACTGGTATCAGCGAGCACTAGATGCCTATGAGCGAGCCGGGCTGGGTCAAAGTTTGGATGCAGCTGTATCTGGAGGCTTCTTGGGGCTCGTCCTTAGCTTCCGAGATATAGACAGTGGATATGATCAAATTTCAGAGGCGATTGAGATAGCGACTTCAGCCGCAGATACCCTGGATAGTCGGGTTGCTGATGTGTATCACTTGTATGCTTCGGTAGTACAAACAAAGTATGGAGCTGCCGATGCCTTGCAGTATTATGAGCGTGCTCTGGACATTAAGTTGTTGCACTATGGTCCGAAGCATATGTCCGTTAGTAGGACCTATAATAATTTAGCAATTGCCCATTTCTTCTTAGGGGATTATGAGAAATCTTTAGAATTACACAAAATTAATCAAGGTATCCGAGAGCAGTTGAAGCCCCTTCCGCATAGATATTTGGCCAGCACTTATCTTAATATTGGCATTATATACGAACGGCTTCAAGAGTATGATGAAGCACTGAAGTATTACCAGCAAGCCTACCAACATACGCTAAAAAATGCAGGCCCTGATCAACTTCAAAGCTTACGCATTTCCTACGCGATGATTGTGGTATTGAAGAATAAAGGGGAATACCGGGAGGCTATTCGAATGGCTAGAAACAACATTGAATCCTTTGGCCAAACGCTAAGTGAGGATGCAGGATTAGCGGCTTCCCATTACGATATTTTAGGCTCTACCTACCTCAAGTCACAAATTTTAGATTCAGCCTACTATTACACTGATCTAGCCTTACAGGCCAAGATTGCCTATTATGGTGGAGATAGTTACCCCGTTGCTGCTAGCTACGACCATATGGGGAATGTCCTATCTGCGCAGCGAAAGTATCGGGAGGCCATCGAATACTACCAACAAAGCCGCACGCTCTTTAAACAGCTACCAGATGAGAATCCGGATGCCTTTGCCTATGCTCTAAGCAATCTTGCCCTCTGTCATATGGATTTGCAAGAATTTGATCAAGCCTTGCAATACATACAGGAAGATATTCAACTGCTGGCCCCAGCTTTTAGCTATTCATCGGTCTATGAGAATCCCTCGCTGGAGCACGAGCCGGTCCTAAACCCATACCTGCTTTGGTGGGTGGCTAATAATAAGGGCTCCATTTTATACGAAAAGTTTAAGAAGACTAAGCTAAAACAAGATGCCAGAGCGTGCTTACACACCTTCTATTGGGCAGATAGCCTGCTTACCAAACTACGGCGTGATATGTTTTGGGAGGGTTCAAGAGCCGACTTGGTCGGGGGCGATGCTCGAACCTGGCAAAATAGTGCTGTGTCTTTTGCAAGTCGAGCTTATACCTTGACGCAAGAGGCCGATTACCTAGATATGTGTTTCCATTTTATGGAAAGAAGTCGGTCTCTCCTGTTGACAGAAGCAGTGGAAGGACAAAACTTTGCTCCTGAATCACTTAAGAACTGGTTTGCAGAGGAGAAAAAGATCAAAAAAGCTATTCAAGAAGAAGAAAGAAGATGGCAAGATGCACAAACCAAGAACCATCCAGACTCGGCTTACTTATCCGACCAACAGGACACCATCTTTCAACTTAAAGAAGAGTATGTGAAACATGTCGAATCATTGCGAGCAAAGCAGCCGGACTACTACCACGCCCGCTTTGAGCCACAAGGGTTGAAATTGAAGACCGTGCAAGATTCCTTGCAGAATGATTCGACACTCCTGATCGAGTATCAGTTGGGTACGAACAATTTGGTAATACTAGGTATCGACAAAAGAAAAGCAACGCTTCACCAACAAGCTATTACCGCTCATTTTCGGGATCAATTGCAAGCCTATCAAGCGCATTACCAGCGCTTTAAGCCTGGGGCAGTAGAAAGTGATGCTGAGCATGACTTGCGTTTTCGGCAGTTTGTAAAATTAAGTCAGGCCATCTACGATACACTCTTGAGAAAGGTATTGGTGTCTAGGCCTCATATTAAGGATCTCATTATTATTCCACATGGGGAACTAGGTCATGTCCCTTTTGATCTATTACTGACCAATGAGGTAGAGACGGAAGACTACCGGTCCTTACCTTATTTATTTAAAACCCATCGGCTCCGTTATGAGTACTCCGCTGGTTTTGCCTTACCCGCTGCCCGTCAGGCCCTTGCAACAGATCAAGCCTTTGTGGGCTTCGCCCCTGAGTATAAGCAACAGGACTTCCTAGCAGAATTGAGGGGGGACGACAGCTCGCGGGTGGCCGCTTCCTTCCCAGAGCTTCGAGGGGATTTAGAGCCGCTACAATTTAATCAAATTGAAGTAGAAGAAGTAGCGCAGTTGATGAAGGGCTATTCTTTAGTGGGCCGCCAGGCTACTAAGGCTGCTTTCACGGCGCGTGCGCAGCGGGCTGGAATTCTGCATTTGGCTATGCACGCTTTTGTGAATGACACTTTCCCTAACTACTCTCACCTCGCCTTTGCAGGTTCTTCAGCTACTGACGAACCTACTAAGTTGTTTGCTTACGAATTATACAATATGAATTTAGACGCTCAGCTAGCAGTGCTTAGTGCTTGCGAAACCGGAGCAGGGCAAACGCTGGAAGGAGAAGGTATTATGAGTCTGGCCCGAGCTTTCAAATATGCAGGCTGTGCCAATATTGTCACTTCTTTATGGAAAGTGCACGATAAGAATAGTAAAGATCTCATGCTTGATTTTTATACCAACCTAAAAAAGGGGATGGGGAAGGCTGAGGCGCTCCGCCAGGCTAAATTGACCTTTTTAGCTGAAAGAGAAGAACGATATACGGACCCTTTTTACTGGGCTCCATTTATCCTAATCGGAGATAATCTAGCCGTAGAGGTACAGGAACGAAAGCCAAGGTATTGGCCCTGGATAGTCTTTGCTGTGTTCTGTTCTTTTTTGCTCCTGATAGGATGGAGGAAAATTAGGCTAAAAACCTCAATTGGATGAGGATAGGAGCTTCAACAAACTCAAGGCATCTTTCTGCCGAGGCGTAGAAGCAGTGCTGATTTCTTTGAGAATGGCTAGGGCTTCCTCCCGGCGGTTCTCTAAGCGTAAAAGAATTAGGGCTTTCTTCCATTTGGCATCCTCGGTATAATTGGTTTTTACCTGCTCGAAAGAGGCCAAGGCAGCAGAAAATTGCCCAGTTTTCGCTGCTAAAATACCTTGGTAGTAAAAGAAGCGAGAACTTGCTTGCCCAAAGACTTGCTCTTCTAAGGCCTCTATCTCCACAAGCAAGCTTAAGGCTTCCGCATTTTTTCCTGCTTGATACCCGTCATCAGCCTTTTTCCAAAGTGAATCTAATCGGATTATGGCCGGTTGAACACTTGGGTTATCTTCAGTGCGTAGTATTTGTTCTTCATAGATGGAACTTGGATAGTCTACAAATTGAGCATACAATTCTTGGGTACTAGTCGTCGCATCAGTCCTGAGATAGAAATAAGCTGCTAAGGCCGCTATTAGCAGCAAAGCGATAGCTGCTGCTGCGCGTAATGAAACGGGCAAAGAAAAACGTCTTTTCGCGGAAATCTCGGGCGAGGTATTTTTATCCTTTCGTATAATTGCACCAATCTTTTTACCTAGATCTTCCAATTCCTCTTCTTCCTGCATCGCTTCCGCCATTCCTTGATGAAGGGCTAGCTCCGCCGCTAAGTCGGGATTGTTATCTACCTCCTTACGAAAAGCCTCCTTTTCTTCCGAAGTCATTTGTTCGGATAGGTAAGCCTCGATTTTATCATATAATTCCTCATTCCCCATAGCTTTCGCTTTTAACGAAGTTCTTGATAACGACTGTCAGATTTAATTAATTTGACCAACTGCTCCTTGCAGATGAATTTACGTTTCTTAGCATACCGGGCATCGCTAAAGCCCATTTCCTTGGCAATTTCAACCATGCTTTCCCCACTGAAGAATAGTCGCAAAACCTGCTGACAAGCTTCTCCTAATAGCTCGAATTTACTTCTGTATAAAGCGTATTGCTCCGACTGTTCCAAAATCAGGGTAGCGTCTTCCGCTAGCTGAATCAACTCTGCTTCCTCTAATGATAGGGCCAACCTTCCTTTGCGTCGACTCTTCTTTTTTAGCCATATTCGTTTGCAAACTGCATACAGGAAGGTGTAGAAACTGCTGCTAAGCATTAAAGCATCCCCCTTAGCTTTCCGATATAAGACCATTAAGCCTTCCTGAAATACGTCCTCGGCATCCTCTTGAGAGCCATTGTGTTCAAGTACATGCTTGGCAATTCCTGGAAATAACTCTTGGTAGATATGCTCGAGTATGAAAGAGTCTCGCTTAAGTAAACCTTCCTTGTATTGTTCATCAGTCAACCGGTACTTCATGAGCAAGCATGTGCAATTGCACAAGAATTGTTTATCGAATATAAGGTATCCCTTTGATTAATGCCATGTTGGGCCGAAAGGAACCCTTGAGCTGGCCGGCTTTTAAAAAAATTAAAGAAATGAAGGATGCAGAAGGCACCTTTGAGTACTTAAAGGGCATTAAGGGCTGAAGAAGTCATTTTTCATCCTAAAATCGAAGATATGATTCGCCTACATTCTATTCAAACGAGGAAGTCAAGTTGCCTGAATCATCGGATAGGGCTATTCTGCTTGATTTTCCTTTCTCTTCTTGGTATAGGAACAATTAGAGCGCAGAGTATTTCCTTTAAATATGCAGGAACAAACACGACCTATAGTAATATGGCGGGCAGAGACTATGTCGATGTAGATGTTAGCTATAGTCTTGTTTCAGTGGGTAGCCTCCCGAGCAGTCAGCGTTGTAATTGTGGGAATAGATATGCTATTTTAAGGTTGAGGTCAGGAGGAAGCAATACGCAAATGTTAACCAATACAGATGGTCTGTCCACAACTGGAGCATTTGCTGAACCAGAAATAATCGGGCCAAATACAACTAAGCCTTTTAAGCTAAGATATACCGTCGGAGGGCGGAATAATTCAGCCAGTTTCCCTTTCGTTTGTTCGGTCGATTGTGATCGAACCAGCAACACGGTTGATCTAAATAGGGTTGTGACTGTGGCTATAAAGCTACCGGTCAACCTAGAGGTGAGCGAGTCCAAAGTGGGCGGTATCTTGCTGCGTTGGGAAAAAGGAACGGATATACCCAATAGCAAGCATGGCTATAGAATCTATCGGGGCAGTTCCTCTAATTTGATACATACGATTCCCCCTGGTAGTTCCGCGCCATTGGAATATTTCGATCCAGTAGGACCGAATCGAGGCCATACCTATTTTGTTTCGACCTACACCGATGAATGGGGGGGACATGAGTCGGCCAAAATTAGTGAATTTGGGACCTCCTTCAAAACAGATTTTAGCGCTAGTAAAGGAATTGGCAATGAAACAGTGCTAGAATGGCGCGCCCTTAGCGGGTCAGAAGATCATGAGCAGATCGAAGGCATTTTACTAAAAAGGGATGGACTGGCATGGGAAAGCCAACTCATTTCCAAGGACATCAATGCCATTGCTGATCTGGATGGGATTCCAGGCTTACCTCATCAATATACGATGGAAGTCAAATTCACTGCTGGATCAGGCCTAAGTCCGGTCTTGGGGTTCCCAACTATGGAAGACATAGGTTATAGAATACCCAATGGCGTGATTAGTGGGAGCGTGACCAGCCCCAGAGGGATTGCAATTCCAAATTTAGAGGTTTGTGCAGAGGTGAACGAGGAGTTGAGGCAAAGCCCCTATGAGGGCCCCTATTGCGCCACGACGAATAGCAATGGCGTCTATCAAATTGACCGGATTTACTATGATGAAGAAGCAAGCTTTCGCGTGGCTCCTAGTTCAGAGAATCGGCAGTTTGATCCAGCTTTCCGAGAAGCGTATTTACGAGTGGAATCAAACGGAAATACGGTAAGTGGGGTTGATTTTACGGATACCACTGCCTTGACGCTTACCGGAAGGGTTAGTCAAGTGATAGATGGAATGATTTGTCCCGTCGGAGCGGTAGATATAGTTGCCGAGTTGATTGGTACGGACATTGACTACCCAACAACAACAGATGAAAGCGGGTACTATTCCCTAGCTGTGGATGGCCCAGGAGAATATCGGATTACACCATCCTATCAAAACCATACCTTCGCCCCCCTTGCTCGTACCCAGGTCTTCCTGGATCATGCAGATACCCTGGACTTTGAGGATACGCAACGGCAGACCTTAAGTGGGGTCGTTGCAGGGGGCTGTTCCCTTTATCTAGGTCCTGCTCAACTAAGAATTTATGCAGGTCCGGATGCCAATATGGCTTGCTTTGATACCTTGATTATAACGGAACCCGGTACTGGCGCTTATGCGGTTGAACTCCCTGCTCGTACCTATACGGTAGAGATTAACGACTTTACTACCACTACCGATCCTCCTATTGATCCAGAGGCCTTCAAGGCTTCCTTCGAATCAGCAATCGTAGATCTTACTAATGGAGATCAGGTAGAAGATTTCATTTATCGCCTACCGCCAAAGGTAACGATCGGATGGCCGGACTATTCACGCTTATGTGAAGATTACCCGTATGCAGTAGTGGGCCAATATACCCGCGTTCCTATCAGTATACTGGTGGAAGAGGCTTTTGGAGAGACCAGTTGTGCAGTAGATACAGGATCGGTAGAAATTTTTGACGAACTCAGCGATACGATTCTGACGCTACCGATCAGCAATGGCACCGTAGCGTATCTGATGTACCCTGGAGATCCCAATATTCTCTCCCCCTATTTGAAAACGATTGAAGTTGTAGCGACCGTAGGTAATCAACAATCTTCACACCGGGATTCTGCTCTAATTGTTGGGAATGTGCCAAGAGGCGAGACTTTTGTGACCGTCACACCAGAAACGCCTTACCTCATCCTACGAGATCCCCCAGGTGATCGTAGCTATAGTTATTTTTCACGAACCGAGTCTACCCAGCGGGCTTTAAGTATGTTTGGCTTTAGCTCACAATTGGGATCCAATGCCAACCTACTCAAGATGGGGACAAGCTTGCTATTCGGGGACACGAGGGAAATAGTAGCTAGTGCTCGAAATCTCAACTTGGCGCCACTGAACCAAGAGCTTAGGAAACTCCATACGGGACAGTCCTTTGATCTAGCATCGGTAGCCTATGATCATCATGAAACACTACTCACCTTCAGTAGAACGGAAGGTTTTCAGACTTCAGCAGCCCAAGAATTTATCGGTGAAGATGGTGATCTATATATTGGGCAGGCTATGAATCTAGCTTATTCTTTGACGGACGTCATAGAGTTTGATGAAGCCAGTTGCGAGGTGGATACCAGTACGAGTTTGATCTTTGCCATTGATGATATTCCTACCCAATTCATTTACTCTGAAAAACAAATTAAAGAGACCATTATTCCACAGCTGAAAGAGATAAAGACCAATTACGTGGAGCGGTATCTGGCAGATACTTTGGATACTTCTCTGGCGGACTCTGTTGCTTATTTCCACAACCAGATAGAGGTCTGGGAAAGTGCAGTGGCACAAAATCAACGCCAAAAGGCCGTAGCTGAGAAGATACAGAATGTATCCCTGGATGCCGGGGCCTCGCTAGAAAATACGATCCTTACAGATTCGATGAGTAGCTTTAGTCTAGATATCGTCGTGGATGTACTTGCCTCGGTAGCCATAAAGGCCGGCCTCAAGACAGGGATTACGCTTCCTATTGGTGAAGCTAGTTCGACCATCGAGGTCCAAGGGCAAATGAGAATGAGGCATAGAATTGGTAAAACACAACGACAAACTACGCAAATAACACAAGAAGTAGGATATGTGATCAGGGATGGTAACAGCGGTGACTTCCTGAGTGTAGATATCAAACGCGATCCCGTCTATGCCACGCCAGTATTCGAATTGAAAGGCGGGCGGACGAGTTGTCCCCATGAGGCTGGTACACAGGCGCGCGATGGCGTGCAATTGCAAGCTGATCAGTTAACACAGACCAATGTCAGTAGTGACTTTGCGGAGTATCGACTCAGTCTGGGGAATACCAGCCCCAGTGGTGAAACGAGAACCTATGAATTATTGGTGCTCGATGAAGATAATACAGAGGGAGCAAGAGTAACGATCAATGGCCGCAATGATTGGCCACTATCCTTTACCATTGATCACAGAGACACCAAGGAAGCCACCGTACGGATTTACAAAGAAGGAAATGCTTGTTCTTTTCCCAATATTCCTTTCGTGCTGAGGCCGGAGTGTAGTGAGGAAGGGATCATTACTGATATCGTCTATTTATCTACCGATTTTGAATGTAGCTGTGGTTCTGCTGTCTTGGCGCTACCGGAAGAGGATTGGCTGGTCAATAGTGAAACTGAAGCTGAGGTACTATTGAAAATTACGGACTACAACTACAGCAGCATCCGAAGAATTATTCTGCAATATTCATTGCTAGGCACCAGCGCTTGGCAGGAAGGATATCGTTTAGAGCAAATAGACCTTGGAGAATCACCAAACGAAACACTCTTCTATTGGCCAGTTGCTAACCTGGAAGATGGGAAGTATCAAATAAGACTGCAAATTATCTGCGCAGAAGATGGCCAGTATGCTTATTCAAACATAGTTAACGGAACGATTGATCGCAGTCCTCCGATTGTTTTTGGAAGCCCGGAACCCTTCGATGGAGTCCTAGATGGGGGAGAGCGTTTGGCCGTCCGATTTGATGAGCCACTGAATTGCTTTATCATCGATGAGTCCAGCGGTTACCTAGAACATGGAGATGATACCTATCCACTCGAGATAGGGTGTCAAGATGACCAGCTCATCCTTCAACCAACCATAGATCTCAATCCTTTTCAGGGGCAAGCGTTTACGGTCTGGTTAGATGATCTGGAAGACCAGTGGGGTAATAGAAGAGGGCTTCCTGTGACTTGGACCTTCACAGTAGGAGGCGATACGTCACCCAATTCGGTGCTGGATACAGATAATGACGCGGTGCCGGATGATGAGGATAATTGTGTGCTAGCGGCCAATGCTGCCCAGGAAGACTTAGATAATGATGGCATTGGAGACGCCTGTGATGAAGATCTAGATGGAGATGGAATCCCGAATGCCGACGACAATTGTCCTTACTTCAATAATCCAGACCAGGCCCTGGTTTGCGCAGATGAAGCGGATGGGGATATGGATGGGATTAGCAATGAGCAAGATAATTGTCCGTACTATGCCAATCCCGAACAGTCCGACCTAGATCTCGATGGGATTGGAGATGTCTGTGATGAGGATCGAGATGGAGATGGGATTCTCAATCCGTTTGATAACTTACCGGACACGCCCAACCCATCACAGGATACGCCAACAGCTACAGATGAAAGGGAAGAATTAAAAGAGGAGCAGGAATTGGTAATTTACCCCAATCCCAACAACGGTAAGTTTTACCTGCAATGGGATGCTTCGGAATCGGCGACATCCGTGCAGCTGCAGATTCTGGATCCATTGGGCAGAGAACACCACAAGCTGGCGCTACCAACAAGTAAACTGAAGCACTCAGGTGTTCCAATTGATGTACAAACGCTTCCCAAGGGGATGTATCTCATACGGTTGATCCTTGGAGATCGACAAATTAGCAGGAAGGTGTTGATACAAGATTGATTAGGTCACACCACTGAGCTGCGTAAAACACAAAAGCCGACTAACATTCCAGTTAATCGGCTTTTGCCTCATAGATCTTTCTTTTTGGTGTAGTAGTTATTTCAGGTAAAGGACTTTAGACATGTTTTGAATAATAAGTATGGAAGTCAGAAATTGGTAGCCATACTCGTTGCGATCGGTTAAATACTTCCTTTACCTTATTAGTAAGATCTTAGTACTGCACCGCCTCTGCTTTGAGCGTTGTTGCTCGCTGTAACAGTACTTGCTCCGAAAGCATCACCATTTACGGCATCATTCTGGATGAATTTGCAACCGTTCATGATTGAATTGCTTTCTCCGCGTCCTTCTCTTAGGTTGTATACGATGGCACCGCTTAGGATAGAAGCGTTAGCTGTGAAAACACAGTTTGAGATCGCAGCTATTGCTTTTCCATTTGCCCCTTTGTTAAGGATCGCTGCACCATAAGTAGAACGATTCTTTTCGAAGTGGCAGTTGCGGATGATAGGAGCGGATTGGCCATTTTGGCCCATGTTGAAGATCGCGCCACCGTCAAAGTCAGCTTTGTTGGCGATAAATTTGCAGTTAGCAATGATAGGGTTGTAGGTACCGCCGTTGGTAGCGAAATTATAGATCGCAGCGCCTTCGCGTGCATAGTTGTTTTTGAAAGTACAGTTCTTAATAGAAGGAGAAGCTTGCTTGTTGAACATTGCTGCTCCAGAAAAGCTCAAGTCACCGGAAACTCCGAAGCCGTTAGCAACACCGCTTGTGAATACAAATCCGTCGATTACTGCGCTTTGGCTTACATTTTCTGCATATACTATGGTGAAAGAGTTGTCGTCTAGAGAAGGAGTTCCAATTTCTCCGCTTAAGATGCTTGCGTTTCTTCTGATGTTACGTTGAGTTAGTTGGGTTTCGTTTCCTGCAAATCCACCGTAGATGGCAACTCCTTCTTTCATACGGAAAGAAGCTTTACGATTATTGTTCTTTGTTGGAGTGTAAGTGCCTTTAGCTACCCAGATCTGGTCTCCAGCGACAGCAGCTTTTAAAGCTTGCTGTAAGTCACCGAAAGCTTGGCTCCAAGAAGTGCCATTACCATTGGCTCCAGCGTTAACAAAGATCGTCTTTGCATCTAGTAGCAGTACAGTCATCAAACATGCGGAAAGTAGTAAACCCTTTTTCACCTTAATACCTTTTTGAAGTTGGAAAAATCTATTCGTGTAACATCAAGTCACGATCCTAGATTAGCAGGAAAAAGAATGTGGAAAGCTAAGACTGGGTAGGTCCTAGTTCAAGAAGAAATCAACATTATACTTCGTGCCAAAATAAAATCGAAGTGTCAAAACGAAAGGCACAAAATGTTGGACAGGTTGGGATTTACATCTGTCGAAAAGCCATGATTGGGAATCACGGCCCAAAACTATCTTTCATTTGAGTCTTCTTGTTACGAATTCGTTGGGTAGACGAATAAGTTTGGGATTACAAGATTACTCAGATGGTTTTCTATTGGTTTGCTGAGATTTAATGGGTATTGTTGGAATTCAGTATATAAACGCAGATTCTTTAAAAAATGTTGCATCCTTATATTGGATTCCTAGTTTGCGCTTAATCGAAAGATGTTGGGATTGTTATTCGATCAATTGCACTACAATGATAGGGAATACAATTCATATGCACAAATTTTTAATAAGTTTTTTTGAATTAAAAAATAACTTAAGACCTAAGTGGCTGTATGATAAGGAGAAAGGGCTTTTTTGGTCAGCACTTTAGCTGACTAATTCGGACGGAAACGCTCGGAGCAAGGGATGCTGGACCGGAAAAGTGAAGGTTTAAGGTAGAAATTGGGCTAAACGCTCCTTATACGCCCTACCCACTGGAAGCTCATGTTGGCCAATGAATACGCGGTTCCCGGATACTTTGGATATGTGAGGGATATGTACCAGATAGGATTTATGGATTTGACAGAAGGTGTGATCACTTAACTTGTCTATCCAATACCTAAGGGACTGCGAAACGAGCAACTTACCTTGCCTTGTAAATAGCTGTGTATAATCTCCGTTTGATTTGATGAAATGGATATCGCTAACCTGAATATTCTGATAGTCCTTTCCCACCTTGACAAAAAGATAGGATCCATCCTGTGGTAACTTCGGGCTGTTGTTGTCACCTACTTCTGGGCTTTTTTCTTGATAAAGGACTTTTGAAACAGCTCTTACAAATCGTTCAAAGGAGAAAGGCTTGAGTAAATAGTCTACCACATCCAGTTCAAAGGCTTCTAGGGCATAATCGCGAAAGGCGGTGGTGAAGATTACTTTGGGCCGAGGATGAACGATCTTTAGCAAATCTAGTCCCGATAATCTAGGCAGGTGGATATCCAGGAATAATAGATCAACGGACTCTGCCTTCAGGAATTCCAGTGCAGATAGGGCATCATTGAAGATACCTACCAGCTGAAGCTGATCCATTTCAGCGATGTAAGTCTCCAAAATCCGCTGTGCAGGTGGTTGATCTTCTATGATGAGACAGGTCGTCATGCTATTCAATTGTAGGGATCGTGTTTTTGTGTTGATTCAGTCCATTGCGGAGCAAGTTCGGCTTGCACCTTTCCCAAGGCTATGCCCAAGTGAACTTGAAATACCGATCCTGTTGTTGATACCTCTAGAGTGTGTGCATTTGGATACAAAAGCGCCAGGCGTGACCGAACGTTTTTCAAACCAATGCCCTTGGATAATTCGTGTGTATTGGTATGGGAAGAATAGGTGTTGCTACAGCATAGTTCGAGATATCCTGGGGAGATTTTAAGTTCAATACCAATTTCGATGCCTTCAGCCTGACTGCTGGTGCTGTGCTTAAAGCAGTTTTCCACGAAAACGACCAAAATCAAAGGGGCAATGTACTGATTCTGTGCTTTCCCATCTATATTGAATTCGACCTTGCCTCGCTTCTCAATCTGCATTTCTTGCAATTGTATGAAATCAACCAAGCATTGAATCTCTTTTTCTAGTGGTACGAGATTTGCTTGGCAATCGTATAACATATAGCGTAGCAAAGAAGACAACTCCAGAATGATTTGCTTAGTCTTGGGGGAGTCAGCTAAAGCGTAAGAATAGAGGTTGTTTAGATTGTTAAAAAGAAAATGCGGATTGATTTGAGATTTGAGAAATTGTAGGCGACTTTCGGCCATCATGCTGTTAAGTTCCTCCAATTGATTTTGCTTTTTCTGAGCATCCCAAGCAAACTTAAAGCTCACTAAGATCAAGATGGGGGGGAGAATTTCCAATAAGGTGTGGAATACACCGGGGAAATCCGTGCCTCGACTAGTAGGGAAAAAGATCTTTTCTAGCACTTGCTCTTCCACCAGCATCACTATGCCTATTACAAGTACCAAGCTCAGACAAAAGGCCAAATATTTCTTCGGATAAAAGAATTTGGGCAGCAAGACGTAACCAATGATTAATGATGCCAGTACGTAGCTGGTATACAAGCCCAATTTAGCCCAGACATCACCGTAGGTATGTTCATCATAAGCTGTTGCTAAGAAAACAGTACTAATCAGGATCAACTGGAACACTAGTTCACTTGAAATTATTTTCCATATTCGTTGCTTTGGGCTAGACATAAATTGGTTTGGCTATGTCTTAAAAGTAAAGACTTTTGTGGCTTTCTTACCTAGATTTCGTTGAACATCGAAATTTGCGGGTCCAACGACAAATTTTGGAGGTCCTTCCTGATTGAGTTGGATAACCTAAATAATTGGTTGTTGAACGAGTTTTTCTGCTAGATTGGCGGACACTTCCTATTTTGTGTGTTGAATTTCCTATTCACCCAACTGAAAAACGAACAACTTTTAACAAATGAAGAAATACCTACTGTTAGTGCTTGGTCTTGGCCTATCTATGGTCGCTTTTTCACAAAATCCATCCATTATTATTTCGGGAAAGGTCGTTGCCGGAGCAGAACGACAAGCTGTTGAGTTTGCTACCGTTATGTTAGCTGATCGTGCAACGGGTTCACCGATCTCTGGTACGACCACTGATGCGCAGGGCCAGTTCCAATTGCAAACCGAATCAAAAGACTTCTTTATACAAGTTAGTTTTATTGGCTATAACCCACAGAAGATTGAGGAATTTGAGTTGAAAGAAGGGCGAATTGACTTGCCAACGATCTACCTTCGAGAGGACGGTCAAACATTGGATGAGATCGTGGTGAGGGGGGAGAAGTCTCAGACGGAGTTCAAATTGGACAAACGCGTCTTTAATGTGGGGAAAGATCTAAGTACGACCGGAGCCAGTGCCCTAGAGGTTCTCAACAATGTTCCCTCCGTGACCGTCAATATAGAAGGTCAAGTCAGCCTACGTGGAAGTGCTGGTGTTCAAATTTTGATCAATGGCAAGCCTTCTGTGCTAGCAAGTGATCAAGGGAATGCGCTGGGGACGATTACGGCCGAAATGATTGATCGGGTAGAAGTGATCACCAATCCCTCCGCTAAATATGATGCAGAAGGAACGTCAGGAATCATCAATATTGTGATGAAGAAGGAGGAGAAAAAGGGAATTAACGGATCTATTACGGTAAACACCGGCGTACCCAACAATCACAGCCTGGGCCTAAGCCTAAACCGCAGAACGGAACGATTCAACCTATTCAGTCAAATCGGTGTGGGCTATCGAACTTTCCCAGAAAAAACAAGAAGTATAAATGAAGACCGGCTCACCAATACGCTGATTCGGAGTGAAGGGGAAAATGATAAAAATGAATTGTTCTCCAACCTCATTCTGGGAGCGGATTACCACATCAATGAAACCAGTGTACTTTCCCTATCGGGTCATTTTGCTTATGAGGGAGAAACGGAGAACTCTGACCTTCTTTTCCAGTATTGGGATGATCAGGAACTGCTAGATAGCGAATGGCGTAGGGTGGAGGCTACCGAAGCCACAAACCCAAAGTGGCAGTATGATCTCCAGTTTAAGAAAGACTTTAAGGGAGATGAAGATCACACCTTATTATTTAGTGCCCTAGGAAACTTCTTCGGCAAGGATCAATCCAGCTTATTCACCAACACCTTAGTACAGGGAAGTGACCCGGGGAGTGATCAATTGACGGAGAATGATTTTCGTGAAGCTCGCTATACTTTCAAATTAGATTATACCAAGCCTTTTTCGGAGGTTTTCTCTGTGGAAACGGGAGCCCAGTACCTCATTACAGATGCTACCAATGACTATGTAGTGGGGGAGGATGTGAATGGTGAGTGGGTAAATGATCCTGCCTTCAGCAATGTCTTTGAATTTACGCAGGGCGTGATTGGGGTGTATGGAACGGCAGCCTTTGAGGGTAAGAAATTCGGAGTGAAGGCCGGCTTAAGAATGGAGCATACCGATCTACATACGGAATTGGTAAATACCAGTGAATCCAATGATCGCCAGTATACCAATCTCTTTTCCACTGTGCACACCTCTTATAAGGTCAATGAGAAATTGTCTATGCAGGCGGGGTATTCAAAGCGGATTTATCGCCCCCGGCTATGGAGCTTGAACCCATTTATCAATATCCGCAACAACTTCAGTATCCGAACCGGTAACCCTAATCTGCTTCCGGAGTTTACGGATTCTTATGAAATCATGACCATCTTTATCGATGCTGGCTTTTCATCCAACTTTGGCGTGTATCATCGGTTTACCACGGATATCATTGAAAGATTGGTGTCCTTTTCAGATAATGTGAGTACTTCGCGTCCTATCAATATCGGTACAGAAGGGACCACGGGCATTGAGTTCAATTTCAAGTATACTCCAGAAAAATGGGAATGGGTGAGCTTCAACGGAGACTTTAATTATAACTACTTCAATCGGAAGGGAACCTTTGAAGCGACTTCATTTGATTTTACAGCTGATCGCTGGACCAGTCGCCTAATGACTAAATTAAAACTGCCCGCTCAATTTGATCTCGAATTAGCTGGTAATTATCGGTCTGGTTATCAAACCTTCCAAGGGTATCGTTCCGAGAATGTATTCCTTAACCTGGGCTTACGTAAGAAAATACTCAAGGGGAAAGCGATTCTGAATCTAAGTGTACAGGATGTGTTTGCATCTAGCATTTACGAAACGGAAACCAACCAACCTTCCTTTTACCTCTACAGTCGAGGACAAGAAGGGCGTTTCGTGACGGTGGGGGTGAGTTATGGATTTGGTAAAGGAGAGGCAATGGAGTTTTCGGGGCAGAAGCACTTTTAGTGGGCGAATAGCCGGAGCTAGATGTCCGAAATTTTCTCAGGCCTAGCTTTATTGGGTTTCGGATATCTGTCACACTGTCTCTCCACAATCTCCTTTATACAGCCGAAGTTCAAATTTTTTAGTCATCCTTGTGTTGATGGAATGACTATTGTATTATCCGTCAACGGAAGACTGAGTTGCAGGGAGAAGCCATTCTCAGGAGTAGGTTGAATGCGTAGCTCGGCCCCTATAAGTTGGGCACGGCTAGCAATACTTTTTAAACCAAGCCCCA
>JAHQWA010000094.1 GCA_019634045.1 Saprospiraceae bacterium
CTATCGATTAGCACCGTGTCGGATTCAAAATAGTCTGACCGACTATACGTCTTTCTGGCATCTTCCTGACTTACAGACGGCCCTGTGCCTAGCTTGAGTCTGCTGAGGTACGGATCTATGAGAATGGTGGTGGTACCATCCGTTATTTCCCATCCGGCTGTACCGAAATACCTTAGTTGAAGATTTTGATCTTGACTGAAGGCTTTCGGTAGTTGGGAAAAAAGCCCGATTATGCTCAGACAGAGCAAAGTTGTGAATCTGGATATTGCTTTTCGTTTCATATATTTTTTGTTTTCTAGAAGTGCGCTGTCCAACAGTTATGTCGCATGGTTTCGAGATCTTGGGGTCCTTGGCCAAGGCTTAAGGAGTGCGGATAATCTTAGTTGAATAATCGATGTAGTACAAAGAACCGTGGCGAGAGGGACCGAAATCGCCGATAGAGACTTTTGGGACAGAGCAATAGAATTTTACCTGCGAATAGATTGATGATGAGTTATCACTATATCCTGTTTCATTCTCAGGATTCATTTGAGAATAAAACATAAACGATCATAAACATCAGCGTATGCAGCGACAAAGAAAAAATAGTCAAACTTCTTCTTTTGCAGCCTTCAGCTTGCTCATTTTTTAAGGATAGACTTCCACCACTAATTCAATCTCTACGGCCTGCCCTCTTGGTAGGGATGCCATGCCAACCGCTGCCCGGGCATGTCTGCCTCTATCTCCAAATACCTCCACCATCAGATCTGAAAATCCATTTACAACTTTGGGTTGATCTACGAAGGAAGAGTCGGAATTGACCATACCCAATACTTTTACGATTCGCTTTACCTTTTTTAAATCACCAAGCATTTCTTTTAATACTGATAATTGATTAATGGCAGTCAATCTTGCTCCTTCATAGCCTTCTTCAATGCTGACATCTTGCCCTAGCTTCCCCGTAATTTCGCTTCCATCTGCCCGTTTAGGACCTTTCCCGGCCAAGAAAATGAGGTTACCAGCTCTGACGCCATTGACGTAATTGGCAACGGGTTGAGGCGGAGCAGGTAAGGTGATTTGTAAAGCCTCCAGTTTGGCTTCTGGGTCGTAACTTGCTTCTGGTGCCTCCACCTTGGCTTGTGGTGCACAGCCAACTATGAAAGTTAAGATCAGAGCAAGGGTAGAAAAGGTGTAAAATGTCTTTTTCATACTTTCCATATTTAAGTTTATTAGAAATTAGCCTGTTGTCGACTATGCCGTTAGATATATTAGGCCGAAAGATACAGCCTATAGAATGTGGAACTCCTTCGTCTGTTCTTTTCCAAGCGGAGTAGTTTACATATCTCCATGACACGGTAGTCGTGCTGAAAATTTAATCCCTAGTACAGGCTGGCTTTTACTTTGGTGTGAATTGGGGCGGTAATCTTGGATATGGTACTTATCCACCGCAAGTAAGTTTTGCCACTAGAGTTTAACATTATCGATAATCGTCTGGAAATCATCCCAGACCAATTTTTCTACGCCTTGTTTGCGGTCGAGTATATTGAGTGCTATAGCTTTACCTAATTGCTCCACTCGGATACCACGATACTTTCGCAAGCTGCCCAGTAGAAGTGGTTGCAATACCGGCCAAATGAGCAAGGTAACAGCCTGGGTAAACCCATATCTATTGGTGGGCGTCAAAATCATGGAAGGTTGGAAGATGCTCAGCTGCTCAAACTCAAGGGCTTCTAAGGCCTGCACTAATTCTCCTTTGGTACGCAGGAAAAAGTTGGATGAATTGGAACTGATACCCACAGAAGACAATAGTTCAAAATGACGTACACCTGCAGCTTTGCAGGCTTTGGCAAAATCAATGACGGCTATCTTGTCAATTTTGATAAAATCCTCTTTGCTTGTTTTGGAAGGTTGCCCAACGCCTAAGGTGCAAATGGCAACGTCGTGATCTGCGACTAAAGATTGATAAGAAGAAGGTTCAAATATATTGATTATATGTTGTTGAATTCTAGGGTCTGGTTGATTGGGAATTTCCCGACGGCCTAATAAACTCAAGTGCTCGACTTTTGGCATCATGAGTAGCGTACCCAGGGCTTCACCACCCACCGCGCCGCTTGCGCCTAGCATCACTACAGACAATGGTGTTTCACTAGTGGCGTTTTTCATAGGCTTTTTTTGAATAATCGAGCTGTCTTATCTAGGGTTGGATCAATTTGGTAGTTAGTTGGATCAAGCACTATCAGACTAGGATACTCCTGTTATCCAATAGCCCCGTTGACCACCTCTTGTGCTTCTTCTTGGATCTGTTTCAAGTGTGCTTCTCCTTTGAAACTCTCTGCGTAAATTTTATAAATATTTTCTGTTCCAGATGGTCGTGCAGCAAACCAACCATTGGCAGTTGTGACCTTCAGGCCACCAATAGCAGCATTATTGCCAGGGGCTTTAGTGAGAATGGCTTCAATTTTTTCACCAGCCAATTCGGAAGAAGAAATTTGATCAGGCGATAATTTCTTGAGCTTGTCTTTTTGTTCTGGAGTAGCCGGAGCGTCAATGCGAGCGTAGATAGGTTCGCCAAATTCCTGGACAAATCCCTGATAGATTTCACCGGGGTCTTTACCGGTCTGAGCGGTGATTTCACCAGCCAGTAAGGCGGCGATAATGCCATCTTTGTCTGTAGACCAAACCTTACCATTCCGGTCCAGGAAGGAAGCACCTGCACTTTCTTCTCCCCCAAAACCTAGTGAACCGTCAAACAGGCCATCTACAAACCATTTAAAGCCGACGGGGACTTCTACTAACTTACGTCCCAACTTGGCCGCCACCCGATCGATCATCAGGCTACTCACCAAGGTTTTGCCAATACCTGCATTAGCGCCCCATCCTGGTCGATGTTGAAAGAGGTAATCAATCGCTACTGCCAAATAATGGTTGGGTTGCATTAGTCCACTACTGCGCGTTACGATCCCATGTCGGTCGTGGTCAGTATCACAGGCACAAGCTACGGGAAACTGATCTTTCAATTTAATCAACCGTTGCATGGCATAACGCGAAGAAGGGTCCATCCGAATTTTGCCATCCCAGTCGAGCGACATAAAACGAAAGGTAGGATCTACCTGTGTATCTACTACCGTGAGTGGGAGGCGATATTGCTCCGCAATCCGCTCCCAATAATGGACTCCCGCACCGCCCAAGGGGTCAACGCCCATTTTAAGTCCCGATGTCCGGATAGCATCTAGATCAACCAGTTGATCGAGTTTGGAAACATAAGCTTCGAGGTAGTCGTATCGATGGGTTGTGGACGCCTTAAGGGCTTTTTGTAAAGGCATTCGTTTGACCTGCCGCAATCCATTTTCCAATATTTCATTGGCCCTGGCTTCAATCCATGCTGTCACATTACTTTCGGCAGGACCACCATTGGTCATATTGTATTTGAAACCACCATCCATCGGCGGATTGTGAGAAGGTGTGATGACGATACCATCAGCCAGACCATTGTTACGGCCGCGGTTGTAAGCAATTATGGCTTGGCTCACGGCAGGCGTAGGTGTATATTCATCATCAAGTGCAATCATGGTTTCTACGCCATTCGCTGCGAGTACTTCTAAGGCAGAAGCTTGCGCAGGCTCGGATAAGGCATGGGTGTCAATACCCATGAAAACCGGACCACTAATCCCTTCTTTCTCGCGGTAGAAACAAATGGCTTGGGTGGTAGCCAAAATGTGTTGTTCGTTAAAGCTAGCATGTAGAGAGGAACCCCGATGGCCAGAAGTACCGAAAGCGACCCGTTGTTCGCGTATGGATGGATCTGGATGATCTGTGTAATACGCACTGATCAATCGTGGAATATTGGTTAGTTGATCGTGGGTGCTGATTTTGCCGGCCTGTGGATGGACTCCCATAAAGATTATGTTTTATAAGTGGATCTCGTAAAGATAAATTTATCCACGAAAACATAAGTCTCTTTCGATTAGAAACTACAACGAATTAATTGCTGCTTTCTTTACTGCTTTGGATCAGAAATAGAGATGCCAATCCAAGTACAATATAAAAGGCGGTAGAACAGACCCACATGAAGATGCCATATCCGGCAAAATGAATATCGTAGAGCGCCAAAACTGCATTGATCCAAAGCGGATAAGCTCCTAATCCACCGGGTAAAAGCGCAATAGCGGCGGCTCCTACCACAAAGGCTCCCAAAATAGCTCCGATTGGCATATAGGCTGTTTCAGGAAAAGCTTGCGCAAAGATCCAAATGCCACTTACATAGCAGGCCCAAATGAAAAAGGTATGGAGAATAAACGGCCATTTTTGTTCCATCTTCCAAATTGAAGTCAGGCCTTCCCATAGACCCAATACTTTTTGCTGAATGAAGGACCGAATTTTTTCATTTTTGAAATAGAGGATTAAGCCAATGAGGCCTAAGACAACAGCTAGTAATATCAACCAGTATATCAGTTGGCTTGATTCGGCGTCCTGCGTCTCCATAATTTGCTCAAAAGCTTCGCTATCTACTTGGACCAAACCCGTAATTAATACAACTATCCCAAGCATGATGACATCAATGATCCGTTCTACCACAATAGTGGCAAATCCCTTTTCGAAGGGAACCTTTTCATATTTAGCCATCAGACCAGCTCTGGCAAATTCTCCAGATCTGGGTATGGTATAGTTGATCACGTAGGCCGCCATCACACCGTGATAAGCCGTCCATAGCTTGGGTCTAAAGCCTAGGGGTTCCACTAGATACAACCAGCGTTTGGCTCGACTCACATGGCTTAAAAATGCCACGCCTAGACCGAGAATGACCCATAGGTAGTTAGCATCTCGAAAAGAATCTTTTACCTGGGTGATTTCCACTTCTGTCAAGCCATTGAAGAAAAACCAGGTTAGGTAAATTCCAATTCCCGCTGGGGCTACAATCTTTAATACTTTTAATGCTTTCTCCATATCTGCAAGTAGAATGCGAACGCGAAAGTATCAAAAAGCTGGTACAACCTCAAATTCAGGCGAGCCATCGAGGATTTCACCAAGGCAAGTTAAAATATGCTACCCTCATTTCTCCCCGGTGTGCTTGAAAGCTATAGCGTTGGTATCCAAAAAATCATGGCTACCATGGCAATTCCAGCAGCCAATAGCAAGCACAGTATACCAAAGGTAACAGTAGCTATTTTCTTGATCCGAGGATTGGGGTTGGCTTTGGCATAAAAGTAGAATTCTAAAAGCAGGAGCGGCACAATAGAGTGCGCAAAACTGAGAAATCGATCAAATGGCCCAGTCAGGTCTGCACTGGTGCCGGGGGCTGTAAAACCGGTGAGCAAAATCCATAGTCCGTATCCCACTCTGAAAAACCATACA
>JAHQWA010000095.1 GCA_019634045.1 Saprospiraceae bacterium
AGCCACGCTTTTTTATGCCCTGGCGGTATTCTTTGCTCCTGAAAAAGGACTGGTGTTCCGCCAGTTAAGGAAACGCCAACTCAAGGCGAGAATCAAATTGGAAGATGGATTGAAACAAGCCTATCGACTGGAACAACAGGGGAGCCTTACCATCGAGAGTTTGGCCGAAAAACTCGGGACTACCACCAGTAGCCTGCAAAAAATCCTCCAGTTGCTGCGCACGAAGGGATTGATCGAAAAAAGTAACCTTAAGCTGACCTCCATTGGGATCGGAGAGGCAGAAAAATTAGTACGAGCGCACCGCCTGTGGGAAACTTACCTGGTGAATAAAATAGGACTCAATAATGAGCAAATTCATGAAGAAGCTGAACGCTTCGAGCATTTGCTTCCAGAAGCACTGTTGGATGCGGTAGACCAAGAATTGGGCTTTCCTAGCACCGATCCGCATGGCTCCCCCATCCCCGCCAAGCCAGGCGAACCTAGCTTTCCTTTAATTCGCCTAGCCGATCAGCAACAAGGGCAAATCGCGGAACATCAATCAGGGCAATATGTCAGTGCGCAGCTGTGGCGCATGGGACTGCTACCTGGCGCCGATTTTAAAGTGGAGGAAAAATCACTCGAAGAGGTGTTATTGAGGGTAGGGGAGAAGGAGATTCGTTTACCTGTTTCGCTCGCTCGTCTGATCAATGTTGAAAATACAGCTAGCTAGCCATCTCTGCTGGTGATCTGCGGCTGTTTTCCTGTTTTCTGATCTACTATCTGAGCTATCCAAGCCCCTTTGTTTCTTTCTAGTAATAAAAGCCCTGCTTCATCAGCATACACTGGTGCTATTTTATCGCCGTTCCTATCCCCAAATGCACTTTTCCCTCCGGCCTTAATTCCCCATAGATCACCAAGGTAGTTTGACATGAGAATAGGCATCGACTGCATTTGGGCGGCTGCTATTTTCATTTTCGATTGTTCTTAAACCCTAGCGACCCGCTACCATGCGTATGTGCAGGTCGTGCTATAGGTGCTGCAGTTTCCAACGTTCAAGGGCTATTGTTCCTCTACTTATATCTCTTCCAATATTTTATTGGATAATTCTTTTCCATTCTTATCAATAGATACAACCCATACATTAGTCGTACATTCTCTATTGAAAACATCTGAATTTGAAGAACATTTTTGTTTGGTTCCTTTTATTAAGTATCCTCCTGCTGTTTTTTCTGCGGTATAACCGTATTCATTATAGAAACCTCCATAGGTATTTTGCCATTGTTTGTTCCCTTCCTTATCGGTCTTAATGACAAATATATCGTAGTTGCCATTGCCATAAGAGCTGGTGGAACCGATAATGAGATAGCCATCATCGGTGGCTAAAATAGAACTGGCCCGATCGTAACTATTTCCTCCAAACTGTTTAGACCAAATTTCATTTCCATTTGGATAGTTTTTCGTCAATAGAATGTCTGATGGATCACCATTTCTAGAACCAATAGTCGTTACCTGAATAGACCCATTCTCGGTCTCAACTTTTGGTTGATACTGAAGATTGGTTTGCTTTCGGAATCGGTTATTTTGGGCTCTGTAGTTAAGTGTTACCAGTATGTCCGTAGCTCTATCGAATTGATCTCTCTGAACTTTCATGATGAAATTGGACGCTAACAACTCATTTCTGTTGAGCACTTCTACTGCTCGCTCCCTGTCCCGATTTGAAAACAAGATTTTTAGTTTATTTTCTTTCGTTTTTTTGAACTCAAAACTCATATCTAATTCACTACTATGATACTTTCCCACAAAACCTTCTAAATCTGCAAAGGAAGCAGGTAAGTAGGAATGCCTGCTGTAAGAAATTGTTCTTCCTGATGGATAAAACTGAACGACTTCGTTCTCATAGAACCTAATTTTAATGGTAGTATTATAATCAACCGAAAACATATTTTTGCTTTCCTGGATGAGCTCATAAGGTGAGTTATTGGCACTTTTCCAGAGTATCTTTCCTTCTTCCTTTACAATTCGAATCAGAAATCCATCAGGGGACATGTATTGCCCTGGAATTTGTGCTTGCTCCCCTTCATCTAAGTTTTCATTAATACGGCTGTTATATGTTGCTTTATTTTCCATTTCTGTAAGAAGAACAGACGCAATTTCATCGGCAATATCTCCGCTCCAGATCCTACCATTATTACTCATCACGAAAACGGATAATTTTTCTTTTGGAAAACGACTCGTGTGAGAGTGGTATCCGAAGGTGGAGCCCGAATGATATTGTGCCTCTCTACCTAAACGACCATCTAGTTCCAAGCCAAAGCCATAGGTCTGTATTTCGCTATTGGGAATGGGTTTCTGACTTTCCATTAATAGCAGATTGTTATTCTGGCGCGCATGCTGCACCGCCTGTTCATAAATCAATTGGTCTTGTAGTGTGGTGTATAAAAAACCGTCACCGTTAAACTTAGTTACCATAGGGGTGGACAGCCAAAGGCCATTTCCCCAATCAGAATAGGCATCAGCTCTATTGGGGATCACGCCCATGTAGCGTCTCACAAAGGAGGTTTCTTTCATTCCCAATTCTTCAAAAAACTGGTCTGAGTAGTCGTTAAATTTCTGTCCAGAAACCCGCTCAATGACTTTCGCAAGAATGGTATAATTGGAATTGCTATACAAATAATTTGATCCAGGTTTAAAAACGAGTTCTTCCTGTTTTTCTAATAATTCAATAACATCGCCATTATCCATCCCGACTTGTCTCCACGAAGGCTTGTTCATCATTTCCATGATGAAAAGATAATCCCTGATACCGCTGGTATGGTTTATTAGGTGTCTAATTTTGATTTCCTCTTTCACCTCAGGATATAAAGAAGGGAAAAGTGCTCGGATATCATCTTCCAAGTTTATTTTTTCCTCTTGGGCCAATTGCAAGATCATCAAGGCCGTAAACTGTTTGGCGGTTGAGGCAATGTTGAACCGGGTGTCTTTATCAATTTTTACTTTATGTTCCAGGTTGGCATAGCCTAGATAATGTTCATAGACGATCTTACCGTCTCGCACAATTCCAATGGCCATACCCGGTGAGTCATCGCTTGCGTATTGATTAAGTATTTGGGTGATGGCTTCGCTATTCAGCTCCTGCTTTGATTGAGCAAAAAGGTTGAGCGTAAAGAAAAGGACTGATGTCAGGAGGACTATTTGCTTTGCCATAAAGTTTTTTTTGGGACTAAACTAAGGCAAAAACGGCCCTGGAGCGGTTCAAATCACCATTTGAACCCAATTTGATAGCTGATTTTTGAAATAGAGACGGTTTAAACCCAAAGCCGGCCTGCTGGCTTAGTGCATTTTATAGTTGCCGCCCATCATCTGTTGGGATGTAGGTGGTGTGACAATCTGTTTCTATCTGCTGCTTGCAAAGCACGGTCGAATAGATTCAAGCTTATGACCGCACCAGCG
Organism: Saprospiraceae bacterium; assembly: GCA_019634045.1. Classification (GTDB taxonomy): domain Bacteria; phylum Bacteroidota; class Bacteroidia; order Chitinophagales; family Saprospiraceae; genus DT-111. Next base: position 3,430 of record JAHQWA010000095.1, read on the forward strand.
GACAAATAGCTGTTTTCATTTCTTGGCCATAAATCATGCTTTCGGCTAGCGACTAGATACCGCCCTCTGGCATATCCAGAGGGCCCCTTAAACCTTTCAATGGCTCTGATCTAAGAAACGTCTTGCTGTTCCAGCCATGCCAAAATAGCTTGGTTGGTTTCTTCCGGAAGCTCTTGCTGTATCCAGTGGCCGCAATCCAAGCTGACCACTTCCACTTTAGGTACCACTTTGGATAGTCCTTCAAATTTCGGGATCATATCCCGGTCGCCATAGATCATGAGTGCGGGCTGTTGAATGATAGGATTCGCATTGGCTAATAAGTGCCAGTTGCGGTCCAAGTTTCTGTACCAATTTATACTACTGGTAAAACCGGTTGATTCGAAGGCTGAGATGAAAACAGCTAGTTCCCGCTCGCTCATTATTGGCTCACCAAGGGGGGCTTGTGCTTTGGCAAGATTGATCATTGCCATTCCTGGCTCCGGTGCACTAAGAGCTACGTTTTTACGGAACATGTTTCGAAGAAACTGGGGAGTGTTTTTATCCAAAATGGCATCTGCCACGCCCACTTGTCTATTGAAGTGAACAAAATAGTGATCACTACCGAAAAATTCTTCCAGGAAGGCTATCCAAGGTTTTTCTCCACGCAATTGGTATGGTAATGCCAAGGCTATCACTCCCTTTACTCGATTCGGATGCAAGAGGGGTAGACTCCATACCACATTTGCACCCCAATCATGACCTACAAAGGTAGCTTCCTCGTATCCGTAGTGATCGAGCAGCCCGATAAGATCACCCGTTAATTGTTCGATGTCATAGGCTGTCACTTCCGTCGGACGTGATGAGTTTCCATAACCCCGCTGGTTAGGGATTATTACATGGTAACCTGCTTCGACAAGTGCAGGTACCTGATACCGCCAAGAAAAGGCGTGCTCCGGCCACCCGTGGCAGAGGACAAGAGGTTTTCCGGCATTTCGTTGCCCTGCCTCAAAGATTTCGAGTTCAACCCCATTGACTGAAATCATGGTAGGCTTTGGGAATTCGATCGGATGGAGCCTGGTGTTAATTACGTTTGTCATTTTTCTAGTGGTTATTAAGAATAATTTGATACAAACGTAAATCTGGTGGGTGACAGCCCTATGTCAAGGGTATTAATGGTATTTGTCAAAATACGCTTGCAATGTCATATCGTGAGGTTCAAAATTTTCAGATTGGACCTCTATTCTTTGAATTCTGTCCAACCGAAAAAATCGAAACTCCTTACGCAAACGACACCAAGCAATCAAATACCAATTTTCGGAACTCAATAAGGCGAATGGCTCGATCAGTCTATTCGTTGCCATTCCCTCCTTATTTATGTACTGTATCTTGACCAGCTGGTAATTGGTAAGTGCATTTTGCAAATCTGACAAATTGTTGCTATTTCTTTCCTTATGTATGATTTCTTCAAATTGAGTTCGATTAGCCAACAAATTGGCCTTGTCTTTGGCGGTATATCTTAGAATGGATTTGATTTTATCAATGGCTTCCGAATAATCCTTTACAAAGGAGGCATCCTTGTTTTTCAATACTAATTGTTCTGCTAGTATCAAGGCGTTTGCCTGGCTTTCTGTAAACATGATTGGCGGCACCTTATAGCCTTCCATGAGCGTATATCCTTTTCCTTCCTCTGTGAAAATGGGAACGCCGGCCTTCTCCAATGCCTTTATATCTCGGTAGATGGTCCTTTTACTGACTTGAAACTTTTGGGATAATTCGGAAGCTGTTACTATTCTCTTAGTTTGAAAGCGAATTAGAAAGGCGGTTAATCGAGATAATCTATTGAGGTCGGGATTTTCCATTTATTATTGGGTTGAAAGCTTGTGTTGTGCCTTATTTCTTGTTCTGTATGAGATGCAACGGATCATTCTGAATCGCTGCTTAAATGTTAAAGAATACTGCCTTTCTAAACCTCTGCTGTCTTGTTTATTCCTTACTTAGCAATAACTACAATCCTTCCGTCAAAAACTCTCGCCAGACCAGGCGTCCATACCGCTCGCTGCTAAGCGGTTTACTATCTTTTTCTCTGGGCCTTTTCAATGAGTTTGTCGTTTTCATAGATGTTTAATGTTGTCACGATTGAATCTTTCTTTATGAATTCGTACACAACATTCTCGTAGTTAAGATAGAATGTATTCTTTGTCTCAGGGAATAGTTCTTTTGTCCATCTAGGCTCACCCTTATTGATATCGGTAACTCTCAAGAGTTTGCCTTCAGTAACGATATTGATTATTCTGTCAGGAAGGATATAGTCTCCCACATATTGATTTAGGGTTTCATTTGGCAATTCGACTTCCGCAAGCGGATGATGATCATAGCTGATGATTCTTGTCACTTTCCATCTGTTGTTTTCAAGTTTCCACAAGGCCGTCATCTTTCCTGAACCAATCAACTTTTCAGTTCCATTGTTAATTTGTAAATAGAAAATATGGTCGCAGAATTCCAGTGCCCATAATTGTCCATGGGATACACTTGAAGAGTACTTTTAATCAATTCTCTTCTCAAAGGTTGCCGGGATCGTTGTTCTTTTCCACAAAAAATGCCCATATCTTCCATCTCCTTGTCTTTTGATTCGGTGAAACCTCCCGTGTCATGGAAGTATTCAAAATCTTCGGACAAAAAGGATTCATAGGTCTCAAGGTCACAATCCTTTTGTGCTACGGAGAACAGTAAGCTATCCACTTTGGCAATTTCATCATAGAGCTCGCCAGGTTGTTGCGAAAAACCTGTCAATGATGAACAAGTCAAAGTGATAAGGAGCATTGTTAGCTGGAATTTCATATTGAATGGATTCAGTTATTGGTTCAAAGATGAGCACTCGAGAAAAAGCGTTCCGTCTTGGCCATCATGTGTGGTAACGGCCGGTGGATGGGACAGCCAGCCAATAGCTGTGTTGCCATATGAAAAAGTACACCTTACTGTTGATCAAGCCACTTTTGCAGGCTTTCCCAACTTAAACTCACGCAGGTAGATCGCCCCGGAAAAGCCTTGGCGGCCGCAAAGGCTTCAAACTCTTCGTCTGTAGTGGCGGCTCCTTCAAAAGCAACATTGAGGAAGGTTTCTTTCATGGGAGCGATGTCTTCTAATCGCATTCCTTCCAAACGCTTCACCAAAATGGAAGTAGAAGCTTTTGAAATGGCACAACCAAAGCCACTAAAGGAAGCGCTTTTGACTTTTCCTTCCTCTAGTTGCAAGTACAGTTTAAATTTATCTCCACACAATGGATTATAAGCTTCAATTTCAAAGTCTGGAGCTTCCATCTCTTCGTAGTGATAGGGATTCTTGTTGTGCCCTAGAATGATGGTGCGGTACAATTGTTTCAACTTGCTTTCTGCGTCCATAGCAACGAATCTACTCTTTTCTTAGAAAAAAATCACCTCGTTTGAGGCTGAGTATATGTTTGCCGATCACCCTTTGGGTGCGAAACGCCCGTTTTTCGCTGATACTTTCTTGCTTTCCTTGACCGTATCTTCCAAGTGGCTTGCGGATAGCGCCTTGTTGCAGCAAGAAAATGACACTTTTCTCCAGCAAAAGCAACCCCCCAATAGGCATTCAGGTTTAGCACGAATGGCCGGCAAACAAAAAAATCGGCAAAGACTTGATCTTTCAATTAAAAAAATGGTTTTATCATTGTGTGGTTTTCAAGAGTAATAGCTCGAGCGTTGCCAATTTCGGCTGAAGCCCATAAGATTAGAGTGCAGACCTAAAGGATAATGTTGCCATGAGTAAAGACAAGAAACACCAGAAACATGCAAAATTAACGCGGCCCGCTATTGGCCAATTTGGCCGGAATGAGTGGGCGATCATTGGTACCCCTTGTGGGAATATCCAGCAATTGTCTTATCAATTGATCGAAACCCTTGCTAAGTTCAATAGAATGGGCTATGTGGATGCGGACCACGCTAGTGGAGATGAACAAAGGGATCCGAATAGTAAAGTAGAGAATGCTATGGAGGCCGGCGCTCAGGTGGAATACATTGATAAGATCCATTTTCATCGCTTTGACAAACGGGAAAAATTGGATGTTTTCCAATATAGAGAACAGTTTCAGGGCGTAGATGGGGTGATTGTGAATGGTAACCATTTCTTGGCCAAGCAACAGATCGTGGTGGTTGATCCAAAGAAAGAAGCCTCCTTGCGAAAAAAGTTAGATCGACTCACAGGCGTTCGGCTATTCCTGCTCGTTGAAGGCGTTTCTGAGGTTCCGACCTACTTGCAAGAAGCGGTTGAACACTGGGATACAAAGCCCGTATTAGCCTTCTCAGATGTGGAGAGAATTGCCGAGGTTTTGCGTCAAGATATGGCGGCTAGTGTCCCGCCCATCAAGGGGCTCGTGCTTGCTGGTGGCAAGAGTCAGCGAATGGGGAGTGATAAGGGATTGCTCAGCTATCACGGCAAACCGCAGCGAGAGCATATGGCGGAGCTATTGGGCACCCTTTGTAGTGATGTTGCTTTATCCTGCCGTCCCGGGCAATTGGAAGAATCGCAAACGGAATTCCCTCTTTTACCAGATAGTTTCTTAGGTCTTGGGCCCTTTGGGGCCATCCTTTCCGCTTTCCGACAGGATCCGAATGCGGCTTGGCTGGTAGTTGCCTGTGATTTACCCTTACTGGATAAAACCACCTTGGATTATCTGATTGCTAAGCGGAATCCCTCCAAGTTGGCCACAGCCTTCCTCAATCCCGCCACTGATTTTCCAGACCCGCTAGTAACCATCTGGGAACCAAGAGCGTATCCTGCACTGCTCTCCTTCCTGGCACAAGCTTATTCCTGCCCTCGAAAGGTATTGATCAATACTGAAATTGAATTGCTGGAGATACCCAATGCTGCGGCCCTTCGCAATGTCAATACGCCGGATGAATTGAAAGCCGTACAGGCTATATTGAGCGTAGAATAAAGGTATCGGTAACGAAGTGGAGTAGGGGAGTGGGAAGTTAAGGCATAGATTCTCCTCGAAGTAAAGCAAATATCTTCAAGCTGATAAAACTACCGTTCTTGGATTCGCAATTGCGCATGGTTCCTTCGTATTGAAATCCCTGCTTCAATAAAACTTTGTCCGAAGCATCGTTACCTGTTTCCACGAAGGCTTCGATCCGTTCTATTTGTAATTGTTGGAAAGCATACGGAATAATTTTCCGTAGCGCTTCTTGCACATAACCCTTCCCCCAGTATTCAGGGAGTAGCCAATAGCCCAATTCAATTTTGTGGTGGGTGGCTTGATACTCATTGTATCCACAGGCTCCTAAGAAACACTGATCTTCCCGATCGTAAATGCCCCACCAAATCCCAGTTTGTTCCTGCCAGAGTTGCTTGTACCATTCCATCTGCTCTTGGGTAGCTTCGTAAGTGTCGAAGGACACGCCGTAGTACTGAATTACATGAGGGTGCGAAAGCCCATTAAATATATGAATTTGATCTTCTGGCTGTATTTGCCGAAGTGCTAGCCGTTCGGTAACAAAGCTTGGAAACTGTACTGGAAACATGGTGATAATTGAAGTCGACTGGAAGATGCTAAGTCAACAACACTAGGGATGGAAAGGTTCCTGTTTCAACATTTCTACTAATCTGAGGCCTTTCTCATGAAGCTGTTTTACTTCCTCAGGAGAGAGCAATTTATTGAAACGGTAGAAAATCATGTAATAGTTGAGTCCTTCTAAGTACCATTTCTTTTCCACGGAGAAGAATTTCAGAAACTCATCATTGAGCGAGCTTCGGATGTATTCCTCATCTTCTCCCTTAAGGAAGTAGTTCTCAGAGAATTTCGGATACTCTTCAAAGTCAATATCCTCAAAACCCAGGAATGCAGCGACCCGGTGGAAGAAGGATTCAGGCTTCATCCAAAATTGAGGCAAGCCCAAGTTCTTGGACTCCACAAAAAAGACAGTTTGCTTAAAGGTCTGGGATGAATTTCCGGTGCTGATCGTGAATTGATAATCAAAAATTCGAGTATCTAGCTGATTCAAGTCACTTTGCTTGTGTAGGAGGTTTTTGATGCGTTTGCGGCCTCCTCTCCGGAATAGTTTGAAGTCTTTCAATAGCGTTTTCAGCCCCCATTCATCTTTGGGGCTGTACTCCATATCAAGTTGATAGGCTAGTCGTTCAAATTGTTGTTGTCTGGACAAATGTGCTTAGGCTGCATTTTTTTGGAAATAGAAACTAGCGTCTTGAATCGTTTCGATAGAGGCAACTTCTTCTGGCGTTAGGTAAACGTTGAATTGGTACTCTAGGTTGGCGATTAGCAGTAGTAGATCAATTCGATCTAGGTGCAAGTCATCCTGTAGATGACTGTAAGGGTAGATTCTTTTGACTGCAGGTTTGAGGGTCCAACGGATAGATTCAATGATGGCCTCCGCTGTAGGCATAGATTTTTTCTTTAATATCACTTGATTTGCCATTTCTACAGAAGTTTTCACTCAAATATGATTGTTTTCGATCCTTATCGATTAAAACAACGCCTGAAATTGACAATTAGTTGCTTTATAAGCCGAAAAAAGGACCTTTTTCGCAAATCGTGTACCAAACTTTAGTATGGGCCCAAAAACTTTTATTATCCTTGGGTTTAACTTCTTCTTATTTGCTTCTAAATCGGGTATTTAAGTAGGATAAAAACAGCTAAAAGAGCCTGTAGATATTACGTAAGGGAGACAAATTTTTATTTTTTTTGATTTTTTGCGCAAATATTTACTTTTGTATAGGATTGTTTTTTCATTTTCCATAAATATTTAAACTTAATCGACGTGGACAACGAGAGAAATCAAAGGAGATTCGAGAGCGTCTATTCCAGAAAAGTACGTGCGGGAAAAAGAAGAACATACTTCTTTGATGTGCGCAAAACCAAGGGGGATGACTACTATTTAACCTTGACTGAGAGTACCCGTAAATTTAATGGGGAAGGTTATGAACGTCATAAAATCTTCTTGTACAAAGAAGACTTTAACCGCTTTGTGGCTAGCTTGGAAGAAGTAGTCGACTATGTGAAAACCGAGTTGATGCCAGACTATGACTATGACGAATATACTCGTCGACATGAAGAGTTTGAACGTCAAAAAGCCCTAGAAGAGAGTGGTGGTGGTGGCGGTACCCAAGAAGAAGAAGACTCAACCACAGCTACCGATAATGGCGAGGTAGAATCGGAAGACGACATGTCTTGGTAGAACCAAAAAGAGCGAAATTTGATACCAACAAATTTCGCTCTCTTTTTTACCGCTTTTCTACTTTATCCGTAGATCCTGCACTAATAGGCTCCAAAATATCTTCGCAAGATCCACTCTGCACTGAGGAGTCCCAAGAGTAAAAAGAAGATCCATTTTAGATTGATAACGGAACGAGTCTTACTGGTCTCGTATATGATGGGCTTGATGTTTTGCTGATCAAGTAGGTCTCCTACACTTGATAATTGGGTAGGATAAATCATTTGCCCACCAAATTTTTCGCTCAACAAGCGCAACAAGCCATGATCAGCGGCCGTCTCATACACTTCCAATTGAATGGGCTCCACACTGAACTGCCCTGAAAAACTGAGGTTCTCCCCATTGCTAAAGACATTCGCCTTATAATTATAGTTGCCCACTGGTAGGAAACCGGCGTTCAGACTATAGGCGCGCCCTGTTTTATTAAAAACGAAGTTGAACTCCTTCCCACCGCCATCGGTGATCACCATGCTGACATCTGGCTCATTAATTAGCTCATAACTGCTATTGTACAATTCAGCATCGAAGAGTACCTGTTCATTTTCATTAAATATATTCTTGTTTAAGCTGACCCGAAATCGCCGCTTATCTTCTTTGACCGATATATACTGTACGGATTTGCTGATCAATTCATTGAATACCTCGTGGTTTTGATGCTGGAGGTAGTCAAAGAGTCTCCATTTCCATACCCCTTCCGCACAAAGTACGCCTTGTCGCTGCCCCTCCGATTCTCCCATCACTAAGAGTGGGAAACGAGTATCAATGCGACCGATTCGCTGATACAGGAAAACCTGACCATCGGCCTCTAGACTGAAGTCGCCAAAGGGCGCGGTGAGTGGTGGAAATACCGAGAGCTCACGAGCAAAATCGTCGGAGGTGGTAAAGAGATTGAAATTGGGTGCAAGTCTGCCCTGAACTTCATTTGCAGTTGGAGCGCTGCGACGAATGGTAACCATTCTCTGGTTACGGTTAAAGGCGTTGAGGTCGGTTTGGGAGCCTACAATAAAGAATGTGGGGATCTTCCGATTTTTAGCCTCATCCAAAACCGCTCTCGCATCATTAGTCATACTAGGAAGTTGATGCAAAATGAGCATATCATAGTCGGCCAACTGTTGAGTGAAGTTACCTACGTAGGCCACCTCAACCTGATAGTTTTTATTCAGGGTGATCTGCTGCTTTAGTGCAGTTAGATCCGGATGCGGGGAATTTCCCATCACCAGAATCTTTTGGCGCGCATCCAGGACATCTATGAAAATATCTTTGCTATTGTTGCCCGTCGTTACTTCATCCGGAATCGGACTTAGGGCGACTCTATAGCGTTGTACTCCTGCCTGATCAGCATCCAGAATAAGTTCTTCGGTATGGAAGTAATCATTTTTGTCGATGGCAAGTACCTTCTCTTGCAACTTGCGTAAGTTTCCATTCTGTACCTTATATACAATGAGGGTAGTATTGGAACCTGCTGCATTCTGCCCCGAGACGTCGATCTGTATCGAAAACTTATCTCCCAGATAGGCGATCTTATTATGGAAAACCCGTTTCAGGATGATATCCCGTTTTGGAGTGGTGTCCCCTAAGGCCACCGTATAAATGGGTACAGCCAACTTGGAACCGGAGTAAACGGGATTACTACCTTCATTATAAATCCCGTCGGTAGCCATGACAATCGCTCCTAGATTTTGATTCGTGTAGAGATCGTATATGTCACCTAGAAAATCAGAGATATTGGTAATCTTATCTTCAAAGGAAAAAGGTATATCTTCCCTAACGCTACTTCCAAAGGCATACTGTTTGACTTCAAATTTGTCACTAAGTGTTTCCGATAGGCCTTGGAACTGCGATTGGTAAGAAGTCCTATCCGCTTCTGAAAAACCACTCAATACGGATTCGGATTCATCTTGAGCTAGGATTACCAGCGGTTTCTGCGTATCAATTTCCGCTGATTTTAAGAGGGGCGAAAGTAGGAGCGCAGCTAATGTGGTAACCGTCAAGAACCGTAGGGTACCGAGCAAGATATTTAAGCGAGAGGACATCTCTCGGAAGGTAGAATCTCGATAGTAGAGGATGAGGGCGTAAGCCAAGCCTGCAAGTAGACAAAACAATAAATACCAAGTCGGATACTGAAAGCTTAAATTATTCATAAGTATTGGGCCATTCTTGCCAAATTGAGAACGAATTTGCCTGGCAAAGGTTGCCAAAGTTAGAATTTTAAGGCAATAAGTCCCTACCTTTTGTGTTAGCGATTTGTTAAAGGGTGCTAGGGCCCATCAAATTTTGGTATTTTTCGTTTCTATAGGTATAGGTGGGAAAGCATTAGATTCCTAAGTGCTTGTCATTTCCCTCAATTACATCGGTTCAAATTCTACTTGGAGCGGCGCCAGTAGGGCCTTTCCCGTAGAGGTAGAGCTATTCCATCGAAATTTCAAATTCACCCGAAATGAAAAAAAATATCTTCATCACTTTCATCTTATCGCTAATGCTGCTTCCTCAATTAGAGGCGGCCTATTTGCTTCTTCCAATGGATGAAAGTGGCCAGAAAAACCATTTGAAAGCCTATGGGATAACCTATTGGGTGCTTGACAAAGGGGTAGAAGCCTGGTGGTTACTCAATTACAAGGGAGGGAGTTTCGCTTTTAAGCACAATGCTATATTTGAAAAGGAATGCAAAACCAGAGGCGTCAGTTATCAGATTCTTCCGGATGTGCAGTTCAATAGTATCCTAGCTAGTATTGAAAGCCAAGAGGTGAATGAAGCCGCTATGAAATTGGAGGTGGCCCCGAAGATCGCCGTTTATTCGCCCGAGTTTGGGCGCGGCGGGGAGAAAATCCAGCCTTGGGATGATGCGGTAACCTTGGTTTTGACCTATGCAGAAATTCCTTATGAAACGGTCTACGATGCGGAGGTCATGGGGGATCTTTTAGCTAAATATGATTGGCTGCATTTACATCACGAAGATTTTACCGGCCAGTATGGGCGCTTTTATAGGGCTTTTAATAGTCAGCCCTGGTATAGGGAAAATGTCCGCAACATGGAGGCACTGGCACGGAGCCTCGGCTACGAAAAAGTATCTCAGCTGAAGCTGAATGTGGTGAAGAAATTTAGAGAATATGTCATTGGTGGAGGCTTTATGTTTGCGATGTGTTCCGCTACGGATACCTATGATATTGCCCTGGCAGCTGACGGTTTGGATATTTGTGCGCAAATGTACGATGGTGATCCAGCAGACCCCAATGCGCAAGCCAAGTTGGATTTTAGTAGGACTTTTGCCTTTAAGGATTTTGAGTTGAGCCGCAACCCATTGGAATATGAGTTTTCCAGTATTGATCATACCCGTGGACGTCGGGTAGCTCCGCAACAAGATTACTTCAGCTTGTTCGATTTTTCTGCTAAGTGGGACCCTGTACCAACCATGCTTACGCAAAATCACACACGAACGGTGAAGGGGTTTATGGGACAAACGACAGCCTTCCGTAAAGAACTGATAAAGTCAGACGTCTTAATACTGGGAGAGAACAAGCCAGCCAATGAGGCTCGTTACATTCATGGTACCCAAGGGAAAGGTTTTTGGACCTTCTATGGAGGACATGATCCCGAAGATTACCAGCATCGGGTGAATGATCCCGAAACGGACCTGAATCTGCATCCCAATTCTCCGGGATATCGCTTGATTTTAAACAATGTTCTTTTCCCTGCAGCTAAGAAAAAGAAACGAAAGACGTAAATTCGTAGGGTAGCTGAATTAGCTTTGCAAACGAGGCAGCAAATGGGTATTCGAGCTGGTAAATTGTGCTCAAGGAAGGAAGAGGTTATCGCTGGTAGACCGCAAAATATTTACGCAATAGTTGAAGCAGAAACCAAATCATAAAATTTAGCAGAGACCTTATTCTCTTAGGAACGAAAATTAAAGGATTCATAGATGAAAAAGTTATCGATATTGGCCGTACTCTTTATGACAATTGGCTTTCAATTACAGGCAGCCTATCTTTTATTGCCGATGGATGAAGAGTCGCAGAAAGATCACCTCAAGGCTTATGGTATTACCTATTGGGTATTGGATAAAGGTGTAGAAGCCTGGTGGCTGCTGAACTACAAAGGAGGAAGTTTTGCCTTTAAGCACAATGCTATTTTCGAAAGAGAATGCAAGACTCGGAATGTCAGTTATAAGGTGATTCCCGATGCACAATTCAATAAAATTTTAGCGGAGATTGAGGATAAAGAGACCAATAAGGCCGCGATGAAACTGGAGGTAGCGCCTAAAATTGCCGTTTACACACCAGAATTCAATAACAAGGGGGAGAAGATTCAACCTTGGGATGATGCCGTAACGCTGGTACTGACCTATGCGGAGATTCCCTACGAAACGGTCTACGATACGGAAGTGTTGGGGGATTTATTGCCCAAATACGACTGGCTGCATCTTCATCATGAGGATTTTACGGGCCAGTATGGACGATTTTATCGGGGCTATCACAATCATCCCTGGTATCGGGAGAATGTTCGTCGGATGGAAGCCCTGGCTGCTTCCTTGGGCTTTGAGAAGGTGAGTCAATTGAAATTGAATGTGGTCAAAAAGATTAGGGAGTATGTAGTAGGAGGAGGCTTTATGTTTGCGATGTGTTCGGCTACAGATACCTATGATATCGCTTTAGCGGCGGAGGGGATTGATATCTGTGCGCAAATGTATGACGGTGATCCCGCGGATTCGCAAGCCCAGAGTAAACTAAACTACAGCAAAACTTTCGCCTTTAAGGATTTCGAGTTGGTGCGCAACCCTTTGGAATACGAATACTCTTCGATTGATCATAACCGAGGCCGGAATGTCTCTCCACAGCAGGACTACTTTAACCTATTTGATTTTTCTGCGAAGTGGGATCCTGTTCCTACCATGTTGACACAAAATCACACGCGTACCGTGAAGGGTTTCATGGGACAAACGACCGCTTTTGTACGCCGGCATATCAAATCTGACGTATTAATTTTGGGTGAAAACAGACCTGCGCAAGAGGCTCGCTACATTCATGGAACGGCCGGAAAAGGTTTTTGGACCTTCTATGGCGGGCATGATCCGGAAGATTACCGACACTTCGTAAATGACCCTGAAACGGACCTGAATCTTCATCCTCACTCACCAGGGTACCGCCTAATTCTTAACAATGTGTTATTTCCTGCTGCAAAAAAGAAGAAGCGTAAAACTTAGAGCCAGCAGATACTGTTAGTAGGATTGAAATAAACCAAAAAAGGGATAGAAGTTGAGGGATAGCAGGATCAATGTTTAGCTGGATCTTCGCAGGAGTCTCGTCTTATTTATGGACTCAGCGCGCCATCTGGATAGCTAACCATCCTACTGGACCCCAGCGTCTATTGCCACTCATATCTTAACCTCACATCATCAATCTATGAATACAAAAACAATTTTCAGAGTCTTTCTGTGGGCCCTTCTCTTAACTGGGGGCTTCTTGGCAGGATCTGCCTGGAAAAATGCAGAAACAGAAGCTGCTACCGAGGAAAACGATACTGCTGTTTTGGTAAAAAACAACGAGACCGCTAAGGAGGAGGCCGTGGCCAAACCGGGAACCAGAGCGGAATCCCCATCTATGGGGCTAACCTCAGCAGAACAAGCTACGATCAAATTGTTTGAAAATGCTGCTCCTTCGGTCTGCTTCATCACTACCTCCAATGTACGCCAAGATTATTGGACGCGAAATGTAATGGAGATCCCAGGAGGAACGGGTTCGGGCTTTGTATGGGATGATCAAGGGCATATCGTTACGAATTATCACGTAATTCAGAAAGCGGATCGATACCAGGTCACTTTATCTGATCAATCGACTCATGATGCCGAATTGGTAGGTGTGGCACCGGATAAGGACCTAGCGGTACTTCGAATCAAGGTGCCACGTAGAGACCTTCGGCCCATCCCCGTCGGAAATTCAATGAATTTGCGCGTGGGGCAATCGGTGTTTGCCATCGGTAATCCCTTTGGGCTAGACCAGACTTTAACGACGGGTATTGTGAGTGCCTTGGGGCGTGAGATTCAGTCGGTAGCCAAAATTCCGATTCGAGATGTAATCCAAACGGATGCGGCGATTAACCCCGGCAACTCGGGCGGTCCGCTATTGGATTCTTCTGGCCGATTGATTGGGGTGAATACGGCGATCTACAGTCCTTCGGGCGCCTCCGCAGGTATCGGCTTTTCTATTCCGGTGAATGTGGTTCGTTGGGTGATTCCTGATTTGATCCAATATGGTAAAGTAAAGCGGCCCATTATGGGGATAGAGCCTGCTGCGCAACAATACTTACAGCGCATGGGACGAAAGGGGGTTCTCGTTTTGGATGTATACGAAGATAGTCCTGCAGATCGGGCGGGCATTCAGCCTACCTACCGAAACCGCGCCGGGCGGATCGTTTTAGGCGATATTATCACCAGTCTTAATGGAAAAGACATTGCCTCTTTCAACGATCTTTTCTTGGAGTTAGAGAAATATAAGCCGGGCGATGTCATATCCTTAGAAGTAGAAAGAGAGGAGCAGGTCCGTGAAATAGAATTAGAACTGGCAGAGTCGGAATAAATAAGAAATAGGAGAAGAATTTATCCAAACAAAAAAGCCCTTGGGAGAACCTTTCCCAAGGGCTTTTTTGCTGGCTATTTTACCTTACTGTTGCAGGAGTTTATCTTTGAAGTTGTCTGGCGGCGTGATAAAAATTCCTACTTGGATAAAAGGGGCATCGCTTACATCTGCATCAAAACTAATGGTGCTATCGTTTTTACCTTGAAATTCACTGTCTAGGTTTAATCGGTACCCTGCCTTGATATTGGCCCATACCCAGGGCGAAAACTGATGATCTAGTTGAGCGGACAAAACGATGGCGGATTGATTCAAGGCGTAATCAATGTCTTCTCGCATCGGGCGATCCATATCTATCCGATAACTTCTACTGCTGTATTCGGTTCCAAATAAAAATATATCTGAAGGGCTAAGGTTGTATCGTCCATAAATGTATCCGGGGAATATGGACTCAATACCCCAACGATCATTGAAGGTCCGATTGTATACTAGAAAAGGGACAAAGCTATTTCGCCTAAAACTGGTGGATCCCGTGATTCCAAATCCCCATTCGAAATTTTCGTTGGGTTTGATAGCATATAAGGCTAGAAACTTATAGATGGAGTATCTAGCATCAAAGTTTAGCCAATCAAACTTGATCCAGTCCCGATAATTCCCATTGGCAGCATAACCCAGTCGCGCTGCTACATATCTATTTTCATCCAGCGCTTTGGTCATGATCACATCGAAGGCATTGCTTTTTAAAGCTTGGACATCCATCGCCTGAAAAGCTTCTGAAAACTCACTACCAATCCGATCAAAATCGTAATAGTCAGAAAATAACTTGTAACCTAGTATTAAAGTAAAACTGCCTTTGTATATCACAGGTACTTTAATACTAAATTTAAAGTTTTGAAATTTATTGAAGTTACTTAGGCGCGTTTGCTCATCTATGTCCGAGATAAAGTCGCTTCCTCCAAACCAAGTGTAGCTCAATTCCAAACCTCTAGATTTAGATTTATTGCTTACCCCAGGTTTACAAAAGCACATCTGTTCAACACCTGTGGCAGGAATGTCTTCAGGGAAAAAATTCGGTTTGACCTGAGCCTGCACAATACTGCCGAGGATCAGCAAGAAAAGAACTATACTGTATTTCATGATTTCCTAGTACGCTTTATCAACCCTAAATGGTTGCGTCAAGATAAAATGTCTGAGCGGTTTCTTCCCAAATGTAATGCCAAGATAACATCAAATTGTTCACAAAGTGACTATTGATTTAACTAATCGCACAAAAAAACAATCTCTAGTGAAATTTTTTACCTTTTTTAAGTAATTGATTATTAATTGGTTATGTCTGATTTGTGTGGATTTAGTGAATTTTCGCTAATTTTTATGTGACCTTCTTTCTTTAGGGCGTCTTAAGGATGTAAGACTTGAGAAACGCAGCTGATCGGAAGAGAAAAGCTGAAAAAATACAGATAGTTCTACGATGAGTTTTTGACAAACGAAGGGGAGAATTGTGATCGCCAGCCAGTGATAGTATGAAAGAGAGGGACTTTGATCCAAACAAATAAAGCTGAGTAACAGCAAGAAATGGCTAGGCCCCAGCACGGAAAAAGAGGGAAGATGACTCCCCATCGTTTGTGTCTTTAACGGAAGAAGGTTTTCATGATATAATATGGGTTTTAGGTGTTTATTCGAGGAAGTCAGTATTGGCTTCCTCTTTTTTTGCTTTAAAGTTGAATTTTTCCTGTAAGTTCCCTATTTTTACCTCACACTTCTACAGCACAAGCACACAAACAAAACTTTCCTGAACAAGCACACTAGGCGTTCTCTAATACCAAATTCTATTTCTTGACATGGTTTCTGCAGTCCCTGATTTAATATTACAAGGCTAAGCTTACACACGTATAACACTAAAAGAATGATGTAATAGATCTGGCGAATGTCAATATTCTATTATTGCTCCCCACGGAGCCGATCAAAGATTATTTCATTTTTTTAACCTAAACCGCTTTAAGTATGACTATTGAAAAATTCAAGGGACTTCATCCCGACGTGGTCGTGGATGAAAAATCGATTGTTTTTATCAAGGGTGGAGGAGATCCTCCGCCATGGGAAGACGATGATCCTGATTTTGATTAGTCCTGAAACAGTGATTAATTAGAGGAGCATCGCTCCCATAGGAACTGCCATCCTTGATATCAATGGGTGGCAGTTTTTTTTATTTCACAAATATATATATCATCCCTATGAACAGACACAAACTAAACTACTTTGTGCCAGACTTAAGACTAATCCTACGTAGGGG
>JAHQWA010000096.1 GCA_019634045.1 Saprospiraceae bacterium
ACCATCCAATACAGACGTTCCTTCCCAGAGTTGGCTACGTACAACTTTTTCTCATCCTTAGAAAGGGCTATCCCATTGGGGTATTTAAGGTCCTTTGAAATGAGGTCTATTTGCCCGTCGGGCTTGAGCCGATAAACGCCTTGAAAATCCAGTTCCTTCGCTGGGTCTTCCATATTTTTATCCAAGCCATAAGGGGGATCCGTGAAATAAAGGTCCCCATTGCTATGAAAATCTCCGTCGTTGGGGCTATTCAGTTGTGCTTCCTGATATTTATCCGCCAAGGTTTCATATTCGGGCTTGATGTTGTCGCTAGGTTTTTCTCCTATGGCAACTCGGCGATCTCCATGTTGGCATAGGACCAGGCGCCCCTCCGCATTAAGGAGAAGTCCATTGGAACCCGGTTGTCCTTCTCTTTCAATTAAGCCGGTAGAACCAGCAGGTTGGAGGAAGAGATGACTACCTTCTGCTTCTGTCCACTTGTAGATGGCATTTCTGGGAATATCCGAGTATAAAAGATAGTCGCCATCTGGGACGTAGAGCGGACCCTCCGTCCATTCATGCCCCTCAGCAATCACTTCGATCTGGGCCTGTGGGGATATGACTTTTTCTCCGTCGGGATGGAGAATTTGTACTCGGAAATCAGAATGGGATTCAGTAGGCGTTGAGTTTGCGGGCGCAGATTCAGAATTGGACTGGCAAGCACCGATCAGGCTTATGGTAGCGAGTAAGAATAAGTTTGTTATGTTCTTCATGCCTAGACATTTTGCGATTTTAGCTGGAGCGCTATACTTCCGAAGTCAAAGACTTCGGAAGTATAGCGCCTTATTTCAAGTCCAATACATTCCCCGTAATCCGCAGCCCATCCTGGTAGATGACCGTGCGATATTCCAATCCGAATTCACTAAAAGAGGCATTTACAATACCTTCTTCTTGTTTACTTTGCGAATGGAGCAGGGGCTGAAAAAGTGAATCCCGTACTTCCATCTCAAAAATACCTTTATCTGTGACTGGAATCAAAGCGGTTGGTGTCCAGGAGGCATCAAAGGATTCATCTAAGGTGCTTTGTTTTTGGCGATATTCAAAACCAATTTGCAGTTGCTTGGCTTTTCCATGATTTAGAATCTGCCCGCTGAAGCGCAGGTTTCCACTACTAAGCAGTTTTGCGGGCTCTGTTTGGAAGGAAGCAGGTACAATAGCGGCCTCTACCTGCTCGAGTTTGACTACAACCGGGTTGGGCCAGCGGTGATTATTGTAAATGCGTTGAGCTCGTACGATCGATATATCCAATCCCTTTTCCGTTTGTTTGACGTAAGCCTTACCGTCGGTGGTCGGTTGATATTCAACGACCTTACCCGTTTGTCCCAAAACACTAATCTTCGTTTCCGGAGTAGCTTTGATGGACTGCAACGTAAAATTCCTTCGATCTCCACGTTGCCAATCGGTAATCCCGGTAATATAAGCGAAAACGGTATTGGGATCATCCTTTGCGGTAGTAAACCAGATGTTGTCCTCGTTCGTAATGACCCATGGGCGTGTGTTTTGGATGGCTTCGTGATTGACAAAATTCCAGGCCGCTATTTCTTGCAATCGCCCCTGTTGGGCTTCGTTCAACTCGCCCCATTGATTTGGACCGATATTCAGAAGGTAGGTGCCACCCTTTGCCCGGGCTTCTATCAGCAGGTTGATCAGTTGGGTGCCAGATTTATAGTGTTCGTGAGTAGGTTTATAGTTCCACTGTGTGCCCATAGTCATATTGCTTTCCCAGGCTTGATTGATGGCGGCGCCTGGGATAAATTGCTCGGGAGTGAGTATGGCTCCCCGGGTAATCAGGCAATTGGGTTGCAAATCCCAGACCAGGGCTTTGATTTCCTCTTTATATACCTCGCTATCTAGGAAAAAAATGTCGATATCTCCATATTGCGTCAGCAATTCTCGAGCTTGACTCGCCATGTACTGGCCGTACTGCTTTTGAATGCTTTTTGCCCCTTCCCAATGACCAACTCGCCGGATATCCTTAATCCCTTGCTGATAACTGTACACAAAGTCTTCTGAGGAGTAATAGATTCCGACGGCAATGCCCCACTTTTTACACTCAGCCATGAAGGCTTTCAATAGATCTTGGCCATAGGGCGTTTGCGTGATATTGAATGATGTGGTTTTAGTATCCCAAAAGCAAAAGCCCGAATGGTGTTTGGCCGTGAATACGATATATTGCATGCCCGCATTCTTCGCTAGAGTTACGATCTTCATCGGATTCCAATCCACCGGATTGAAGGTGGCTGGGAGGTCTCGAATGTATTTTTCCGCATAGTCAGGGGAGGAACCCACTAAGCTGTGGCTAATCACAGTACCTAATTGGGTATCAATGTTCCAATGGATAAACATACCGAATCCAGCATCTCGCAACCAGGTTTCTCGCTCTGGTTTATTCTTATTAATTAGTTGAACACTTACCTGACTGATCAACAACTGAGCAGTCAAACAGCATAACAATAGTAGCCCTGCTTTTAGCTGGAAGGCAGTTCTGAAAAAACGCTTCATTCTGTTGGGTTTAGAAATAAATTACGGTTATTGATCCAATAGCATCAGTTGAAGGGCATCGTCGTTTAGTCCTACTAAGTAGGCCTGCTTTTTGTCCCTCCCCCAAGCTATGGCAGCAGTGGCTTTTGCATCTCCAGGTACAAAGAGTCCGCTTTCCTGCGCAGCTACTGCGGAGAACTGGCCCGCTGGCCCGCCTACTAAGACCAGGCCGATTCCGGCATCATTGCGGGGCGTCTCGACTTCTGCTGCATAAAGGTTTCCGAACAAGAGTAGATCCTTGTAGTCGTCTCCATTATAGTCAATCACTTCAATGGAATTAATCGAAGATAATTGGGCTTGAATGGGCAGAGCATGCCGGGTGAACCCCTCCGTACCTTTGTTTTCTAGCCAAACGCTTTCAAAAGAGGTAGCCTGCAAATGCAAGGATTGGGTGAGCATTTGTTCTCCGTATAAGTCATTTAAATCGGCTTCTGCAAAGGCATCAAAGGTAGCGAAGCGAGCGGCAATGGCGGGTACTTGCTGCGCTGAGCATTCTCGGCCACGGACAGGCAACTGCACTCCTTTCTTTTTATAACTTAGTACAATATCTAAGCTGTTATTCTCATCAAAATCATTGGCATATACCTCGAAGGGCTCTTTGGCGGAAGCCTTGTATTTGTAGTTCAATCCTAGGTTTCCGCAAATTAGATCCATGTCTCCATCATTATCGAGATCAGCAAACTTCATACTGTACCACCAGCCTTCCATATTTTCTAGACCGGCTAGCTCATTGGTAATGTCTTCTAATTTCTGTCCTGAATTCTTGAAAAAGCGAATCGGCATCCACTCTCCTGTCAGCACTAAATCAAGAAGACCATCTTGGTCAAAATCCTCCCAGCTCGCTGCTGTTACCAGGCCAGGCGCTTCTAATGCTGGTGCCACTTCAGCAGTGACATTCACAAAGCGTAAATCTTCGTCTATCCCTCCTTTATTTTTTAGTAAAAAAGAGGGAGGGGCTAAGGGATATTGCCCGGGTACAATTCTTCCGCCCACGAAAAGATCAGTCGCGCCATTTCCATCCCAATCTCCTGCTTCCACCACAAGCCCGCTGCTCCGCATAGGGGGCAAGGCTTTTTCAGCATAGACGAATCCCTTTGGGGTATTGACATAGAGCCGGTCTTGATAATGTTGGTCGGAAAGATTGGGGTTGTTGCCTCCATGGACGACGTAGAGATCTTGATCCCCGTCGTGATCCGCATCGAAGAATAGTGCTCCGGTAGGTTCGAAGGTGGGCGTGTCTTCCCAAGGACCCGCCATAGACTGGAACTGCCCTTGCTGGGTTTGAGTATACAATTGGCTACTCGTTCCAGTGGCATTGCCAATAAAGAAGTCTTCCAATTGATCCCCGTTGACATCACCCACGGCAAGCGCTGGCCCAAGCCTGGAATATCGATGCGGTAGTAAGGGCTCATGATGGAAGTCATCATAGAAATTCTCTTGGTGGTGGAAATCGATCTGGGCTTTTGCGGTAATGTTTTCAAACCTTGGGCTTACATTTTCAACCAATTCTCTTCCAGCGTATGCTTCTCTATACTGCACTTCTAGTAACTGATCAACGGTGACTTCCTCCAAGATTTGTTTTTTGCCATCCGGCCAGGTAATTTTTAACTTTTGAATGCTGCTCTCTTGACCCAAACCAAAATGAAGGATAGGGGCGACACTGGATTGAAATCCCCGGGTGAGACTTAGTTCTTGCATCTGTTGTAGTTCACCGGTTTCAATACTTACTTTGGTACCAATACCAAAGGGATTGTGTTTAGGTCCCTTGAACTGGATTTGCAGATAGTGATGTTGGTGAGTAGGTGTCTGATTTTGGTAGAGCCCTATTTGATCATCAAGATTCGTCATTACTAAGTCTAAATCACCATCATTATCTAAGTCCCCATGTGCAAAACCATTCGTAAATCCCTTATTGGATAAGCCCCATTCGTGGGTGGTTTTAGAAAAGCGAAGCCCTCCTTGATTTTGGAAGGCATAGTTGTCTATCGGCTGGCTAGGTAAGTCGGCATAATTCCGTTCATTGGCGCCAAAGAAGGAATTAGGGTCGGATTGATTGAGCACATCATTGTTGTTTACATCTCTTTTCATCCCATTGGAGATGAAGACATCTTTCCAGCCATCATTATCGAGATCCATGAATTGTATGCCCCAACTCCAATCGGTGGTAGCCATGCCGGCCAATCGAGAGATATCGCTGAAAATGGGAAGCCCATTAGTGGTGATGCCATTGTTCAGTTGTAGACTATTTTGCATGTACTGGTAATGAAACCCTAGTTCAACCCCTTCCCAAAAGGTAGACGGGCTCATGCTCGCCATGTTGGTTTTGGCACGCTTGTAATCTTCTGGCGTCATATCTACCTGCGCAAAATCAATGAGCCCATCATTATTGAAGTCAGCCGCATCTATGCCCATACCAAAGAGCGAGGTATGTCGGGTGGTCTCTTTGATCACTTCCTTGAAGGTGCCATCCTGCTGGTTGAGGTAGAGATAATCTGGTACATTGAAGTCATTGGATACATATAGGTCGGGATAGCCATCCTGGTTAAAATCGCTGCTGGCGAGACCTAGCGTGAGTCCGAAATGCTGTACACGGGCAGCGGCCGTTACATCTGAAAAACTCCCGTCTCCATTGTTTCGGTATAAATGCCCTGATTCTTCTAGGAGGTTCTGGTGCATTCTTATCGAGTAAAAAGCGTTGCCTTGGCTCACTGGAATCTGCGGGTAGTTGCCGACGAAGAGATCGAGTAGACCATCTAAGTCATAATCAAAGAAGCTGGCTTGAATCGAAGGGCTGGCATCATCAATGCCATATTCGGCGGCCATCTCCGTGAAGGTATTGTCTTTATTATTGATGAATAACTGATTATTGAAAGGAGGGTGTTTACCGGATACACAAACATAGATGTCCATCCATCCATCTGCATTAATATCCACCATCGTGGTGCCCGTATACCAGCGACTATCACCGGATACCCCGGCTTGCTCGCTAATGTCTTCGAATTGAAGATTACCCTTGTTCAAATACAATCGGTTAGCAACCATATTTCCGGTTACGTAGATATCCAGTAGCCCATCATTATTGATGTCTCCTAAAGAGATACCTCCGCCCATGTATAGATAGGGGAAGGTGTAGTAATTCAGGGTGTCATTTTCCAGAATATCATTAGAAAAGCTTAAGCCAGAATACTCAGCTGAAACCGCTTCAAAATGAGTGCCGATCTCCTGTATCCTTGGCTCCGTATTTTGGCAAGCCCAGGACAGACTTAATACAAGGAAGATGTAAATGCAGTTTTTCATGTATGATCAAACTAAAAGGTGGAGCAAGGATGAGCTGGCAGGCATTGACAGTAAAGAAATATAACTTAGGTTTTTATTGTGCTTTCAGGAGATGAGCCAATGGATGGGCACTTGCCACGAGGGTTTGTGCCCACCCATAAAGCCTGTCAAAACTAATCTTTGATTACAGTATTAGTAACCAGGATTCTGTTTAAAGTTGGGATTCCCATCTATCTCATTTTGTGGGATCGCGATGTATTCTCTTCCAGGTTTGTAAGCGCCCGTTCCTGCACTTTCAGACTTGAGATCAGGGTTGTTTACAATTCTATCTACGACTCTACCCCAACGGAGTAGATCAAAGTAGCGGGTGCGCTCAAAGGTCAATTCCTTGATTCGCTCATCTTCGATATCCTGCAAAGTAATCGTAGTGAAGGCAGGCATATCTGCTCTCGTACGAACCTGATTGATGGCATCCAATGCTTCCGAGCTTGATCCATTCAGCATGAATTCAGCTTCGGCAAACATCAAGAGGACGTCCGCGTAGCGTAGCATTCTCAGGTTGTTGCCGGCACCATGCCATCCTCCGTCTTGAGAGTTGGAGTGACCATTGAATTCCCAGTCGAGGTGTTTGTTGGCAAAAATGAAGGTATTGCCGTTCGGAAATGCTTCCGCATAGGTTTTGCCCTGATAGGTTCTTGAAGACAGTTCTTTGCCTTGATAAGTTGTCGTTTCGTCGCTATCAAAGAAAAGAGTAGTGAAAAGACGCGGATCTAGCTCATCATTGACTGTGCGCTCATCCATAAATAGATCTAATACCCACTGATTAACGCGCATCCCATTTTGGTTCGTAAAACCGACAGGTGCCAAATCAGGCTGGTAAGCTGCTCCTTTACCTCGTCCAGGACTATCAGCGCCCCAACCGCCATTGCCGTCCGCAATGAGTTGGATCTCAAAAAGAGACTCTGCGTTGTTCTCCGCTGCTTCTGTAAAATTGTCAGCATAGTTCTCCATCAGTTGATATTGGCCCCCCATCACCTTTGAGAAAGCATCCTTGGCTTCAGCATATTTCCCTTGATAGAGATAGACTTTCCCTAAAAGTCCAAGTGCTGCCCCAGAAGTAGCTCTACCTATATAGTTAGACGGCCAAGATTCCGGCAAAAACTGAGCTGCATTCATTAGGTCAGATTCGATTTGTGCCCAAACTTCAGCGGGAGGAGCTTGATTAACCAAGTTCGGCTCCTCAATTTCTGTGATCGGAAGGGTAATCAGCGGTACATTCAGCCAACTATTCAACAGATTGAAATAGTTGAAAGCTCGAATGAAATAGCCTTCTCCCAGGATATTATCCCGCTCGGTGGCATCCATTTCAATATTAGGTACATGGAAGATTACTTCGTTAGCTCTGGTAATACATTGGTACATCGCACTCCATACCCAGAAAGTGGCATTGCTATCGGAGGTTCCACTGAAGTAACCGACAGCCGTTCTTTCGGAGGTGTTAAAACCATTGATCACATCATCCCGATAATCAGAGGTGAAGATCTCAAAACGAGTGTAGTACCAGATATTGGTAAAAGGACTGTAAGCGCCGAAAACACCTTTGCGAGCATCCTCTGCTGTTTTCCAAAAGGAGGCAGGAGTTACTGCGTTGGGATTCACCTGGTTCAGTTCATCTTCACTACAGCTTACCGTAAAGGTTAATATGGCTAGCATTGTCAAAACAATGCGGATTGGGTTCTTTTGATAATTCATAATTGTGGTTTGGATCTCTTATAAAAATGATACCTGAAGGCCAAATCGCAGTTCTTTTGGAACAGGATAGGCGCCTTCATCCACGCCAGAGTTGAAAATACGGCGACTGCCTCCTCTAGAGTTTCTACCTACCTCAGGATAGTAGCCGGTGTAATCCGTGATGGTGAATAAATTGGTGCCGGACACATAGATTCGCGCTTTGCTCAGACCAACTCTAGCGATGGAACTACTCGGAAGAGAGTATCCCAATTGAATATTTCTTAATCGGAAATAGGCGCCATTCTCTAGGTAGAAAGTAGACATCCTACGGTTGAAGCCGGGATCGGCTTGCGTATTCCTTGGGATATCTGTAGAAGTGTTGGTTGGTGTCCATGCGTTTAAGGCATCGGCGAAGTAGTTTCCATTGAAGTCAAAGTAGCCTCTGTATTTGGTACCGTTGAGGATGGTATTACCAGAAACCCCATTGAAGAATAAGTTTAGGTCGAAGCCCTTGTATTCGGCAGATAGGTTGAATGCATATTCAAAATCAGGTGTTGGATTACCGATGTAAGTACGGTCATCTTCATCAATATCACCATCACCGTCTAAATCTTTAAATCTTATGTCGCCGGCTTTTGGATTACCTGCTTGATCATTCGCTGCAGCGGCTTCTTCATCAGATTGGTAAATGCCATCTACTACATAGCCAAAGAAGGAAGAGATGGGCTGGCCCACATCCGTTTTGGTACTATTGATGGTATTAGATGTAAATGACCCCTGGATGATTGGAGTCGCATCTCCCAGTGCTGTAACCACATTATCCAGGATAGAGAAGTTACCAGCTGCGGTAAATTTAAGATCGCCAAACTGCTGGAAGTAGCTAGCAGAGAATTCAAATCCTTTGTTTTCTACGCTGGCCGTGTTGAAAGGAATAGCATTGCCAAACCCAGTATATAAGGGCAACCGAAGGCCGACCAATACATCTTCAGAATTCTTGATGAAGTAATCCATGGTGATGTCTAGGTGTTCGTCCAAAAGGCTAAATTCTACCCCGATATCTGTGGTTTTGGTGGTTTCCCAGGTGATGTTCGGATTTACGCCATTCGTAATAGAGTAGCCTGTGACCCGGCCTGGGGATTCTCCCAAAATGTATTCACTAAAGAGGTTTAGAGAAGGATCAATAGCATATACCCCTACATTATTAGATCCGATTTCCCCATAACTGGCTCGAAATTTAATGTTGGAGATGCCGGTAACGTTATCCATAAAGTCTTCATTACTAAGATTCCAACCTAAAGCCATGGAGGGGAAGGTACCCCAACGCAATCCTTCTCTAAATAAAGAGGATCCATCTCGGCGGATGGTAGCGGTGAACAAGAAACGATCATCAAAGGTATAGTTGATACGACCGAAATAGGACTGGATAACGGAAGTCAAGTCTTGTGCGGGTGCGCTTGCCAATTCTTCTGCCGCTGAGGCAATGCGAATGGCGTTAGTCGGGAATCTACGGGCATCTACACCTAATGACCGGGTATTGGTCTCCTGGGCTGTGTATCCACCCAAAAGATCTATGCTGTGTCGACCAAGCAACCGCTTGAAGTTCAAAGTGTGCTCGATCAAGCCGGATCGGAAGCGTGTATTGCGTTCAGATAGCTCTGCAAAGTCATTATTACCTCCTGCTACAAACACGGGATGTAATGGTGTAAACGTGTAGTTATTTTGGTCATAATATTCGGTCCCAAGATTTAACTTGTAGATTAAACCATTTAGGATTTCATAAGAAGCAGCTATGTTGCCGAGAAGTGTATATCGGGTAATGGTACGATCCTCGAGTGCTGCCATCCCCAATTCGTTTCGGATGGATCCTTGGCCATAAAAAGAACCCAATGTAGGGGCACCTGGCTCGTCAGGTATGTCCGAAGAACTCCAATCTCCATTGTCATCCTGTAAGCGAATGGTAGGTAGTAAATTTCGCTCTTTGTTGAAGTATGGATTTGGGTTGTTGACGGTACGTGTCAACCCGATCGTATTTTCTAACTTAAATCGGCCCTTGGTAAAAGATCCATTGGCCCGAGCCGTGAAGCGATCGAAATCTGAATATTTTACGATTCCCTCCTGATCATAGTAGCTCAAGGATAAATTGTACAAAGTGTTTTCTCCACCGCCATACAGCCGTACATTGGCATTGTGTACCCAAGCCGTTCGCAAGGATTCATCATAAAGGTTACTCGTATTGTTGGGGTTAAACTCCGTATCGTTAGCGGGAGATCTTGGCACTCCGTCATTGTCATCCGCACGATTAACGATGTCGGCGTATTGGCGAGCATTGGCCCAATCGAAACGATTGATTACGTCGGCAGTACCAGAGCTAAGGTCGAAATCGACACTAACCTTTCCCCTGGTGCCTTTTTTTGTGGTAATAATGACAACCCCATTGGCTGCTCTTGACCCATAAATAGCACTAGCTGAAGCATCTTTTAATACAGATACAGACTCGATATCCGCCGGGTTCAAGGAACCCATCCCGCCCGTCAACATGCCATCAATGACAAATAAAGGACCTGCATCCGAAAGAGAACCAAACCCTCGAATGGAAATGATGGCGTTTGCACCGGGAGCCCCTCCTTGCTGTTGGACACTGACACCCGCCATACGTCCTTGCAGTGCTTGTGAAGCATCACTGAAGGTGTATTTCTCAATATCGTCGCCTTTGAGCTGAGCTACAGCGCCCGTGAGATCACTCTTTCTTTGGGTACTATACCCTACGACGATAACCTCGTTTAGTTGTGCGGCATCTTCGTTTAGAGTTACGTCGATCTGTGTTTGAGTACCGACCGTGATCTCCTGGGTCTCAAAACCGATATAACTAACGATCAATACGTCGCTTGCACTCGCTTCCAGGGTAAAGGAACCATCAATATCCGTAACTACCCCCGTCGTCGTTCCTTTGACTTGGACGGAGGCCCCGATCAAGGGTTCATCCGCTGAGGTGACGGTCCCTCTGATCGTATTGGTTTGTGCTATTGCACTACCAAACAGAAGGAGGCAAAAAAGTCCAGAAAGCATTAGCTTTAATTTGGACTGAGTTATTTTGCTTGATTTCATAAACTAAGTTTTGGTGGATTCTTCGAAATACCAATAGGAATACCAGTCGGATAGTTACCCGCAGGTCGCTTCCGAAGGAGATAATCCCTATGGTTTGAAATGCTAGACTTTAAGTAATTTGATAAGAATAATCCTGAAGTTTCCGGCAGCGCATTTTTGAGTAGACAAGGCAACAAAGCTGCACCCCTGTCGGGCCGCTAGGCGGATAGACGGAGGCTAAGCAAGGCTTTTACATAGGAAGTCTACCTGTAGAAGGCACAGTTGAAAATTAGGAATATCTATTGTCTCATTACTTCATTGGCTTTAGATAGATACTGGGAGTATATTCTTACGCAGTTAAAAGTAGAGAGTAATCAATTTATTGCATGGAACAAATCGATTTAAGGCTAGTACAAATCAATTCAAACAGAATAGTTGTGTGTTTTGTGGTTATTTAGCCTGTTTTTCTTCTGCTTGTTGATGTTTAGGCGGATAAAAATTTGACAATAAAGAAGTCGTGACCTTGGCGGCAACTTACATATGTTCTGCTTTGAGTCGGTTGGTATATTCACTTGGCAGGACACCAAATTGCCTTTTGAAACATTTAGAAAAATAGGATGCAGTATTAAATCCAGTCATGGCCATAATTTCTTTAATGGAGAAATCGCCTCTTTCCATGAATTGGGCTGCACGTTTCAAGCGGATGGTCCGTACCAGCTCATTTGGAGATTGCCCCGTTAAAGCTTTAAGGCTAACGTATAATTTACTTCGACTGATTCCCAATTCCTTGGCAATCCATTCCACATTCAGATTGGAATCAGAGAGTCCATCTTCAATGATCTCCATGGCGCGCTGTAGGAAGGCTTCGTCTGGCGAAGTATAGGAGACATCTGCTGGCTCGAGAATAGATTCTGTTCTAAAGCGGATCTTGAGCTTTTCCTTAAGTTGGATGCTGTTAAGTAGTTTGAGACGGAGAATCTCAATGTTGAAAGGTTTTTTAAGGTAGGCATCTGCTCCGCTCTTGCGCCCGGCCAGTTCACTTTCTTCGGTTGATCTAGCGGTCAATAGGATAACCTGGATATGACTAGTTTGATCATCAGATTTAATCTTGGAGCAGAAACTGATACCATCTAATACTGGCATTTTGACATCACACAAAACCAGGTCAGGCCATTCACTGTGCACCTTCTCATATCCTTCTTGACCATCCTTGGCCTCGATAATGCGGAAGTTGGAGCCTAGTTCTCGGCGTAGATAACTTCGCATGTCTGCATTGTCATCAATGATCAGAAGACTAGGGAGTATTGAACCCGATTCTGAAGCTGATTGGGGAATGAGTGGGGGAGGTTCTGCTGATTCTATTGGCTTAGCATGCATAAGATAGTCTTCTGCTACGGTCAGCTGCTTTGGTGGCGCCACTTCATCGTGATTGAAGTGGATACTATCATACTGTTGATGATCTAATGGTAACTTAACCACAAAACAGGCGCCTTCATCTTTTTTACTTTCTACCTCAATCTCCCCCTGATGCACTTCCAGGAGGCTTTTGCTAAAGGCCAAGCCGATTCCTGCGCCAGACTGCTGGTTTTCTTCACCTTGATAGAAGCGTTCAAAGATGTGTTCTTGGTGTTCTGTTGGGATACCCGGTCCGGAATCTTGAACACTCAATTCGAAATAGTGCCTTAATGCTGCTTGTGCTGTCTGGGAATTCTGATCTGCAAAGACAGTGGAAAGTCTAATCCATATACGCCCGTTTTCGGGAGTGAATTTAAAGGCATTGGATAATAAGTTGTATAGTACTTTTTCAACGATATTGGGGTCGAACCAAAAGAGGATTTTTTCGGTGGAACTTTGGACTTCGATATCAATCTGCTTGGTTTTCGCCAAGGGGTGAAAAGGTTCTACCACACTGCGGATAAAGGCTACAATATCGGCTTGTTGTAGGGCTAGATTGACTTTGCCTTGGTCTAGCTTCCGGAACTCCAGTAGTTGGTTTAACAGCCGAAGGAGGTAGCGCGTATTTTTATGCATCAAATTGACTTTCTCCTTCAGGACGGGGTGTTGTCGGATCGTTTCGTTCAACAACAGATTGTCTAGCGGGCCCTTAATCAGACTGAGAGGTGTCCGTAGCTCATGGGAGATATTGGTGAAGAATTGTAGTTTCAGTTTGTTGAGTTCTTCGGCTTTTTCACTCTTCCATTTTTCCAATACCAGTTGATGTTTTTCGTGAATATCAATGATCGTATATTTTCGGAATAGCAGCATAAGGCCGAGCACGATTAGAAAATAGAATAGAAATGCATACCACTTTAGCCAAAAGGGAGGAGTGATGGTGATTTCGAGTTGCGTGGCTTCTTCATTCCATAAGTCATCATTATTAGAGGCTTTAACCATCAAGGTATAGGTGCCCGGTGGAAGATTCGTATAGGTAGCAAATCGACGATCAGCAGCTGTTTGTATCCAGTCGGGATCAAAACCTTCTAATTTATAGGCATATCTATTTTTGGTTGGGGCGGCATAGTGGAGGGCCGCAAATTCAATGGAAAAACTATTTTCTGAACTTCTGAGTTCTAATTCATCTAGCTCCGAAATGGCTTTATTTAATATAACCCGCCCCTTGACCTTCTGCCCCACCTCTACCGGCTTGTTGAAAACCAGTAAGTTGGAAATGGCAATTTGAGGGCGTTTGGTATTGCCATAGATCTGGCTGGGATAAAAGGCATTGAAGCCATTCACTCCCCCGAATAGTAATTCTCCGTCACTCTTCTTCAAAGATGCGATTTCACTAAACTCCGTACTCTGGAGGCCATCTTGTTCATCAAAATTGGTAAAGACTTTATCTACGGGATCAAACTTACTCAAACCCCGATTGGAAGAGATCCAAAGTATGCCGCTTTCGTCTTCCTGAATGGCCTTGATAACTTGGTTCGGTAGACCTTCTTGGGTTCCAAAGGCAGTAAATGATCCCTCTGATGGCGATTCCTTTAGATCGAGCAGGTTTAAGCCTCCACCGAAAGTTCCAATCCACAATTTTTCTCCTTGCCCTTCATAAATATCGAGGATGTAACTGTGCGAAATGCTGTTGGGTTGAGTTGGATCATTGAAATAGCGAACAAATTTAGGTTTGGACTTAAGGGATTCGTCCGCGGAAAGCATATTTAAGCCCTTTCCTGTACCTACCCATAAATTCCCTTTGCTATCCTCAAAGATTTTGCGTACGATATTGTTGGACAGACTCGTACTGTCTGCGACCGCGTACTGGAAGTTTTGCCATTCTTGTTCGCCTGCTTTAGCATTGGGATTCCAACAGTAAAGCCCATTCTGGTAGGTCCCGATCCAAATTCTTCCTCTAAAATCTTCCAATAGTGAAAAAACGAAACCTCGGACGTGTTCCGACGGAATGGGCGTAAGTTTGGGCTTAGCTTGGGTAGAAGATTCGATATCCATCAAGAAAAAACCCTGCATGCCCTCCGCACCAATTAATAAGGTTTTTCGCCCACGCAAGGTGATTTCCTCCAATGCAAATGGTTTCTTGGGAAAAGGAATATGTCGAAACTCTTTGTAATCTCCTTGTTCCGTTTGTCCAGTAACGTAATTGAGCCCGCCTCCTTCCGTTCCAATCCATAGGGTACCATTGCTATCTTCAAAAAAGGCGCGAATCTTATTGTAACTCAGACTATTATCCTTATAGGATTTCCTGAACACGCGAAATGGCTTTCCTTTGGGGAAGAATTTATTCAGCCCGCCTCCATTTGTTCCTACCCAAATAATGCCAGTTTGGTCCGTATAAATAACTCGAATCACATCCTTACTTAAGCTATTGGGGTCAATCGGATCATTGGCATACTGGGCGACGAAAGTCGGAAGGCTGGATTCATGCACAGACTTGAAGCAAAACAAACCGACATTTGATGCGGCCCATATCTGATTCTTTTCATCGATTTGGATAGACCGAAATTCCTTGTCAGAGAATTGCATGAATTTATTTCGAAATCCCTTTTCCGTTTGATAAAACAAGCCATCGGTTGTTCCGATTACCAAGGCTCCAAATTTATCCGCAGCGATGCTGGTGACTCGATCCAGATTGGTGGTATCGGTGACCGGAATATTTTGTACTTCCCATGCAGTGAGATCTTCCGAACGCTTTATCTTCCATAAACCTCGATTGGAACCTACCCAAAGATTTCCTTTGCTATCATCAAAAATGGCATTGATATAAAGGTCCCTTTGCCCATTTATGGCATTAGGGAAAACAAGCTCCGTAAACCCTTTTTCTTGCTGATTTATATCAAAGTAGCACAAACCGGCCCGAGTCCCTATCCAGATAAGACCTTGCTCATCGGCATGTACTTCGGTTACGTGATCAGAGATAAGGCTTTTGTTGTCGTTCGGAGCGTGAACGAAAGAGGTGAAGATCTCTTTCTGCCGATCAAAGTGATTGATGCCACTGCCGGTAGTACCGATCCAAAGGTCATTGTTTTGATCTTCGGTAATGCTGAACACCAAGTTACTGTTGATGGCTCCTGGGGTAAGAGGTGAGGGTTTGTATATGGTAAAGGAATACCCATCGTACTTATTCAAGCCTTCGTTTGTACCAAACCACATGAGGCCTCGACTATCTTGATAGATGTCATTGATGTCATTTTGGGATAGGCCATCTCTGGTGGTGATGTGTTCGAAAAAGATTTGTTCGCTTTGGGAATTCAACAAATTAGCTGTCAAGAGCAGAACGACAATGAGTTGTTTTGGTAGGGTTTTCATGATCCAGTTTTGAATAGAGAAATAGTGAACTATCACCCCGGATAGGTCCAATAAAAGCATCCATGATGCTGCTCCGCCTTATTTGTTGTATTACTAGATGTTTTGATGGTGGGCCCTTAGCCCTTTGTGTCGCATTCAGATATGGTCTTGGGATAAGACTTTATAACATGCCTAAAAAGTATATCAAGCTACGTACTATTTTTCACTATTCATACCACAAATGTATTTCTTTAGGAAAGAAATTATCATTTTGTTGTATGGGGCGAGTTTGTGGCCTTTGGCGTTGGAGGGCTGGTGTGTGTTGTGGGGCAATAAGACCAACAACGGCGGCGGGTGCTTTTACCAATGGCTGGAGAGAATAACCCAGGCCCTCATTGGTCTTTTCGACCAACGATATCCTCCTGAGGCCGATGCCACGCAAGCCCTTTTGCCTATTTCTCCTCCGCTGCTTGGAGGTCTAATTTGATTTCCAGTGGCGTATTCGGAGCCACGTGAAAATTGCGTACGATCCCTTCCATCGCTTCAGCACCAGGTTCGAAAACGAGAATCTGAGTAGTGCGCGCTTCCAGGTAAATATCATCAAAATAGCCACCAGATTTCCCCGATTTGAATTCGATTTCTAAGAGGAAGTCAGATTCATTGCTAATCTTGACATACTTGCGGCGGCGGCTATCTACGAAATGGGGTTTGTATAATTTGATAGCATGGTAAAAGAGAGGTTCTACATGCTCTTTTCGTCCGATCACCATATCATTGAACCAGATGGCTGATCTATTGGCTCTCAAAGCTTCTTTGATAGAAGCCTCCGTTCGTTCCTTCGCAAATACGAGGGTGTAATTTCTCCGGGCGGATCGAGACAGTTTTCCGGAAATATCATGTGGGTAGTGATAGTCAGAGTTGCTTAGGAGGGCCAGGTCGTGATCCAGGCACCATTGAAAGGCCTCGGGCCAATAGGCTCCCCAACCGGATACTTCGATACCGTGAAGTAGCCCTTTTTCTATCAATTCAATGTGCTCTGGATATATGGTGAGGCTGTCGTACTTCCCCGGAGGGCCGGGGTGATTCCAGAAAGTGAATCCATCCTGTTTTTTCACGGCCTCCATAGCTAGCAGATAGTCTTTATCACTTCGGTCGATGGAGTCGATATAGGCGTAATCCCCTGTCATAACTTTGAAGCGCTGGAAGCGATTGCGCACTCGGTCTGTTACGATCTTATTGGCATCCTCGATAAAGATACCATTGATGTGGCCGGGTGGCATATTGCGTGTGATCTCTACTCCTCCAATCACGATGATATCCTTGATCGCGCCTTCATCTTTAGCAATCTCATTTGGCGCATTATAATCAATCGGTACATGTTTCCGGTAGGGCTTGCCCTCGATGTGATCCGTGATAGCGATAGCGTCGTAGCCGTACTGCCAGGCTTCCGT
Source organism: Saprospiraceae bacterium (assembly GCA_019634045.1). Classification (GTDB taxonomy): domain Bacteria; phylum Bacteroidota; class Bacteroidia; order Chitinophagales; family Saprospiraceae; genus DT-111. Next base: position 16,863 of record JAHQWA010000096.1, read on the forward strand.
GACGCGGACCGTGGGCCATACCGTGCCATCGGAAAAGATGGTGTGCAGGTGGAAGTCACATTTGAGCGTTTGGTAGCCAGGGATGTTGGGTACACGGACCTCGAGGCGATCTATGTTTTCGACTTGTGCGCAAATGGTAAGAGCCGAAAATAAGAGGATGGTGGTAGATAGGAGTTTAGGCATGGTTGTAGGTGGTCTGTTTGTGATAACAAAATCGGATATTAGTATGATTTGATCGTACCGACTTGGTTAAGCTAACTTTAAATTTAGTAGCTCAAATGTGATCTGTATAAGAATGGAAGCTGGAGGAGGAGCTGGCTTTCCTGAGGATGGTTGTTGGTCGAAAAGACCAAAAACGGCATGGGGGGCGTAAGCTGACAATGGCAGGAGAGAACAACCTCTGCCATTGTTGGTCTTTTCGGTCAACGATATCTCGAGGTGCAAAAGGTTTTAGGATAGGAAAACGATGTTTTCTGGTGGCGTAGAAAACCTGATTTTAGTTTTTGTTACTCGGATCACCTCGTTTAGTCGCTTGAATTCTCGTTCTTTAATCATAAAGACATAAGGATTGGTATCATCGAAGAAAGTGTCCAGAAACAGGGCCTCCGTTTTGGGTGTATACTTGGTGCCTTTGTTTACAGCTTGCCAATATCCCTCCATCATCCGGCGATACTGATGCTTGACCATTCGGCGAAAGAGGTAGGGGAAGATCAAATGTTTGTCCGTGATCTGTGAGAATTTCTTGGTGGTAATGCCTTTGGAGGTTTTGTCGCCTGACCAGATGTTCATTTTCTGTCTTTGCGCATTGGTGACAGCATGCATGAGGATATCTCTCAGTGCGGCTTCCAAGGTAAAGAAGAAGTAGGGGTACACTAGGCCATTGGAAACCAATTTGTAATTACCCGATTTCTTCAATATACCAGCGAGTTTACTAGCACTTAGTCGAGAACCATCCCTAGTGCTAGATTTACCCGGAAATACCCAGGCAATAGGTCGCCCTTTTCTATCCATATCATTGACCACTACATAGCCCTTGATGGGGTCTGCATTCTTCTTTTTGTAGGTACGGACGGATTTACCACTCTTGATTTTTATTTGACTTAGATAAGCACCGCCCCAGCCACTATTTTTCCACTTTAAGGATCCTTTCTCTACCCCTAGATATTCCAATAATTGCGCCGTAGCTAGATCTCCATATTCAGCTGGCTGGCGAAACTTACCCATCTTAGGTTTTTCAGCTTTGCTAGATGATTTCTTCTTAAAATCCTTGGGTTTGGGGACGGGTGAAGGAGAGTAATGGGTTTCAAGGGCATCAATACCTTGGAGCCGGAGTTGAACACTGCCACTTCCTGCTTCCAGTTTTTCGTCAAAGATTTCGCGATGATCCGTTACAATCTTTTCCCAGTGTTTTTTGTTACTGGCTTCGAACATGAGTGAGTCTCCATCTGGTGAGTAGCCCACTACGTGAAATTCCCCTTTGATCAAGTAGTAATCCATTCGTGTTGTATTTTATGGGTTCTAGATGTGCAGCAATGACATATGGGTTTTAAGTCAATGCCTTTGTAGCTTTAAGTTAAGGATTTAGGCCTTAAATAGAAAAAACTTGTCTGTAAATGTGCTGTTGCCAGAGCGGCTTGGCAGGAATGAGATAGAATTGGCAACTTTCGGTTAAGAAAAGATAAGATTAAAACCCTAAGCTATTCCTAGAAGATTTAAGTAGTGGATCAGAAGGATCGGGATTAGCAATCCAATACGACTGCTCGTACTTGGTCCGTCCCCTGCCCGTCCCATTCGAAACTTTTAGATTGGGAGCTCCATCCATCGGAGGCATAAATGGAGTATAGACCTGCAGGGCCAGTGATTTTTACTACTCCGGCTGCATTACTCTTGCCAACGATATAATTGCCGTTAGGATCTTGTACATCCACCGTAATACCGGGGTAGGGGAGATCACAGGATTTGACTTCTATGAAGAAGTAGGCTTCGCCTCCCGGCCGTGGCCATTCATCTTCTACATTGGCACCACCGATATAATTGTAGACCTCACCTTGGCCATCACGTGGTACGATCACCCAATAAATGTCATCACTCAGATCAAATAGTTCGAGCCCCAAAATCCAGTTTGTCGCCAAAGATTCACCTCTTAGGGGCGTAGGAAAGCTAGATAAAGAAGGCTCTGAAGCAATATCACCAGGGAGCAAAACGAGGCGCCCACCTTCCAGGAATTCTTTGTATTCCGCATCGTTATAATAGGAAAGATTAGCTCGAATGGCACCCTCTGCGGTATTGTTCAATAGATTATCAAGGACTTTTCTGAGGGCATCTGGTAGACTTACTTTATTCTCAAAGTCCAACATTTGTTGGAGGGCTTCATCTTCAAAATAAGCCAAACTGAGTCGCTCAAATTCAAATTCATATTTCAAGATAGCGATCAGCAAGCCGGAAACTTGTGACTGTCTGCTAATACGAGTGACTCTTTCCAAAAACCAATTTTGAGCGGCTTCTGTCCAGTTGTAGTTCTCTAGGACATATTGCAGCGTCCTTTCTTCAATGATGGTTACATCTCCAAAGTCACCGAATAAAGGAAGTAGAAACTCAGCATCATCTTGTGAGATTCGCCCATCCCCTTGGCCTTGAGTCCTAGCATCGGCTTCATCCAAGACCTTGCGATCATATCGCAACCCATCAATGACTCGATAGTAGGACTTGATTTCTTCTACCTGCTTAGCCAACTCTCCTTGTATCCATTCTGTGGCCGCCGCTGTCCAATTGAAAGCTTCCAGCAAATAGGCGATGGTGGCCTCCTCGATCTCTGTGATTCTTCCGCCGTCCATAGCGAGTTGCCAGAGGTCTTGGGCGTCCTGCAGAGAGATCCTTCCATCGCCAGCGCCGCGGGTGCGGAATGATGCGTTATTGATCAATGATGCATTATAGCGTTGGCCGTTGATGATTTGGTAGTATTGTCCCATAGTATTTCATTTGTTGGATTACCCCAATATATTGGAAAATGGGCAAAGAAGATACTTCTTGGGAGTTATCTAAGGGTTAATTTTGTACGGGAATTGTCAGGTCGGTGGATAAACACCAAGCTGCACGAGAGCTTTTGATTGGAGTTTGACAAAGTTCATCAGATATAAGGGTTAGGCTAGACGAACTACTCCTCTTCAGTTGTCTGCTTTTTTCCGATGATATACAAGTAGTCACCCAGTTGATTCTCATATCTACTGATGATCTGATTAATCTTACCTGAATCGATATCTGACTTCAAGGCTGTAAGGCCATGCTCCACTTCTACTTTGTTGGACAGAGAGGAGAAGGATGAGATGCCGTTTCTAATTTGTGGATCAAAATACATTTCGGGATGGTGTTTTCCACAATACAGAAACTTGTCTTCTAGATCCGGTTGGATAAAGTACTTCTCTGTTGTTGAAACCTCAAAGCCAGCCCGTTCCATGGCTTGTTGCACCTTCGCTAATGCTGGCATTTGAATAATGGAATCCTCTAACATTTTTGGGAAATAGTGATTCAACCAGTAGCCTTTCATTTGTTTTGGCGTGGAGGTGAATATCACGATCTTCCCTCCTGGTTTCAGAATCGAGTAAAGTTCTTGAAATGCTTTTTCCAAGTTGGTCCAATGATGAATGGTTAGAGAACCAGTAATGCCGTCCACTTGATGGGGGGACAATCCCGTATTTTCAGCTGTACCCAAACGCCATTCAATGTTGCTATTCCTTTTTTTAGCTACAGTCAGCATTCTTTCGGATGGATCGATTCCGATAAAGCGGTATCCTCTTTTCTGAAGTTCATGGGTGTAACTTCCTGTCCCACATCCAATATCTAGGTAAATGCCTTCCTTGTCTGGCGCTAAATATTGGATCAAATTTTCAGTTAAAAGCGGATCCGCTTTTCGCGTTACATTATAGTCCTTTCCAATGGTGTTGTATTTGACTTTCATGGTTTATTCGGTTGCTAGTCCATACTTTGCTATATCTTCCATCCTCATTGAAGCTGTTTAAGAATGTTTTTTTGAAGCGAAATTTGAAGGAACAAGGTTCTGGGAACGGGTTTTTTCTTCAGCACTTGTCGGGCCGCCAGGCGGGATAGCAGCGCTACGGTGGAGAAAAAAGCCGTTTTCAGGTTCTTTTTCCCTCGAATTGCAGCCAATCAATCACTTTTAAACAACTTCATTATATAAATTTCATTAAAAGGTGCTGAATTAATGGTGAAAAAATAATTATTTGAAATCAGCTCAGCGATGGTAAGGTGAGTCTTTGGAGCCAATTGGAACTTAGCTCGACAATTCCTACCAGAGAGGTGTTAGAAATTCACCCCGAAGTAAAGATTAGGTTCGAAAAGGAAATAGTTCCTCCATTTATCATCCAGCGCTCTGAATCCTTCTGGTGATTTTGTATCAAACATCCAGTGTTGACAATGCACTTGGGGTTCGACGAAAAACCGTTTATTCTTACCAAAGGCGACATGGTACCCGAGGTGATAGGAATTGTATAGCTTAAAGCCATCTCCTACCTTATTTTTATTCTCGTCTAGATAGGTTTTGAACTGCGGCAAAACTTCAACGGTAGCAAATAGCCCTTTCCACAACATGCGCTGGTAAGTTATTCCTATTCCAGCTTCTCGTACGTGCCCGGGGTAGAATTCGCTTTCAGATTCTACCTTATCCAAAAGTCCGTCGGACCAAAGAATCCCCATCGGTTGGAATAGTCGCCAAGTAGCCAGCTTTATCCCGATGATATTCTTGTCATCTAAGTTGCGTTTGACATGGAGCTCTATGTGCTGGGTATGTTTGCGATCGTTCCAGGATTTTTCTACTAACTGAGGTAAGATTATGGCAGGAAAACTAATCCTATACTTATGCGCTACTTCGGCTTCTTTAGTTGTTTGTAGGTTGTTTTGAGCAAAAGTGGAAAAGGCAATAAAAGTCAAAAGAATAATTAACAAGTTTTTCATTTTTTCAATTTTAATGGGTGAAACAAAATCAACTGACGATGCAAAGATGTGGAGGGAATGCAGGCGCATCGTATCGAATTGTAATTGCGAACTTGTTAATGAAATTTGACACCTTGAGAAGTGCTTGCGAGGAGGCTATTGACTTCCGCTTTTCCGCGCTTAAATTAGTCACCCACTGTATCGTTTGACGATTGAGACGGCAAGAGTGGGTGCCTTGGAAACCATTGTTAATGGCCTTATTCGGTAGGAAATTTCGCAGTTGTCGGGACGCGACTTGGACCTTAGAATGTTGTCACTCCTGTCATATGAAGAAATGCTTATGGAGAGGAAAGAACGGTAGAAGGTTCCGAAATACAATTGTTGTAAGCTCTATGAAATCTCGTACTTTAAAAAGCACTTTCAAGATCACTTTCCTTGCCTAACTACCACTTACTATATCCCATTTACTTGGACTTCTTGCTGGCACTGTTTTAATCTACAGCTAACTTAACGAGGGCCCCTTGGTCATCATCAATCAACAAATAAATGAAACCATCAGGAGATTGAGTAATGTGGCGAATTCTGCCTAAACTATTGCGATATAAGGTCTCCTGCTGGGTCAGGTTGGAGCCGTCCCAAGTCAATCTGAAAAGCCTTTCGTTGGCCAAAGTAGCCATAAAATGATGACCTGTCCATTCTGGGTATACAGTACCCGTATAGATCAGGTGGGAGGAAGGGGCA
>JAHQWA010000097.1 GCA_019634045.1 Saprospiraceae bacterium
GAAGTAGCGGAAAAGCTGATTCGATTCAGTGACAACGGCTCCACCCAGTCGGCGGTGAATTTTCCTGAGGTATCCCTGCCGGAACACATCATAATTTTGAACATCAGGTTTCAAAACCGATGTGCAAAATTTAGGTTAAAAGTAATCAGCCTCTACAGGCTTCTTTACTTAGATCTATAAACGTCTAATTATCAAATAATTAGAATTATGCATGAAACCTATTCGCCCCTACAATGAAAAATTAAAGCTTTTAAAATGGCTAAAGTCCATCTTAGTAGGAAGGGACTATGCGAGTCTTAATTTTCTCCCATGGAACCATTGACCTATTTGTGGCCTATTGCATAAGACTTTGAACGGAGGGGCCTACCTTACTTTTTCACATACTTCAGCCACACCGCTTGCCCTTTGGCTTGCACTCGGACCAGATATAAGCCCGTTTCCTCTATTTCAATCGGTATGGAATTTAGGGAGGATGAATGGAGATCGATTTGTTGAATGCGTTTTCCTTGCAGGGTAACAATGTCCACTTGCTCAGGGGGCGGACTTCCGAACCTCCAGCTTAAGGTGCTTATCCCATTGCTTGGATTGGGGAAAATTCGATAGGTCTGTCCAGTAGTTGGCTGCTGTGTAGCCGTATTAATGATAGTCAGATTTTGGCATTGCTGATCAATGCCGCAGAGGTTCTCCACCCTTAGACAAACCTCATAGGTGCCGGATTCCGCGTAGGTGTAAATGGGCGCCTGCAATACACTACTGTTACCATCTCCGAAAGTCCAGTACCAAGAAGATGGTGCATGCAATGAGCTATCTTGGAAGGCCTGCTGGAGTTCTTCCCCTATGGCTATAAACCTAGCGATGGGGGGAGCACAACCTACATTGATCAATTGACAATGTTGACTGCTTCCGCAAACATTTGCACTACTGAGGCAGACTTCATATTGGCCGGCTAGATCGAACGAATGGCTAGGGTTAGCTACCGTCGACGTGTCCCCATCTCCAAAGGTCCAAAACCAGTCTGTGGTGGCAAGATCGGAGCTATCGACCAGGCTTAGCGTAAGCTCTTCTACTATGTATCCAAAATTAGCAGTAGGAGGGCTACAGGAAAGGGTGATACTTTGACATTTCATTTGATCTTCTCCTCCGCAAATATTCGATACTCTTAGGCAAATCTCGTAGGTGCCGGGTAGGTCATAGGTGTGGATAAATGCACTATCACTAGATTGATTGCCATCCCCTAAAAACCAGGTCCAATCCGTAGGGCCACCGATAGAAGCATCTGAGAAAGTAACCTCCAATTCATCGGCTACTATACTGAAATCCGGAGTAGGAGGGGTGCAACGAACCTCGACCGTCTGGCAACTAATAGCTGTCTGGCAGTTGTCAGTGATGGTAAGACAAATCTCATAATCTCCTGGTAAATCATATTGATGCGTAACTTGAGCGGTATAGGCAGTATCGCTTCCATCTCCAAAGGTCCATTGATGAAGAATGCCATCCTCATCGATTGGGCTCAAATTCAAGTGAAGTTCATCGGTCTCCACCGAAAAAAAACCAGTTGGCGGGATACATGCTACCGTAAGGTCTTGACAAAAGCGCTCGGTCAGGCCACAACTGAGTTCGACTTCTACACATACTTCATATTCGCCAATCGACTCAAAGGTGTGCGTAGGGGCAATGGCTAGTAGAGTGTCACTCCCATCTCCAAAAGACCAATATACCGCTTGCGAATCCGGCAAGGAGGATTGAAAACTAAGCTCGAATTCCGCAGCTTCCCAGCTAAAGGACAGCCCCACTGTACAACTTTCTCCTTCCTGCACGACCAGCAACTGATCAATCCCAGGATTACTGATCCGATCTATCACACCACTAGGCCAATCGATGACCACACTATCGATTTGTTCATATTGACCTAAGCCAAAATGCTGAGTAAAGGAATGCATCACTCCATATCCCTCCCCGCTTCTCACCTCTCTTATCTGGATTCCCCAAGGACCATAGCTAGTAATACGGGCGCCAATGGCATTTCTATTGGAAAGGCTACCTTCTAGTAAGACCTTCAAGAAGTGATTGTCATTTCCTTCATTTAGGTACAGGCGATCTGGTTCGTCCGTTGGCTGGTTGTAATTATTGGCAAATCCTGCCAGCAAATCTAAGAAGCCATCATTGTTGAGATCCCCAATGGCAGCAGATTGTATTCTTCTAGGTGTGAGGAGGCTATCACTGCTATTTGTGAAATTGAGATTGCCCTCGTTTAGTAGGAGCACATGCTGGTCTCCGGTACTAGTTATCAATAAGTCAACGAAACCATTATTGTCGAAGTCAACAAATTTGCATTGGATACCCGGAAAACTTTCACTGATCAGCGGATGGAGATTGATACTGTCTGTGATGTCTATGTATTGATGGTCACCCGTATTCAAAAGCAATTGCGAAGGTTGGTCATGGTTGATGATAAAACAGTCGAAATCCCCGTCATTATCAATATCTGCAAAATCAGCCGCCCAACTTTGCGCTCGAGGTTGCAATCCAAGACTATCAGTAATTTCTGACCATTGTCCATCCCCGTCGTTACGAAAAAGCAAATTAAGTCTCCTTCCATCGCCAGGGTCCTGAACGCCTTCCCTACACTTGGAGATATAGAGATCTAGATCTAAATCATTGTCAAAATCTGTCCAAACCGAACCGTAGTTCCCAGAATTGTCAGAAGGGATTGTTGAGACTGCTTGTAGTAAGGTAGTATCTGGGGTATACTGACCGTCTCCTTCATTTCGAAGCACAACCGAGAGCCCTTCATCATGACAAGCGAAGATATCTAAGGCTCCGTCATTATTAATATCAACGAAATTGGAACCCTGCAAGAAAATGCTGGGTGAGGTATAGACCCTTGATTGATAGAAACTTCCTTCTTCCTTAGCGAGTAAAACTTTCAGCCCATTGTAAATGCCACCAGTAAAAATATCATTAAATCCATCGTTATTGGCATCCCCAATACAGAGGCTCCATTGTCCGCCAAAGAGCGTATTATGACTTACACCAGCGAAATGAGAAGAGTCTGCTTGTTGGTAATCAATACGTAATCGACGGGTATCATGAAGGCGAATAATGTCATCTAAGCTATCTCCATTCATGTCTGCTACGCCAATAGCTACCCCACTGGTTACTTCTTGGAAGAATAGCTTATCACTGGCATCAGTGAACCGAATTTGGGATTGGAGCGGAGAAAGAATACATAGTGCCAATAGTCCTATTAGGTGGTGCTTCATACTATTTTCGTCATTGCTAAAGCGAAAATAGCAAGGAAAAACAATTGTGACCTCAATAAGTGGACAATTGACAAGGACCTAGCTAAATTTAACTCATCGTATCTTGTCGAGTGCCAAGCGGGCTAGGTCCTCCCATCGATCTTTCTCTTCGAACGGTACATTGACCCAAGCACGCATGGGGGGCTTGTTTTTGAAGGGACTCAGAAAGCTACAGTTTTGCAAGCCTTCTTCCTCCGGCTCGAAATCCTTACCCAGCTTGAAGGTCATTTTTTCATTGTGGAAGAAGGTAAAAACTTTCCCTTTGCATTTGATGGCCGGAGCGGACATCATTTTGCCAATCGCCACGCCATCTTCCTTGCAGAGTTTATCTCTAATGAATTCGTACAGGGCTTCCGCTTCGGTCATGATTCCATGGCATTTTGAAGAAAGTCATTAAAGGGGCGGGCGGTGTGATAATAGGTCATCAGGTGATCTACCAGATCGTCCTTGGTGATCCAGTCTGAAGACAGTTCCGTCATCAGATAGAATTGTTTATTGGCTACTAAAGGGATCGTTGCAGCGGCGGTTTGAAATTCCTTGGGTATTCTCTTATTTTGTTCTCCTTTTATAGCACTGAATTTATCAATAAAAGACTTATTATCAAGTATTTTGTTTAGATCAGATGTGTTATTAGTGATACTTGTTCTGATCTTTTGAAGGTTCTCTTTACTAGGTTGGTAAGCACCTGCCATCACGCCTATCATTTCCGGAGATAAGCGAAGAAAGAAGCCAGGGATTTCTTTGTCTTTTCGACCACCAGCAGATAAAAAGGCGGTACGATGGAGATTATAGGGCGTCTTATCCTTGGAAAAACGGATGTCTCTGTTAATTCTAAGGATGGCATCTTTGGGGGTAATCTGTACCCGAGGATCTTCCTTATTGATGCGATCTAGCATTTCGGCAACAAATGCTTCAAAAGGTTTCTTGACGGAAGCTTCATATCGCTTTTTATGGTCGTGAAACCAGTCACGGTTATTATTTTTCGCAAGCTCCCGGAAGAATCCGCAGAAATCATCGGTGAAAAAAGCCATAGTTTAGGTATTGATTTGGAACAGCAGTTTGACTACTGTTCATGCTTAAGTAAAGTTATCCATTCGTTGATAAAGGCGACTACCTTTTCGGGGTTTTCTTCCGTCAAGAAATGGTAGCCAGGGCCAAAGTCTTTGACAATCATTTGGGGTAGTATCGATTGTAGTTCTTCCAATCTTTCCATTCCACAGGGGTTCACATTAGAAACCACCACGCCAGGATCACTTTTCAACCATAAAACGGGAAAGTCAATCTTCTTTAAACCTGCTTGCAATTCCTGTGCCATACCCCAACTATTCTTGGGGTGTCCATTGATCGGGAGGAGATTAGGAAAAGCTCCCATCGCTTTTCTAGAGGCAAAGTCAGGCAGGCTATCCTTGTAATATTGCAAGGACTCATCAGAAATTGGACAATGTTCAGGGATCAGTTTGTTGACCATGATATTGAAGACCCGCGTAAATAGGAAACCGAGCGGAGAACGCATCAGTTTAAAAGGCAACTTGAATCTAGGATCAAAGTCTTTTTCCCACTCCATGGCCCAAAGGAAGGTCTCCATTAGAATGGCTGATTCAAAGCGATCGGGTTGCTGCGTCATTACATAGCTTCCTAAGAACCCTCCCCAATCTTCTGCCACCAGGATTACGGACTGGAGATCTAGTTGTTCGATAAATCCCTGAATAATATCGGTGTGGACCTTCAATGAGTAGGTAATATTAGGCTTATCGGATCGACCGAAGCCGAGAAGATCCAATGCGATACAGCGTTTATTACTTTGTTCTGCTACTGCCTTAATCACATTTCGATAGGCATAGGAAGAGGTGGGATTGCCGTGTACGAATAAAATAGGTTCCCCTTGCCCTACTTCAATATAGTGGATTTTATGTCCATTGATTTCGGTGTATTGACTTTGAAAATCGAAAGTGGCAGAAGGAGAAATAGATTGCACAGATAGACTGGTATGACTCATAGTAAACAGGACTTAATAGATAAGGGTTTTTAAAGAAAAGTTGGCAGAGGTGAGAATTCTGGGATGTATTGGCCTGCTCACCTCTGCCTTCTTGATGGGTCGGGATAGTGGGTATTCCTTAGGCCATGGAATGAAGGGCTACTCGGTTACCTTCTGTATCCATGAAGATGGCCATGAATCCGTTTTCACCAATGGGGGTTTTGGGCATCACTACCGAACCGCCAGCTGCTTCTACCTTAGAAAGGGGATTGGCTAAATCTTCTCCTCCATTGAGATAAACTAGTGCGCCCGTAGCATTCGGTTGGTTGCCATTACCATAGGTGACGCATCCGCCCACACCATTGTTTTCTGTTGGAAAAAAGGCCATTTGTAATTCTCCTTGATCGAAGAATTGTAATTCTTTTCCGGTGATTTCATTGTAGAATTTGACAGCTCTGGTAAAGTTGTTGGCGGGTAATTCAAACCAATTGATTGCGTTTGCCATGATCCGTAGTTTTAAGGTTAACTAATATCTTTTCTTGTTGACACAAAAGTATGATCATGAAACAAATTGGTAAGGCACTATTTTTTTAAAATGTAAATTTCAAATACATTGTTATATTGCAATAGATTATTACGATAACTTCTATGAAACGCAAGGACTTTCTCCTCCATCTGATCAAATCCCTATCTCGGACGGAGAAGAGGTACCTAAAAATAAACTTCAAACATGCCAATAAAGAAGCTATCTATCTCCAGTTATTGACGGCCATAGATAAACAGGAGGAATATGATGAGGAGGTCTTAAAAGTAAAATTCAAAGAATATAAATTTGTTAAACATTTTCATTTAAGTAAGCGCTATCTCTACGATTTGATCTTGCAAGCCCTGCGGAATTATCATCGTGAGATTTCACAAAAGGCGAGAGTCAATGATCTACTGAAAAACGTAGAGATTCTTTACCTCAAGGGCTTGTATCCGCTGGCCGAACGAGATTGCCAGCAGGCCGGCCGGATTGCCGATACCTATGAGTTAGATACGGCTAAACTGGATGTACTTTTCTGGCAACGGAAACTGATTCAAGCTCAAACTCCCGGAGATCGGCAACGGATAGGAGCAGTGGTGCAAGAGCAACATCAGGTAATTACGGATCTACAGCAACTTAATGGGTTTTGGCAGAAATTGCTGCAATTAACGCCAGATCCGAGCAATCCTCGCCCTTCTCTGCAAGCCCGCATCTTACGAGCCAATGTGGATTACCTGCAATTATTAAATGAAAGGAGAATTCAAGAGGCCGAAACTACCTTGACGGCTTTGGTCAACGATTTGGAACGATACCCCAAGCATTTAAAAAACGACCCTAGCATTTGGCCGTCCAACCTAAATAATTTATTGGGGTTATTACTCTTTGAAAAAAAACAAGCTCCCGCCTTGGAATTGATTCAAAAAGCAAAGGTGTTTTATGCGAGTTTGCCACAACTGGATACACCAACGATCCGCCTGATCCTTCGGACTTACAATATTGAATTGGAATTGTACCGGGATCGAAAAGATCGCCTAGCCGCGCAAGGTGCCATCGAGGATATCCAGGTTTTTCTTCAAAATCAAAAAGGGAATGTCCCTAGCTCCTATCTCCTATCCTTTTGGTTTCAGTTTGCCAACCTTCATTTTTGGGATGAGGACTACGAGCAGTCTTTACACTGGATCAATCGAGTGCTGAATGGTAAGTTTATCGGGGAGCGCTTGGATCTACAGCGATATATTCGTTGGCTCAACCTGATGGTGCATACGGAATTGGAGAACTACTTTGTACTTCGCTACTACGTCGGTAGTATGCGGCGTTTTTTGAAAAAACATGGAACCATTGCTACGTATGAGCAAGTGCTACTGCGGTTTTTTGTACAAATTAGTACCATCGGCGAATCTGATATGAAATCTGCTTTTGCCAAACTTCATAGCCAACTCTCTGAAGTTTCGGAGACTTTGCAGGCGGAACGGGTATTGGATTATATTAATTTTCTTGATTGGTCCAAAGAGCGCTCACATCTCAGCTAACCAACCAAGAGGGTCGGCAGCTAGTGCTTCCCATCGCATATAGTATTGGCCAATGTGCCGGCCGTCTACCAAGGCGTGATGTACCTGCAAAGAAAGTGGCATCTTGATTTTATCACCTTCCTCAAAGTATTTGCCCCAGGTAATCCTAGGTACACTATCGCAAGGGTGGTAGTGCATGGCATGTGTCAAGCCCGTAAAGCTAACCCAGGGTAGGGAAGACAGAAAAAGGTAGTCGTCTCTTTCTTGATCCTCCAACACGGGATGCTCTTCCATCCTTTTCATCTGAGCCTTCGCTGACTGGATGAAGGCGGAAGCGGAGACCTGATATTCCACTTCACAGAAGCTAAACACGTCGGATACCTTGGTGTTTACGCTAAAGGAGGGGTTGACACGTTCGTATTCGATGACCTTTTCACCACGGATCCGCTGTCGAAATGAAGGGATTTCATTGGCGACTCGACTTATGAGGTACACGACGGCTGGCGTAAACATGATTTCCCTAGACTTTAAATAGGGGAGCAGCTTGGTAATGTCCACATTAACGCAAATGCAATAATGCGGATGGTTCATATGATTAAATAAGTTGAAATGCTTTTGGCGGTGTGGGTCGCTGAACGTAATCTCGCGCATTTTAGGGGAAAAATAAGGAAAAGAACAGAATCCATGGCCTTCCGCCCAGCTAACATAGGCTTCTATTCAATGAATCAGAAAGTAGCTGGATTACCGAAGCGGCCTCAGCACCACCAAGAGCCGCTTCGATAAACTTCTATCTAAGAAGAGGTTACTATGGCCCGTCCTGATAGAGCGGCGGGCAGTTGTTTGACATAGCGATCCATAATGAATTGATACAGAAATTCCGTCACATCGATTTTGTCAGCCAACAATTTTTCTTTTCGCTCCCGGAAGGTAGACCGATTTTCATTTAAAATTTGGTCAACTAAGGCAAAGACTTCCTCGGATTTGCAGGTATTGAAAACGAGGCCATACTTCTCTTGATCTTGCACATAACTTCTAGTAATCGAATTGATATAGATTGCAGGGGTCCCTAGTACTCCTGCTTCGGAAGCAATAGTAGTACCCTCGCTGACCACGATATCCGCAAAGTATAAGGCATCATGCAACTGTTCTGGTGCTAGGCGGATTTTATGCTCTTCTAATTCAGGCGGTAACTCGGCTTCTGCACTAATGAAGACCTTCCTGCTTTCAGAAAGTTTGGCAATTAACTTGATCTTGTCCTGATCCGTAAGGCCTTTATGTCCAACATCATGTGTGGCATTCCAGGATACAAAGCGCACAATAGCATAGGGCGTATCGATGTCCAAGCCCAACCACTCATAGGCCCGAATGTTCGGTCTAAAATACTTAGGGTGGAGGTAGGCAATTTCGTGGTAGCCATTGTAGCGAATCTGCTTCGGTCCCAGTTTTTCCACCAATACATCTGGAGTTAAGATGGTTTCCGTGAATGGACGATAGAGGAGGATTTGCTCCATATTGCCCGAATCTTCTAGAGACAGATGTTTCTTCCCAAGGAGAAAGGCTGTATGTGCGGCATAGATGGAGCCATGACTCAGCAAGAGATCAGGCTTGAAATGCCAAGCAGTGGCCAACATTTCTAGGTCAAATTTCGCTAAACCCCATAATTTTCCCCAGAGACTTTTGTAATGTTTACCGAAGTTCTTGTAGGGGAAGTTTTCTGCTTCCAGCAACTCCAATTCACATTCCTTGTCTCTTACCGTAAATAGGACCTCACCGCCCTCGGCAATAATTCTGTGCGCTAAATGCTTGAATAAGTGTACGTGTCCAGGGTGTCCTATGTCAATTAGGATTCGCATAGCTTTTTGTTTTTATAGTGATCATGTGTACAAGGCAAGCCCATCAGAAGACTGGAGCCTTCTGTCCGAGGATTTGCTGCTTTTTAAATTATGTTTGGCACGAAAAATCCAGTAAGCTCCCTGCCGAAAAGGCAATGAACACCAGGATCCCTCGATGCTCGCTTGAGGGGAATGAAAGTAATTGATTGACGCAGCCACATCTGGCAAGTTGAACGCTTGCAGAGCTAGGAGGTCGTTTTTGGTTAATAGGTGGGAGCCTTACTGAATGATCAGCTGCCCGCTTATGAATAGGTTTCCATCTTCAAATACTTGGAAGAAATACAATCCTGTACTCAAATTCATTCGATGGAATTGATATCGTTGACCGATAAATGTATCTTGAATAACTACTTGCCCCCATGCATTGATCAGGCGGAATTGTCCGTTGCTCAGGCTCCTATCCTCTAGTTCCAGGATGGCTTCCTGACGAATCGGGGAGGGATAAAATCGAAACCTCGACAGCTCTACTTCTTCCGTGCTGTTAATGTTAGGGATCACAATGAAGTTACGATCCAATGTATGGAAAATCGTTGGGGTCAAAATTGGCTCGTTAAAGTCAAAATAGATGGCTGCTTCATTGGGAATCACCGTTTTGAGCGGCGTATCCACATACGGCTTAATCTTGAATTGTACAAAACCATGCGAAGCCGGCTCGTTGACATTACTATCTGGGAGCATAATATCTGCAAAATGAAAAACCAATAGGCGATCCATGAGTTTCCATTCAAAGTCATGGCTAGCAGCACCCACCTCGATCGTCGTTGGGTCCAGATACGAAGAAAGTGTATCGTGCACCAAGACCGTAAATGCGGTATCCGTTCCTGTATTTTGGAACCGAATTAAGTATTCCAATTCCGTTTCTGGGGTGATGGCGTGTTCCTCGCCATAGCCGGCGGGGAAGGCTCGTTTATCGTTGGGGTCGAAAGCGCCCTGGTTGGCTCGACAATCGACGGCTACATGGTCTTCGTATTCATCCAAGGGGAATTGATTCACAAATCCCGTGCTATAGGGGGGATCAAGTTCTCCGTTGGTTCCGCATCCTTCAATGGTTCGACTAACCACTCCTTTGGTAGGGTCATCTGGAATACGTAAGGTTTGAATCCGTATGGTTTTCCCTTCAGGTATGACCATCACCGGCAAGGCAGCGGTCTGTTCCAATTGAAATGGTTGCGTAAGAAACATTACGTCATCTTCGATCACAATTAATTCACTAGGGGCATTCATGTCCAATTCTCCGACGTTCTCCACCGAAAACTCGATGTTCCCATTTTCGCACCCACCAGTGATGTCAATCCGTGCACTGGGCGTAGGAGGGCTACAGGGCGTATTTGGACTAATGACTGCCTCGAGGCAGTGACTTTGACCCAGGAATGCTTCACAACTTAAGTTGATCGTGAGATAAAACCTCCCACATTCACCTACGTCCAGATCGCCAACAGGAAAGGTGTATAGTAGACCATCTGCTACAGAAAATGGTAGACTACTTTCTACGAATGTGAAGGATGAGTCTAATAACAGTTGTACTTCCGCATCAGCCGCTGGAATCGTTCCTGAATTACAATAATTGATTTGATAGGTATTATCAAAACATCGTCGTAAGAAAGGCGTGGACACGTCTACGGTTAAGAACGGACAAGATTGCGCAGCCTGCAACACAAAATTGGGGTATTCAACTAAGCTGGTATCCTGAACGTTTAGCAATAAATCATTGTCGCAAATGCTCCAATATTCATTGGGTAGATCCAGGTGCACAACGTATTCCCCCGAATCTAAGCTAATAGTGTATTCCCCATTAGCATTTGTTTGCGTGAAAAGTGTATCGTCCGCTCCCCTAAAACTCAGGATAAAGCCATCAAAGCCACTCTCCAAACTATCGACTTCACAATTAGCATTTTGATCTACCACGACTTTTCCTCCTCCTTGCTGTTTGCTACCTAAGTACTTGTAGGTTTCCAATCCGGTCCAACCGAGCATCCAATTGTC
>JAHQWA010000098.1 GCA_019634045.1 Saprospiraceae bacterium
GAGGCGGTTATCGCAGTTTTTACATCCGCTTCGAAGCGGTTCCTTTTTCTGTAATCGTACTTTCCAATTCTGATCCGCACAATGCCTTCCAGAAAGCCAATGCTATCGTAGATCAATATTTTCAAGTTGAAAACAGGGAGGAAATCAGTGAGGAGGGAGAAACTCCTGCTCCGGATAAATGGGAGTCTCTTAGTCCTAACACCGATATAATCGAACAATGGAGCGGGTATTACTACAATGAAGAGCTGTTTAGCTTTCTCCATATACAGTATGAAGCTGCTGACAAGCGTTTTCGGGTGAATTGGCTGGAAAACAGAGATGGAGGCTATTTATCTTCACTTAAGAATGATAGCACCTTGGTAGAGCAAGAGGATAGCAATTATTCGTATGAACTAAGCTTACCAGACCAAAGGTTAATCAATAAGAATAAGGAGGTAGTAGATCGTACCTGGAGGAAAGTCCCGGCTCCCTCCACTCCCTTGACTACTTGGGCTGGCACCTATTTCTGTGCAGATATTCAGCATCGTTTGAGCCTATCGGTAAAAGATTCCTTATTGGTCTCAAATACTCCTTTTGTTACTGAACTTATTTACTTTGGAGAGGGTTTGTTCAGAGATAACTCGACCTTTTCCTTGGTAAAGTTTGAGGGGCCAGAAAAATTCACCTTGAACATTCCACAAGGAGACCGAAATCTACGGCATCTAGAATTCAATAGGGTGGAAGCTAAACCATCAGTCCAAAACTCGAAAACCCAATAATAGGTACTTTGTTTCCCATGAAGATTTTATCGTTTAATACGGATGCTGGAATTTACTCCTTCGAATTAGAGCAATTGGAAGCGGGCTGGCATGCTCATCCCGCGATGGAAGTTATTATTGCTTCCGGCAGCAACTTACAATTGGAAACTAACGATAAGCTGTTTACGGATGTGGCATTCGCCATTATCGATGCAAATGTTAACCATAAGGTCTACTCAGATCACCCGGTTCGGCTATGGATGATTGAAGGATCAATATCGTCATTGAACACATTATATGACAACCTGGTGTTGCCCTTGCGGGATGGGGTTTTTGTTAAAAAGGTGCTCGGCGATGAAAAATATTTAGATGAATGGTTAGCTAATTTACCACAGGAGCAAAAATTTGGCAACGCCGTCGACCCCAGGGTACAAATATGTCTGGATTACTTCAGAAAAAAGGAGATTCAGTACCCTAAGATGATGCAAAGCCTGCAAGCACAAACTCACCTATCTGATAGTCGACTTTCTCATATATTCAAACAGGAAATGGGACTTTCCCTCAAGAAATACCTCGTATGGAGTCGGCTTCGGGAAACCCTACAATATGTTCTTTCGGATCAGATGAGCCTCTATGAGGCTGGTTTGAGAAGCGGATTTTATGATCAAGCGCATCTCAGTAAAGCATTTAAACAAATGTTAGGTCTAAGCCCCTCAAAGGTCTATAACAGCAGAACCATACAAGAATAGGATACTAGTAGCACTTAGCTTTGTGGCATTATTCACTAATCCATCTACCCATGAAAATTAGACCTGTAGAAAGACGAGACCTTCCAACCTTAAAGCTTATACTGGACAACACGGGTCTCTTCCCGTCTAGTATGTTAGAAGATATGATCGCTGATTACTTTGACAACCCAGATTCCACCGATATTTGGTTTACCTTCGAAGCAGAGGGGCATCCCGTATCTTTAGCCTATTGCGCCCCAGAAAGAATGACCAATGGGACCTACAATTTATACGCCATTGCCGTCCATACAGAGCAGCAAGGTAGAGGAATCGGGACGCAAATGATGCAATACATCGAAGACTTACTCCGGCAACAAGGTCATCGAATCCTGATCGTGGAAACCTCTGGCTTAGCCGATTATGACCGTACCCGAACGTTCTACCGAAAGTGTCAATATACCCAGGAAGCCACCATCAGAGCGTTTTACGAAGAAGGAGAGGACAAGATCATTTTTTGGAAAAAATTGTGAGTCAACCAGCAATTAAGTAGCTGATGATGCCTCGATTTACTCTTCACATTTCCCTAACAATACATAAAAACTAATGCAAAACACCTTTATTTCCTCTTAACAAGTCTTAGGTCCATTATCTATCCAATCTTAGCAAGACTCCACATAAGTCCCTGGCTATCAAATCTATAAACACCTTTTTATGATTACATTAACCTAGGTTAAACTGGATTTAAAGTAGTCCTGAAGGGGTGACCTATTGCCATAAAAGCCCGTCATTAAAGACGAATAACATATGAAAACGATAGACTATGAAAAAATTATTGCTAAGTGGGTTACTGTGCTTTCTGTTCTTCGGAGTACATGCCCAGTATGAAGATGACCGAACGGGCTACGAAGGAGATTACTTTAGTCTGGAAGGAGCTCTAGATTTATTTCGAGAATCCTCTACCATCCGGAATTTCGAAAGAAGATTGAACTCAGAAGAATACTACGTCAACAATCTTGATCTCAATTATGATGGAAGGATTGATTATGTTCGCGTGGAACATCGGCAGCAAGGAAACTTCCATGCCATTGTGCTACAGGCTGTCGTCGATCGATACGAAATACAAGATGTAGCCGTCATTGAACTTGAGGTCATCGGTCGAAGAGAAGCTGTTCTCCAGATCATTGGTGATGAAGACTTGTACGGTAGAGAAGTCATTGTGGAACCTCGGGAAGACTATGCGGATAACCGAGGCAGGTATCACTCTGATTATGGCACCTACGTGAATGTCTTTTATTGGCGGCCTGTACAGCACATCTTAGGGCGTCAATATCGCACCTACGTCTCACCTTACCGCTGGCGTTCCTATCCGACTTGGTGGGCTCCACGGATTCAGTTGAGTTGGGGCATATTCCGGCCGCGAATCGTGATTTATTCCAACCGTTTTATTGTGGTGAGACGACACCGGGTGGTTCGAGTCCACAATTTTTATCGCCCCTACCGCACCTACTGCCCAACTGTGCTGCAGCGAACCAATACCGTAAGAGTAAGGCAAGGGAGACAACCCATCAACCGCGGACAGGCAGGCCAGCCAAGAAACCGTAATGCCGGCAACTCCAGAAACAGAAATGAAGTAGTACAGAATCCAAGAAATGTTGATCGAGCGAATAGTCGCCAGCAGGCCTCTTCTTCCGTCAGCAGGAAGAGAACACAGGAAGCTGCTGGACAAGATACAAGAAGAAGGAGCACGGCAGAAGCTAGTCAAAGAAGTCGTTCTTACGAGACGCCTTCACGCACTTCACGCAACAGCGCTCCCAAACAAAGAACTGCGGAAACGAGAAAGCCTTCTCGTACTTATAGTCAAGGGCAAGGACGCAGTAGAAGTGCTAGCACTCAAACCAGGACTCCTGCAAAGACTCGATCTAGTCAGTCGAGGAGTTCTAGTCGGAGCAGTTCGCCACAGGTTCGGCAACCATCAAGGAGTAAGGCTTCCAGCAGTCGATCTACCACTCGTGCTAGATCCTCTACACCTTCATCGAGTAAAGCTCGTTCATCGAGTGGAAGTAGAAGTCGGGCAGCCACTACTTCTCCATCAAAATCTCGTAAGAGCTCAACCTCAAGTAACAGAAGTAAAAGCTCAAGCAGCAGTGGAAGTAGGAGCAGGAGTTCCAGTAGTAGCAGCAAGAGCAGGAAGGGTAGGGGGCAGTAGACCGACAAAAGCATACGATCCGCTAAGACGATAAATGCATATTGCTAATTGATTGGTCCTACCAGTGGGTAGGGCCTTTTTTGGCTACGTCTCATTGCCATTGAGCTCTTCACTTGCTAGATAGCTGCTAAGTTTTTCTTGTACAAAGCTATCCCAAGTCGCACTACAGAAGTCATAGCATATGAAAGCAGGCACAAGACCTTGGTGTAGCAAAGTAATCTCGACCATCCCCTGAGGCATCTCCCGGATGGTCCATTGCATTTGAGTACCTACCCATTCCTTTTGCACCCCCTCCAATCCAGCAATAATTTGATTTGCATCTGTACACGCCCAGGTAATCCTATTGGGTTCTACATATTCTACTACTTTGAATTGATACCAAGGTTCTCCCCAGGCAACCGTAAAATCAATGCCAAGTTGGTCCGCGGGACGATTGCTTGTCCCCCACCAAGCGTCAATTTCTGTACTTAAAGCCTTGAAGGCTTGCCCTGCTGTCGTCTTTACCTGAATGGATGTCGAGTAATCTTCTTGAACTTTCATAGGAGTATATGGAGTTTAAAACCGATTGCAAAACACAATCACTTGCAAATTACTGAAAGTGATTGTATTTTGCAAGTAGTTACACAATACTTAATAAATGAAAGCTCCCAGATCTTACTGTCCTCAGAATCTCATCCTAGAAGTAATCGGCGATAAGTGGTCCTTGTTGATCATTCGGGATATGATGATTAATGGCAAGCATTACTTTCGAGAATTCTTGCAATCAGAAGAGAAAATCGCCTCCAATATTCTATCTAGCAGACTAAAATCATTAGAGGAAGAGGGATTGATCCATAAATCCAGTGATCCGCAACACAAACAGAAGATCCGATACCTCTTAACGCAAAAGGGGATAGATCTTTTCCCTATTCTGATGGAAATGGCACGTTGGAGTTTAAAATACAAAGAGGTAGATCCAAACGATGCCAAACGGGCGCAAGCTATCATAGATGGGGGTTCGAATAAAATCCATTCTTTGATGCAGGAGATGCAGCAAGATCATGCCCCTAACCTTCCTAAATCCCCCTAAAATCCTTGTTTCAAAAAGAAAATGCCAAAATCCGGGGTTACAAAACCGTTTTGTAATCCCTTTCCATTCTGGGTTCACTAATTTAGCTGAGAATCAACTAGAAAACTTAGCATGATGAAATTTAGTGGATCAGTAGATATTAATGCCCCAATAGACAAAGTCACAGCTTATTTTATTGACCCCACCTACCTGGGAGAATACCAGGATGGCTTTGTCCGCAAAGAGTTACTAGAAGGTGAAGCCGGGACAAAAGGAGCTGTCTCCAAGATGTACTATGAATACAATGGAAGGGATATGATCTTGACAGAAACCATTACTGCCAATCACCTTCCTCATTCCTTCGAAGCCTTTTATCACCACAAGCACATGGACAATACCATGAAGTGTACCTTCACTCCCTTGGATCGTGCGCTTACTCGCTACAAGTACGAATTTGAATACACTCGGATGAACTGGATCATGCCTCGACTCATCGCTATTCTCTTTCCTAGTATGTACCGCAAGCAAGGAGAAAAGTGGATGCAGCAGTTCAAGGAGTTTGTGGAGCGGCAGTAGGATATTTGACACCTCTTTGGCAGAATTGGTCTTTATTGGAACTTGGATTGCAAAGCCCCTAGCACTAAACTATCTTCAGCAGGTAAACAAACGAGATGACTTCTAAACAAATTTTATCTCTCCATGCAAACCATTCCTAGGATCAATGAGATCAATGAGATTCATCAACTGACCGGGTCTGCCTTGCGCACCCAAAACCCACAGTTTCATTGCTTCGATATGGCAGATAGCAATGACCTGGAAATCTCACAGCTAGAACCCCATCGAGCCGGATTCTACACCTTAGTACTAAGCTTCGGCACCGAGGATCTGAACTACACTTTAAATGGCAACACCTTCAGCAATCCCACTAATTTTATACTATGTGTTGCCCCAGGGCAGATCGTGAAATGGGAAAAACAAGGAAATTGGTTTGGATACTGTACCTTCTTTAAGAGTGAGTTCCTACAATTTGCAGAACAACTAAATTTTCTCCAGCAATACCCCTTTTTCAATATCAATGAATCCAATCTCATTCCCATCGACGAAACAAGTTTTGCCGGGATGAAGCTCTTGTTTCAACAAATTCTGGAGGAGCAAAACTTGCAGGCGAGCTTCAGTCAAGAGATTATTCGATCTCACTTTCAAACCATCCTTTGGAAGGTGAGGCGAATCTATGAAGGCACTTTAGAGCGAAAGGCATCTCAAAAAGCCAGTTTCATCATTGCTGCTCAGTTCCAATATATGGTCAACGAGTATTTTCTAAAGAAAACTAGGGTAGAGGACTATGCCTCCTTACTTAACATTTCTGCCAATCATCTCAGTCAGACTATTAAACAAGCTACTGGAACAACTGCCAAACGCATCATCAACCGGAGGCGACTCAACGAAGCGCAGTACTTATTACAATACACCACAAATACTGTCGCTGAAATAGGGTATCACCTGGGATTTGCTGAGCCGACGCATTTTATCAAGTTCTTTAAAAGTGAAACACAAAAGACACCGAATAACTACCGTATTTCGCAACGGGCATCCTGAAACCTTCTCCTCGCTTACCAGGGTAAAGGCTTCTGATCTCTAAAGAAACCACCGGAGGGCCCGTCATCAGGCAGCGTTGCAGCCCAAATAATGCCATCAACCGCTTCACTCACCGGTCGTGCCCCCATCTCCAGCATACCGGGTGCTGTTGCTACAAATCCCGGGCAAACGGAGTTTATCAGGATTCCATCCTCTTTCATTTGTCGATCTAATTTGACAGTCAGGCCATTCAATGCAAGTTTTGATAATCCATAGGAGGTGACCACAGCCGGATGCACCCCAAGACCAAAAACAGGATCTCCAAACGAACCGGCACCGCTCGAAATATTGACGATCCGTGGATGATCACTTTCCTTCAACAACGGATAGAAGTGTTTCGCCATACGCCAGGCCCCAAATAGGTTGACTTCAAAAGTCGAGCGCGTGATCTCAAAATCAGTCTGTAGTGGATGTACTCCAAAATCCAAGCCTGCACCAGCATTGTTGATCAATACATCCAACCTCTGAAATTTAGATTCGACAAAACTTACCAACTTCTGCACGCTATCCTCATTGGTGATATCTAACTGCTCGGCGACCACTTTCGCACCATCCTTGGCTAGCAATTCTGACAGGACCTCGACCTTTTCTTTTTGTCGTGCTGTTATAACTATTGTAAATCCATTATTGGCCATGGCTTGAGCCAAGCCAAATCCAATTCCTTCCTCCCGGCTGACACCCGTAATCAGTACTATCGTTTGTTTAGATTCCATTTTGCTAGGTTTGAGTCTTTTAATACCACAATATTAGGTTGAATTGGACTCTAATGCGCTGCATTTTTCTTGGAACAAATGGCAAAAATCTTGGTAGCGCAACAAAATCTCCCCAAAATCAAATTCAAAGGAACGATACTTACGCAACTTGTGTTCTTGGCAAAAACCGAGGAGTAGCTCATCCTGATTTTGCCACCTAATTGAACAGAACGTATGCATCGACCACTCGAAACTCACCACACATTGAGGATCAGTTTACAAAACCCGATCACTCACAAAGAAATCAATAAGCTTACCCAAAGAATTAGCGCCGCAACTGGCCAATCTCGTCTGCTGATCGATTTCGGAGAACACGAATTTGCTTCTATAGCAGTTCTCCGATATTGTAAAAATGAGCTCCATCGTATGGCTGACAAACTAGAACAGTTTGACAAAATCAGCTTCATCGTACCAAAACCTTTTCAAGGGGTGAATCAGGAGCAGCTACGGTACTTCCAAGAGGAAGTGGAGGCCCAAAAGTGGTTTAAGGAAGATTAAGACCCTCCCTGGTTTGGACTGATTGGTGTGCTCTTGAATGTGGTCATATTTTTATTTATCGTTGTACAGTGGTCTACGCAAACCTTTTACAGGCGAATGGTCAGGGCAGGAGATGAAGGTCGTGCGGTCACTAAAACCAGTAC
The DNA here is from genome assembly GCA_019634045.1 of Saprospiraceae bacterium. Lineage (GTDB taxonomy): Bacteria > Bacteroidota > Bacteroidia > Chitinophagales > Saprospiraceae > DT-111. The sequence continues at coordinate 7,748 of JAHQWA010000098.1, forward strand.
AGTCAAGTCCTTCCCCCAAAACAATCTTACTTCAATTTCGTATATCCATACTTAGAGAATACTCACTTCAAAACTCAAGTAATGAAACGATCAACACTTATTTTCTACCTAACGCTCTTTGCGTTCCCATTAATATCAAATGCCCAAGAGGCTACTTTCAGTCTTAGAGAGCGTACCGCCTATCCCGGGAATAAAATATATGTCGACGTTACAATTTATGCGACCCCTGGACCAGACAATTCCTTTTGGATTGGGACTTTTCCTGAAAATGCCCCCTTGGACCGCCTATCTTCAGAAAGAATCAGTTATCGATCCCTAAAGAATCAAGGAACCTTCCAAATCTCTATTCAGGTCCCGGGAACAGCTGGTTCCTATGACTTCAGACTGGTGCACAATGGAAAAGTGATAAAGCGGGAAAAATTCAAAGTTTTGGAATACGGAGCCAAACCTATCGATCTTAAGGTACTTACTCCGAATATCCAGCCTGAACAAGAATTTCAAGTAAAATTGATCATTAACAGTGATTTTCCCAGAACCTCGAGAATAGGCATCTACCATTACAGTCCAGAGAAATCAGAAAGACAAGATGGGTACTTGTCCTCCAAATGGTACTACAGTCGAGATGAAGAAAATGTCTTAAGATTCAAGGCACCCAATAAAGATGGGGTGTATGAGCTCCGTTTCTTTACCCCATCACCCAAAAGAAAAATGATTACCCGAGTTTTGTTCGTGGTTGGAAATGGAAAAATTCCAGCCGGTGAAAATAAAGAGGAACAGGAGACCGAATCTTCGGATGATACCAGCACGGATAATGACAAGCCTAACAATAAGCCCTCCAATGATCAAGAGAGAGATTGCACCAACAATAGAACAAAGCTACTAGAAGATCAAGCTTGCGAAGTGACTTTCACGCTACCGCACCCAACCAAAGATCCTGTCTTCATTCAAAAGCCGACCTTTAAAAGAGATGAAGTACCGCAACTTTGGGCGGACATTTCTCAATACTTAATCAATGCCCTCGCCGCTGGAAACGCCACTGCTGAACTCAAGAATTCATTAAGAGGAAGGGAATACTTGCAAGCAACCTTAAATGGTATTGAATATTTCAAGTCAGCAGATAATCTAATCGTTACCGGTTTTGATGGCGGGAAAAGTCCAACTACCTACAGTGATATGAGCGGCGGTGTAATCGCTTTTTATTTAAGCGCGCTAAAAGCATCAGCAAATGGTATTTCCGGAATTGGTGAAAAATTGAACAATATGTCAATGGATGTCTATTGGGAAGTTCCATACATCTCCTATAGTGGGAAATGCGTCCCGCAAATGGTTTGTAAAAATGGCGAATGGCAACCCGACTTCAAGAATTTGAAATGGGTAGAAATGCGCAAAGGATCAGCGGGAGTTTACAATGGCCACAAACCCAACTTGAGTAGTAGAGCAGTGGCGGAAATCTATGAGGCCTTTGAATCCAAAGTAAATCAGGTCGCTAAGGATGCCCAAGCATACAAGCCCAAAGGAAACAATTGCTATCGCTGCGAATTACACCTGCTGGACGTCAAGTGGCCGATTGAAGATATACATTGCACCAATGCCAAAGACAAGCTGGCTTTAGCCGAAAAGGAGTATGGGAAAGCCGGAAAAAAGGTAAAAGCCCTTTCTGACCAGAAAAAAGAATGGGATCGTTGGGGAAAAAAGAACACCATAAAGAAAGTAAAAGCTGAAAATGTGGGCTATAGAGCCGATAAAGCCAAACTAGAAGCAAAAATCTCTACAGAAGAGAAATTGATACCACGCATAAAAAATGTGCTCAAAAACTATGAAAATAGTGGCCTGACAGATTCCAAACCCTACAAAGAAAAACAACGCGAATTAGCCGAGGTAAATGGTAGGATCACGGCTTTGAAAAACCAGCTCAGCCAGATCAACATCAAAATTGCCATGAACATCATCCAACTAGATGAATTGGAAAAAGGTTTCACATCCAAGGACTTAGGCGTTCAATTAGCGGCCGCGCAAAAGGCAAAAGAAAGGCGGTATCAAGATCTCAAGGAAGCCCGGAGTTATGTAAAATATATTTGTGATCAATAGAGTGCAGCTTACACTATTTCTTGACTACTTCAACTCTTCGATTGTTTGCTCTGCCCTCCTCCGTCTCATTGGTTTGGACAGGTTTAGACTCCCCGTAACCTCTTGAAGATAATTGGCTAGCCGCAACTCCAAATTGAGATTTCAGGACTCGAATAACCGCGGCTGCCCGTTGTTCGGAGAGCTTTTGGTTGTACAGATCTGTGCCCACATTATCAGTATGTCCGTCAATACTAACGACAAGACCTGTATTGGTATTGAGGAGTTCAGCGATCTCTTGTATTACCGGCATGGACTCTTTTCGAATGGTACTTTTATTGAAATCAAAATAGATTCCATAAAAAATCAGTTTACCTTTCGTATCTAATTCTTCTTTCAAGTCGTCTTGACGAGTCTTCTTTTCATTGATAGAACTGCTAACAGTGAACGGCTGAGGTTCCAACAATCGCGGGCCTTGATCGGCATAATACCACTTAACATCATACTCCCCTTCGGTTATGGGAGCTTTAAAGGTTAAGGTACCTCCCATTTCATCTCCGATAAAGCGATAGGCTAATCGCTGATGGTACTTTGCATCTTCGGTATTAAAGAGGCCAAACCAGGTCCGCTCGAACAAGTCCTTGTTCCCTTTATAAGTGACGGTAATGACTTCTCCAGGTCCATACTGTTGCTTGTCGAGCGTGAAAGAAAGTCCAGCTAAATTAGGTTCACCCACTAGAAACACCAGGCGTTTAATGAAAATCTTTCGCTTTGGACCGTGAAACCGTATCTCATAAATACCTTCCTTCTTTGGAGCTACCATGCTCAAGACATTCTCGCTATTTCGATTATAATAGAACTTGGAACTTAGGTAACCACTCTGGCTCGTGGATTTACTAGGGGAGTAGGTGTAGCTTCCCAATCGACTTGTTCTATTCAGGTTTAGATCTGTGATAATTTTAAATTGAAAATCCTGGCTGGGCAAGATCCGTTCGGTAAGCAGTTCCAATTCCACTTCCCTTTCATCTAGGGGAACGACTTCGAACGGCAAAGTGAAAATTAGTTTTTTCTGACTGATTAATCTAAACTCATACTTACCCGGTAGTACAGGGCCGGTCCATGTATTGGTAAAACTCTCGGCATCTTTTACGTAGCCATAAGTTACACGCCCATCACTTGTGTTTGAAGCTGAGGCGGCCTCTTTATACAGGCCAATCAACGAGTCAGGCGTGAGGGGCTTTTCTGTAATGTAGGCAAGTTTAATTTGATCCCCTTGCTTGATTGCCTTATCATTTCGAATCTCCAAATAGGATGACTGAGCAGACAATTGAAAATTTAAGGCAAAAAGACCAACAAGTAATATAGTTATAGGGAGAGATTTCATGTTGTTTCATTTAGTCTTTCGAAAGTTATACCTCTTTTTACACTTTTACAAGTATGGAGGAATTAACCCCTGATCAACATTAGCAAAACCGAATGATTGGATAGAGTAGGGGTTGAAATTCGTGAAATAGATGCCGATATTGGAAGTTTTCAAAAGAAGCCTTAGGCATTGTCCCAATCCTTAATCTTAGTCATTAATTATGATAGAAATTCGAGTAGCCCAAAAGGAAGATGTTGGGATTTTATATGAGTTGATCATGGGAATCGCGAAATTCCATAATCAAGAGCAATTTGTACTGACAAATCAGGAGGAAATGTTGCAGGCAGGCTTTGGTGAAAACCCGAGGTTCGGAGCCTTGATCGCGGAGTACAACGGTAAAGTTGCGGGCTACCTTTCCTATACCTGGAATTATTCCATTTGGAATGGTACAGCCTACATGAACATGGATGATTTATTCGTCTGGCAAGCATTTCGAGGAAAAAAGATTGGAGAACAACTAATGCTACATGCCAAGGGGCTTTGTGATAATAGTGGCATCAAGTTAATCCGCTGGGAAGTTCAACAAGACAACGCCAAGGCAATTTCGTTTTACAATAGGTTGGGTGCCGATATGTACCCCAAAGGAATATTTAGATGGAAGTTGTGAAGCCGATTTGAACAGCAGTCTATATTACCCCATCATAAAGCAGTTTTTACTGCCTAAACCAACTAGAAGCCCTCAACGCATATAGAAGATATAGCATGAATCTTAGGAGTAAGAAAAACAGCACCTACCAATTGATAACAGACCCTAATGAGGTTTCGGGAATGTTCGAGGTTTTGTTCGGCTTTATCCGGCAATTAATGGATATCCCAACATCTGACCAGCAGCTTTGTCGGCAACATTTTCAGCCATTCTTCGTCAAAAAAGGGACGGTACTGGAATCATCAGGAAGCATACATAAATACCATAATTTCATTGTCTCTGGTTACATGCGCAACTTTCAGTACAGTGAAGATGGCAAGGAAGTGACAACAGATGTAAATGATGGCCCGAGATTCTTCACTTCTTATTACAGCTTTATCCAACAAACGGTATCTAGCGAAAATCTCCACTGCCTCACAGACTGTAAGCTTCTTCGGATCAATAGGGAAGACAATGAAATCATTACCAGAACAGGTAAGCACTCGCAACAATTCGTAGAGAAAATATTGCAGCACTACCTGGAATCCAGCAGACAGCGCATTATTGATTCGAATACCTTGACGGCCAAGCAACGCTATCTCAAATTACTCAAAAATCATCCCGCCATTGTGCGAGATGTGCCCATCAATTATATCGCCTCTTACCTAGGGATCAATGCGGGAAGTCTAAGTAGGATTCGCCAAGAAGTAGCCAATCCATCCTAATTTTCTCACAAATGTGAAGTCCTGGCCATAGAAATTGTAAAAACTTTGCGGGTAGCAAAACCCATCCATGAGATGGTATTTTTGACTTGCAAATAAAGATTCAAATGGACTTAACAAGGCAGTACAAGCTTCCGAACTGGAGGCTTCACCTCATGCGGGGCTTATTTTTTCTAAATTTCATCAGTCTTGCTTTTGATAATTGGTCAACGATCCTATTCCCTGAGGAGCAAATGGGTGTATTGAGTGGAGTAGCTATTAGTTTTTGGGCAGGCTTCTCCTTACTGAACTTAATCGGCCTAAGATTTCCCCTAAAAATGTTGCCCATTCTTATGCTGCAATTGCTTTATAAGTCCGCTTGGATCATTGGCGTTTATTGGCCAGCTAAAGGAGCCGGTGCCATTGATGCTGACATTCAAGAATTCTTTTGGATTTGCGTAGCTGGAATCGTCTTGAATTTGGTGATCATTCCTTGGGGATATGTATACCGCGAGTTTATCAAAGACTTTTTCCGGTTCAACGCATCATAGAACATGGCTGCAAGACAAGGCATGGACATGATTTATGCATTCAATACAAATAATTGGGGTTCTCTAACAATTTTTGTGCTTTTGAGTCAGCCTTTTAGCTGAAAGCCGGGCGCCCCTTTGGTCGAGAGTCTTCCTTCTAAAACGCCGACCAAAAAGATTTTTAGAGAAGGGTTATTGGCTAGATCTAGCTTTCCATGCCCAGGATACTAAGCCAATAATAATAGCTCCCAAAGCTGGGAAGGCAAAACTCCATTTAGCTAAAGAAAAGTAAGCGGCAATCTGGGCGGTGCCAGCGGTAGGGTTTGGATATTGATTAATCAGACTCACTATCGATAAATTCTCACCCAAGTCGAATATCATACCGATTAGCGGAAACAAAATCACCCACTTTAGCAATCCATTTTCCCACCCGAGCTTCTTCCATAGGAATGCAATCAGTAAGGCAAAAGCGAATCCATATATCAATGGGTAAACTAAATCTGCCCCCATTTCGATAGATTTGTAGAAGGCTCTGGCCTCATCTGACAGTTTCGTGATAAGATCTTGGGCATACTCGGCAGAATAGCTGGGAATGGTGATGTCTAAAGGCGGGATTCCAGGCGCAAGCTGTTCCATTTTCTTCCC
>JAHQWA010000099.1 GCA_019634045.1 Saprospiraceae bacterium
CTCCTCTGGCTCCAAAGTTCCAGAAAATTCAAAGTAACCAGAAAGTCCATTTAAGATCGGGCTAGCAGCAGACAAGCCGTCTACACCAGTAATTTTCAAGTCATCGGTGATATCATCACAATCGTCAGTCACGGTAACACCGATTACTACTTCTGCTCCATCTTCGCAAGCCAAGGCCGTGAATGAAGCACCAGAGGCTATAATTACAGGATCAGTCTCTTCCGCTGCCTTCGTAATGCCAATCGCTGGAGAGCTAGTATACTCGTCACCTTCATCATCTACGTAAGTAACCGTCATTATACCGGCAATGCCGCCTTCTGTATCTACTAATCCTAGATCATCAGCAAAGCAAATCAATACCTCAAAGTATCCATTCTCCAATTCTACATAATCATCTACGACGAATCCTAAAGTAAGCTCTGCCTCAAAGGCCAAGGTGATATCATCTTCGAAACTAAAATCATCATCGCAGCCGTCAATGATATTAAATCCATAAACGCCACAAATAACATCCGAACATGCGGGAATTACAAAGTTAGCCGCTTGAGCAACGATAGTAGGTTCTACATTATCAATCACGTTCGCTGTAATCGTCACACAAGCAGGATCAGACAAACCAGCTTCCTCCACATCATCCAAGCAAATCGTAACAGTAGATTCTCCAACAGCCCAGTTGACCTCAACGATAAATTCACAACCATTGACAGTAACTACTCCTTGACCAGTGTCTATTTCCTCCGAATCTTCGTAGATATTGACCTGTGTACCAGGATCAATATTACCTGGTCCTTCAACGCTATAAGAAATAGCATCGCTTAGACAAATCTCGCCGTCACAATTGTCAACGCCAGTTACATAGAAATATGACTTCATAGAACAAGCGCCTTCAGGAATATCCATATCACCAAGATCTGCAGAATCATCAGTCTCGGATTCGTCGATATTATCTGCTATTAAGCCTCCTGCAAAGAAATCAGCAACAATGATCTTGGGTGATTCCATGTCCATACCGTTAGGTACTTCAACAGCATCATCAATCAATTCAGATTTTGGTGGGTTACAATTGTCTACTTCCTCCACAGAGACTGTGTAAGTATCTACACCATATCCACAGAAAGTCCAGGTACCCTGGCCAAAACCAGCAATGTCTCCACCACCTTCTTCTGAATCGGATTGCTCCATCAAGTCACCATCAATCATGATGTTGTATACACCCCAGCAAGTAGATCCGTCAGTGATGGTAATCTCAATACAGCCATCTTCTTCATATCCCTCAGATTCTTCAGGACAAGTTGGCTTGATACCTTCGATTTCTACTGTAAATTGCTCATCCTTAGTCTTGAAGTAACCTTCGTATCCGTCCCACTCATATTCTGGATCATCATCACCAGCATCAAATGGGAAAACATCACTTGGTGACAAAGCAAAAAGTCGCTGAAAGTTCCAGATAGAAGTATTACCAGCAGATGGCATATCATCGCAAATCTCAGCAACAGCAAACCAGTAAGCGGTTCCTGGCTGGATCAAGTCATCAGATAGGACATACGTCATCTTCTTTGTGTCAGGATCGTCTCCGTCCTCCACTGTAAGATTTGGATCATCAGCACAGATAGAAATTTCTATCAAAGAAGAATGAAGTCCTGCTCCTAGATAGTCTAAGAACAAACCTAGAATACCAAATTCTGCGTGCTGAGGTCCAGCACCACCTACTACGATTTTCCAGCAATGATCAGCTACCCCATCATGCTCGCTGAGGTTGATCGTTTGCCAACTCAGCGTAGCACCGTCTTCCGTACATTCTGTAGCTTCTACCAAGAAAGGAGGATAGCAAGCATCATAGAAAATACCAATGTTATTGGCATCGCTAAGTTCTCCATCTGTTACAGTGATGCTAGGAGATGATGTTCTTACTGGACCGTCAGTACCACTCCAAGTCGTCACTTCATAATCAACTCCTAAGAAAAATAGATAGTTTTCATCTGGGACTACTTCAACACAGTACTCCCCTGGCAAAACATCAGTAAAGTCAAAATCACCGTCATAGTCCGTGTAGTCTTCCATAACATGGCTGCCCTTGACATCGGCATCGCATTCGTATAGATCGACCTCAATATCACCTAGCCCGATCTCCCAATCGTCACGAACACCATCCTGGTTTAGATCTAACCAGAGAGAGCCTGAAATCGTGGCTAATTGGATGATGGTCTCATTTGCAGTAGCTGTACAGCCGTCATTGTCAGTAATGGTTACTGTATACGTACCCGCAGCAAGTCCCGTCTCCGTAGCAGAACTACCTCCACTTGACCAATCGTAAGTGTAAGGTGCTGCACCTGGTGTCGCAGTAGCTGTTAGGCTACCATTATCATTTGTAGCTTGAGATGCATGATTGTCTACAGCAATACTAGCAGCTAAAGTACTCTGAGCAGTTAAAGTCTCTTCCGCTGTGTCTTCACCTTGGCAACCATCATCATCATACACAGTTACACTGTATGTGCCTGCAGTCAAACCGGTGATGGTAGCCGTGGTTGCTCCAGTGTTCCATAAGTAAGTTACGGGACCGTACGCATTAGCACCACTAGCGGTAAGTTGACCATCAGCCCCCCCAATACAAGTGACCTGATTATCAACCGTAATGGAAGCCACAACAGGTGGACATTCCATTTCTGCCGCTTCATTAGCAGCAGCAGTTTCCATGGAATTGGCAAATTTCTCGCCCATTCCCATGGCTAAAAACGCGAAGAGGAACAAACACATGCCCTGACACGCTTTTATAAAGTAGTTTTTACTTATCATGTTAATTTTGATTATAATTGATACAATAAATAGACCCCTCTCAACAATTGATGTGGGAGTAAAAATTGGCTTTTCAAGCCGTCTAAGATTCCTGTGTAAATCCGGAAAATTGGATTAAGGCGGTCCGGCCCCTAAATGGCTACTGGTATCAACTACAATGGTGGGAAGAAAAAGGGAAGCAGCAACAGGTCGTGTTGTGCATCCCACCGTTCTCCTGGGAAGGTAAAAATGTTTCATGTTTCGTCGTCTTTGATTATTATATAAGATTAGTACAGCAAAATTAGTACTCTGTACAGCAATCAATGAGACAGAAAACAAGATTCCGTTTCCCCCATTTTGAGCTCTAAGTCTTACTTCAAAAACCACAATAATCTATAAATCAACATTTTACAGAATCTCCAATTTCACTAAAACGCTACCTCCTCTTTAAAAAACTTCCAGTTTACCGTTACCTTTCTAGTGTAAAAAGTGTACTAAATAGGGCAATAGATAGGCCGCAGAAGGCCCGTCTCTCCTACTTGTTTTTGTCAAAAAAGAGAGGGCAACTAGAGTATCCATTTCTCTAGTTGCCCTCTCCATTCCGGTTCGGTCAAACCTTAAATCAACGTCGCCTATGAGGTGGATGTTCCAATGGTTTGGTTCAATTTTTGGCTATTGTAAAACTTATCATCTAATGATTTCAAAGCAAAAGCCCAAAGATCCTCATAAGGAATAATTTCAATACTATGCATCTGATTAACATCCGCTAGTGGGGTACTTTTCAGTTTTTCAAAATAAGCGTTTGCTTTTCGGATTACCCCTTTTTTATGAAAACTTGCCGTTGGGATACACAGCAACATTTTAATGAAGTAATACGAGCGGATGGTGTCTTCCTTGTGCAAGTAGCGCGAACAATACTTCCCAATGGCTTCCAAGGAATCAATGGCCCGATTGTACTTCTTTTGTTGGATCAGAAACAACACTTGAATCGCCAGGATCGCAATATTCATCCCTCTTTTATCCTTAGAGAAAATGGGAATCTCATTTAAAAAGCGCCCTAAACGGAACTTAGGCAATTGTCGCTTATTCCCTTCTACGGGTTCAATCTCTCCTAAATTAATCAAGTAGTGCAGATAGGCCTTGTAGATCTTCCATACTTCCTTCACATTGGAAGGTAGAAAAGCAAAACGTTTATGACCAACGATTTTCTTATAAATCTGATACGCCTTCTGATAGCGTTTCGTGTACATGCTGAGCATAAAGTACAAGCCATGATACTGGAACCAATTGTAGGCTCCTTCCTCAAGAAGCGGTAGACATAGTTCTGCCGTTCGCTCCCCCTCTTCAAACTCTTGCATCTGTACAAAGCTGACCAACTTCTGGTAATAGTAGATTTGTAAAGGTGTATTAGCGGCAAAGGGTTTGGCTTCAAATAATTGGAGATATTCATCACAAACAGCAATGATATTTTTATGGTCATTGACACTGCTATAGATCATCAAGCGTATCAGAGAAGAGTACAAATACATATTGTAGGAGCCTATTTCCTCCGTAGCCGTCTTGATTTCCTGATAATGCGCCTCGGCTCTTTCATGGGTATCTTGCTTTGTTGACTTATTATTGACATGATGCACTATGAGATCGGTGTACATCTCCTCGGCTTTGTTTTCCCAATAACACACCTCAGCGTAGTGATCATATTGCTCTTTGTAGGCATAGTACTTCTTTAGATCCCCTACCCTAGAGCCATAGTGCAGCCGGAGTATTCGATAGGCGTCCAAGCACAGTTGCGAAAACTCATACTTAGTAGCGTGTTTCAGAATCTTGTAGCACAAATCAACACTAGCTGAGCGGGCGTTTTTTCCAAGCAGAATATTAACCGCTGCCATATCCTTGTAGCACTGATAATAGGCGCGTTGTCGGTCACTGTAGGAGGGTTTCTTGGTATCAATAAAGAAAAGGGTATTAATCAATCTTTCCTTCAACTTCCACTTGAGATTCCGATAGCTACTTTTATTTTCGGAATCTGGGAAGAAATACGCTTGCGCATCGTCGTCGGTGTGCAGTTTATCTAAGACAATGGCATGATAAAATGCTTCAATACGACTAGGAGTACAGGATTGAAAATCTAATACGTTGATGGCTTTCACCTTGTTCTTACTGACAATGTAGGTCAGCTCTTTCAAAGCTTTCATAGGATCGAATATTTTTCCAAATACAATTCAAGACAAGGAACTGATGTAAAGTTTTTCGAATGGAATCACATGGTAACTGAGGGTAAAATTCAAGCATAAGCAAGCTATTTACCTTTAGTATAGACCATGGTAATTGTCGAGAAACCTAGAGTGTTTGGTGAGCCATGTTTTTATCCATGAATTCCCAAAGTCAATATTGAGGAATCCAAATTAGATTTTTCGCCTAATCCTTAGTGATGATTAGGTCAAACATTAGTGTAGCAACTCATAGGAAAAAAGAAGTGTCGTGTTTGCCTAGAAGCAGGAAGGTAAGCATTTGCTTAAATGAAGTGCTGATTATCCTACTTAAATCGATTTGTAGTCATATTTATACAATTATAATAAAAGTTTCGATCTCAAACAATTATTTGATCTTGTTTAGAATTTCTTTAAACTGGTAATCAGACTTCTACACATAGAAACTCATCGATGTAATTAGACCTGTAAAATTTTCACCTTCCCAAGCACCGATATTCTTCTTTGTTAGCTCGTTCCTCAAATCATCCAGTTTTCCAAAAAGGCTTACCTTTGGTGCTTGTTTTGCCCTTTGTTCACCTATAGAACGTAATCTATAGTTGAAGAGAAATAGACTAAAGAACCTTGGAGAAGAATGCCTTTATACTTACATGAACATCTATTGCCCAAAGGCGAGTTAGGCTTATGGAATATTGAGGAAGAAGAGGAATGGTTTCTACATAACCTTCTGCTTTCTCCCTTGGAATTACGCCAATTGAGCAGGATGAAAGGACGCCGCCGTACTGAATGGTTGGCCGTTCGGCAATTGGTACACACCATGTCCGGGCGAGAAAAAAGAGGGGCATTTATAAAAGATGAATTCGGAAAACCTCATCTAGAGCATTCGAATTATCATATCTCCATAAGTCACTCTGAAACTTTAGCAGCTGCCATTGCCGGTCCGGTTCCCGTAGGGATTGATATTCAGAAAATCGTGCCCAAGATCACTCGGATTGCGCACAAATTCTTACGCGAGGAAGAACGAGCGATCATTGCGGATCACAACCTCATCGAGCATATGCACTTTTACTGGGGTGCCAAAGAAGCCCTTTACAAAGCCTACGGGAGAAGGGAATTAGATTTTAGAGAACATATCTTCATAGAGCCATTCCCTTTAGACCGTCCCGAAGGAGAAATGCATGGCAGAGTCATCAAGGGCAACTTTTCAGCAGATTACCAGCTCTACTTTCGAACTGTGCAAGACTTTGTCCTAGTGTATGCCTTAGAAGTTTTTTAGATCAGAACATCTACTCCCAGTAGTTCTTCCCCTCCAGCTTGACCAAGCCGTTGTGTATAGCATTTACCACTAAACCTGCCGTATTTCGACACCCCATTTTACTAAGCAAATTATTTCGATGTCCTTCTACCGTACGAGGACTGATATACAGCTTGTCAGCGATTTCACTTGTGGTAAATTCCTCACAGATTAGTTGCAAGACTTCCCGTTCCCGACTTGTGATGTCTGCTGTCTGTGCCATCTTCACCTTGGGCTGATTTTTATTCATAAAATCTTCCCTAATAATCTGCATGACCTCATTGGTGTAGTAGAAGCCTTTAGTCAGAACAGATCTGATGGTTTCCACTACCTCATCAGGATCTGTATTTTTTGGTAAATAGGAAGCTGCTCCCATTTCAATCATATTCAGTATAAATGCTTTACTGAAGTGAGTAGATAAGATGACGATAGGGATATCAGGAAAATGCTCCCGCATCAACTTTGCAGTTTCTACACCATTAAGCACTGGCATTTTCATATCTAGTAGTAAAACCTGCGGTAGTTCCTCCGCAGCATAGAGCTGATTTAGAAGATCCTGTCCATTTTCAGCTTCCAGTACAATAGAAAGGTCTTCGTAATCATCGAGTAATAATCCTAAGCCTTTACGAAAAAGGGCTTCATCATCCGCAATCGCAATCTGAATGGGTTTAGTAGGCATAGTTGTTCAATACATTTTAAGTCCCCTTGCATATAGTATATGCGCAAGGCAACAATACTGAGTATCATAAAAGAAGGGTGTAGTTATTCTCATACTTCTCCCGTATAAGGTTAGAATAAGCATCCAACCTCATCAAGTGATGATACCATTCCCAATCTGTAATCTTTTAGCGCGCTAGTTTTTTGGCTTGAACTTTGCTGTAGTAAAAATAGAATAGTCTTACAGGAGATAAGGTTTCTTCAAAAAAACCTTTAAAAAAGACAAAATAATTTTATTTACAAAAAAAGGCTACTCTGACTCAAGTTGTTTTAACAAATTTTAACTAAAAACTTGAAAATATTAACATCATATAAACAGGCATTTGGGCTTTTCAGGTGTCTATATAGATGAACAAACAATTGAAGAGAAAAGTAAAGTGAAGATAAATTAAATAAAGAAATTCAATACATCTGGACGGAGTAACAAGCCGAAAAGATCTATCAATAAAGAAACAAGTTTTTAGGGTTTTAGGTGTTTAATTTGGCTCCCGGGGTTTCACTCCGGGAGTTTTTTATTTGGGTCATCTCCTCCTTTGTAGCGGAAGCAGGCGGAGCTTCACCACCTGGCTTGTAGCGGGAGAAGAGAGATTTGTTAAATAGGGCGAGTTACCGGACGGTATACGTTGGGCGGCTGAACCAGTTTGAAGAGATGAAATCGAAAATACAATATCCGCCAATCACTTGGGAGACTAAAACCGAAAAAACCGGCAGCTAGCCAGTGGGTATCTACATTGTTTCTTGCCTGCCCCTCAGTGTGCTCAGGCTTATTTGTCACCTATAAAAGGGATTTAGCCAAAACGAAGGTGATACACCACTTCACTAATACCCAACTTAAATAGATGAATAATGTCTTTTTGGTAATAAACGGGGTCTTGCTTTTCATACTTGGAGGGTTTCCTGTCTTTACGGACAGATGACCAAATGGGTTACGATAACCTACCACTACAAGTTAGGTCAACACCTCCTAAATCGCCACCGTAAATGAGTGGATGGCTAGCCTAGATTAGTACATTGATTTTTTCTGCTGTGGGATCTCTACATTCCCCTCTTTTATTGCTGCGAAAAGAAATAGGGTAAGGCATCGCCCACAAAACGAGAAGAACCATTGCTCAGCCATACCATGCATAGTCCTTGCTCCTGAAGCATCCAATTTCCGAACGCTAAGCATTCACAAAACGGCCACAAAAGACGTAGTGCTTTTGATCCTTTTCGACTAAGCGTCCCTGATGCCATAAGCAGAAACGGCTCTTATTGTGATGCTTCAACACGTTTTGTTGCATTTTTGAAAAAAATTGAATTTTGATAGGACATAAGCCAACCTTAACACACTAATTAAGTGTAACGGCTACTCAATCAATTCAAAGCAATCTGAGCCTTACCTTAAGATCAAAACTATTTATTCACATAAATCTTGAACTTCATAATTTCATGAAAAACGTATCATTTGTACTCACATTCCTATTCTTCGCACTATTCAGCACTAACATTCAGGCTAATACGGATGTATTAACTCCTATTAGCTCTATCGTCCTTGATCAGGGACAAAGTGCAAACGTATTCGTACATATCTCCGCTATAAAGAAAACAGCCAAAGGATTAACAGCACAAATCGATGGTTTCTCCATTCCCAAGGGAAATCCTGGCAAAGATATCCTGAGCGCTCGCTTGGAAATCCAAGGCGATCGTCTGCTCATCCAACTGAATCCCAAAGGTCCTAAAGTAGCACAATTAACGATGCCAGCTGGCTATCAAGTACCCGAAGCCATTGCCAAACAATTGGGAGCCACCCAATCAGTAGTTATGAGTGGAGGTTCTACCATGACCAAGCAACAGGTCAAATCTATGCTATGGTTTGAGATCCAGTAAGCGTTAGGTATATAGTGTGCGGAAAAGGCATCAATCTCACGAAGCGATAAGTAGTGTGACTATATTCCAGATAAGACAACCCCCAAGCATGAGCTAAGCCCCTCCTTTTCGCTGCAGAGAAAAGAAGTGGGGTAAAGCATCTCCTACAAAGCGCGAAGAACCATTGCTCAGCAATACAATACCGAGCCCCTGTTCTTGACAGAACCCAATTTCTGAACGGTAACCGTTCACAAAACCTCCATGAAAGACATAATGCTTTTGATCCTTTTCGACTAAGCGCCAACCCATACCGTAAGCAGAAACATCCATCGGACGCCAAGCACGCATCACTCCTTCGATCGGAGCTACATCGGCATGCGGCTGAAATAGGGCTTGCAAAGCTGTGGAGTCAATAACATCTGGACGGTACCCCATTAACAACCTGAGCCACTCTTCCATATCCTCTAAGTTTGCATTCACTCCAGCTGCAGGCCCCACTGAATAAAACTTATCTCGCAGCGCTATCCTATGGAAGCCCTCTGCATCAGGTCCATGAGGCATAGCAGTATTCTGGCAGCCAGCAATAGCTCCATGACTAGTGGAGGCTCCCTCCATGCCCAGGATCTGAAAAATACGCTCCGCCAAAGCTTCTCCATAAGACATGCCGGTGGCTTGCTCAATGACATCACCAATAAGACTATAGGCTACATTTTGGTAATTGTACCACGTCCCTACCGGATGGGACAATTCTACCTCCTTCAGCATGGGCCGAATCTCATGGTAAGGGACATTCATATTCAAAAGGTTTGAATAGGTATGTCGAGGAAGGCCTGTGGTGTGACTTAGTACATGTCTTAGACTGAGTTGTTGGGTAGCAGCTGGATCATTTAAAGCGAAATCTGGTAAATACGCAGCTACTAAATCATCCCAATGTAGGCAACCTTCTTGTACTAGAACTCCTGTTAGTACAGGTGCAAAACCTTTTGATACAGAAGCTAAGCGGAATACTGAATTTGACTGAACGACTTGCTGCGTTTCTACATCCAGTACGCCAAAGGTCTTTTCCATTACCACCTCATCTCCCTTCAATACCGCCACAGCTAATCCAGGAGGACCAAATTCTACGAAACTTGTATCTAACCAGGATTCGAATTCATCTAAGGCGACTTGTTCTTTCGGAGATAAAGGAGAAACAGAAACTTCTTCTAAACTCGGTGCAGGAGTACCATAGGCGGTCTCCTCCCTTGTCGTTTGCTCTTTGCAGGATAGTAGTATGAAGGCAGCCATTACAAGAGTGGCACCCTTTTTCAAAAGAGGGAAAAATTTCATGTATAATCACTTACGATTGCGGACAGTCAGGTTAATTGATTTACTTGCGGTTTCTGAGATCTACTAAGAAACGTTCTAATTCGATCTCATCGTATACCAACACCTCTCTAGCTTTACTTCCTTCTGATGGTCCTACGATACCAACGGCTTCGAGTTGGTCCATAATCCGTCCTGCTCGGTTGTAACCCAATTTAAGACGACGTTGAATCATCGAAGTAGAGCCATGTTGATTTTGCACGATCAGTCGAGCTGCATCTTCAAACATTTCATCCAGATCAGAATACTTTAGGTTGGTTGTACCAGGAATTTCTGCATCATCTCCATGAAATTCGGGCAATAGATAAGGCTCAGGATAGCCATGCTGCCCAGAGATGAAATTCACTACATCCTCAACCTCCGGGGTATCTACAAAAGCCCCTTGAAGCCGCACTACCTCGCCACCAACGCTCAATAGCATATCACCGCGACCAATCAATTGATCTGCGCCACCAGCATCGAGGATAGTTCGAGAGTCTACTTTTGCCGTTACCTTGAAGGCAATACGTGCCGGGAAGTTGGCCTTGATCACTCCCGTAATGATATTCACTGAAGGTCGCTGCGTAGCGATGATTAGGTGGATACCTACGGCACGGGCTAGCTGCGCTAAACGACCAATAGGTAGTTCAACCTCTTTGCCTGCCGTCATGATCAGGTCTGCAAATTCATCAATCACCAATACAATGAATGGCAAGAACTTGTGCCCTTTCAACGGATTGAGTTTTCGAGCAATGAATTTCTCATTGTATTCTCGAATGTTTCGGGCAGAGGCCTTCTTCAATAAATTGTAGCGCGTATCCATTTCTATACAGAGCGAATTTAGGGTATGAATCACCTTATTCGTCTCCGTAGTAATGGGCTCGTCTTGGCCTGGAAGATACGCTAGAAAATGATGCTCAATTTTGCTATAAGGAAAGAGTTCTACTTTTTTCGGGTCGATCAATACCAATTTGACCTGCGATGGATGCTTTTTGTACAGCAGGGACATCAATATAGAGTTAATCCCAACCGACTTACCTTGACCGGTAGCCCCAGCTACAAGCAAGTGAGGCATTTTAGCGAGGTCCACGACCATCACCTCATTAGAGATCGTCTTACCCAAGGCGATGGGTAGATCCATCTTGGCCCGCTTAAACTTGTCGGATAGCAACACCTCTCGCATTGAAACCATCTGAGGTTTCTTATTGGGCACCTCAATACCAATAGTACCCCGGCCAGGAATTGGAGCAATAATCCGAATTCCTAAAGCTGAAAGGCTCAATGCAATGTCATCTTCCAAGTTTTTGATCTTGGAAATTCGCACTCCTGGAGCCGGTACAATCTCATAAAGCGTAACTGTTGGACCAATGGTAGCTCGAATCTTAATGATTTCGATCTTATAGTTCAACAGCGTTTCAATAATTTGATCTTTGTTAGCTTCCAGCTCTGCTCGATCTATTTCGATTTTCTCAGCTGAATAGTCCTT
The DNA here is from genome assembly GCA_019634045.1 of Saprospiraceae bacterium. Taxonomy (GTDB): domain Bacteria; phylum Bacteroidota; class Bacteroidia; order Chitinophagales; family Saprospiraceae; genus DT-111. Next base: position 11,669 of record JAHQWA010000099.1, read on the forward strand.
TAAAAGCGAGGTAACCGGGTACTCATAGGAGCTCAACTCCAAGGTAGGATCATAAGGCTCAGAGTGCTCCTTGTTTTCCTGCTGAATCGGCAAGATGGGCTTATCCACGCCTGGCCCAGGGCTATCGGCTGACTCTCCCTCCACTGGAACAGTTTGCTGAATTTCCAAGTCCCCTTCTCCAGACTTCAAGGTTGTAGGCTTCTTGCGCTTGCGTTCTTCTAATTCGAAGGCCAATTGGCTGCCTTCTGGAACCAATTCTTTCTCCTTTTCCTCCTCTACCCCTCGATCTCCGCCAGGTCTCAAAGCCGGAGGAGTTTCCTGCTTCACAGGAGGAGCAGTGCTTGAATTTGTTGCCGAAGCCGTGGCTCTTTGTCTCTTGCGGCGACCATTTAAGATAGAACCGATGTAGTCTTTTGTTTCACCAATCGCCTTTTCGGGCGTCATATCATTATAATTGGGATTGAAACGCCAGGTTACCATTCCGGCTATGGCAAAGATGATCAACACGATCATTCCCAATGTCCCAACAAAATTGTGCAACCAACCACTGATCCCTTGCCCAAATGCTCCCCCCCAAGGAAATCCATTGTCTCCAGCTATAAACTCTAAGAGAATAGTAGCCAACAGCATGGACACCATAGTGTAGCTTAAGGTGGGCATAAAGTTTTTCAAGGGACGTTCCTGAATGAGATCTCGTCCCACCCGAGCTAATAAGTAGACAAAAACGAAAGAACCCAGACCAAATCCCCAAAAGAAGAACATATTGGAGACAATAGCCCCGAGTCGCCCAAGCCAGTTGGACATTTCTAAATTACCCTGCAAAAGCAATTCCCAGGAAAACTTAAGGACCTTATCTTGGTCTTCCTTCCAGGTAAAAAGGTAAGAGGTAAAGGCAATAAACAAATAGATGGCCAGAAACCAACACAGAACTCCAACCAACTTTGGAACTCGTTCATCCTTGATCCCAAGATTCAGCGATAACTGTCCCTTCTTCTTCTTCTTTGCCATATAAAACTGGTTCGCTAACTATTGTTTGTCTACAGAGATTACATGTACTATATCAAAGGAAAGAATGGAAGGAGCGCTTCAACTTTCCTACTCGACTTTTGGTAGAAATACTTTCTGAAAGCTTAAAATATCCACCAGATATAGGGTCCAAATATATGAATTCTGAAACAGGCTTCCAAAGCAGGACCGCAGTTGAGCGGCTTCCCTAGGCAATTTTGTGTTATGGAGGTGGTTCTATATACACTCATTGCCCCGAATCTGTTGCTCCGAATAACTATCTGCAGAAATTGTCTGGGCTGCTTCAGAATTTAACCACCAGAAAATTAAAATATTTTCTTCGGCAGTTTTACATTAGCAGTGAATCGAAGTTCTACAATGACTTCATTTTCTAATTTCCTCTAAATAAAGTCCCAATCAAAGCTCATTTATCGTCAATTATTACGTGTTTTGAGCTGATCACAAAATTACCTGATCTGACCTAAGTGAGTGTTAGCTTTACTAAGTAGGTACAGATTGGTGAACCTACTTCCCTAATACGGCCTAACATTAACCATAAAACATGCATTCTATGAAAGCCGCCGTAGACATCAGTATGTATCCGCTGGATGCAGACTACGAGACTCCCATCTTAGACTTTATTGCACGACTAAATGAACATCAAGGTTTGGCCATTCAAACCAATGCCCTCAGTACACAGATTTCTGGGGACTATGATCTAATTATGCAAGTACTTACTGCCGAGATCAAGAAGAGCTTTCTTGAAGAAGGAACGCAAATCATGGTTCTTAAAATCTTAAACATTGACATACAATTGCCTTAACCACCTATGCAAGCCTTTACGAGTGAACAAATTAGCCAATTCCGCAAGGAAACGCCTGGTACCGATCAGATTATACATTTAAACAATGCTGGCGCCGCACTAATGCCCGAGCTAGTCAAAGCAAGTATTGACCAATTCCTCACCGCTGAGTATTTAGCGGGTGGGTACGAAACAGCCGCTGATCAAAGAGCAGGGCTGGATGCCTTTTATTCGGCTGTGGCAAAACTATTGAACACCGCTAGCAGCAATATCGCCTTCTTAGGTAATGCCACGGATGCCTACAACAAAGCCCTGTCCTGCATCCCCTTCGAAAAAGGGGATGTCATATTGACTAGTTTAAATGACTACTCCTCAAATCAGATTGCTTTTCTTCAGTTGAAGAAACTGCGTGGCGTTAAGATTGTTTTTAGTCAGGATTTGCCCACCGGAGGCTTGGACCCCGTTGATATGATCCAGAAAATGGAATTCTACCAGCCCAAATTGGTTGCGGTCACGCATGTCCCAACCAATTCCGGTTTAATCCAAGAAGCTGCCCAAATTGGGCGGGCCTGCCAAGATCGGGGGATCTATTTTCTGCTGGATGCCTGTCAATCAGCAGGTCAATTGGTATTGGATGTAAAAGCCTTGGGGTGTGACTTCCTTAGTGCGACCACCCGCAAATTTTTACGCGGCCCGAGAGGAACCGGTTTTCTTTACGTATCCAATCGAGTACTCAATGCCAAACTCAGTCCTTTATTTCTCGATCTCCACAGTGCCGCCTGGAATGAAGATGATCAGTATACACCGCGCGAGGACGCCAAGCGATTTGAACTATGGGAAAAACCCTACGCCCTAATGTTTGGAGCAGCTAAGGCAATAGAATATGCCAATAATATTGGCCTAGATCGGATCGAACAACAAGTCAAGTACTTATCAGACTACCTTCGTGCTAGCCTGTCCTCACTCCCTAAAGTTCGCGTCTTGGATCAAGGGATTGAAAAAGCAGGTCTAGTAACTTTCACGATGGCAGGTCAAGATCCGGTGCAACTACAGCAACAGCTCCGCAAGCAGGGGATCAACACCTCCCACACAACCTTGGCTTATAATCGTTATGACATGAAAGCGAAACAAGCCGATTGGTTGCTACGACTGTCGCCTCATTACTACAACACCCTGGCAGAGCTAGATCGGACCTTAGAATTCATTGCCCAGTTATAGAGGCTTTCCGTATGTCTCTCAATTGGGACACTCAAGCCTGTTGCTTGGGCTAAATACTACGTTTTGTCTGATCTTTTTTGCAAAACCAACAGAAAATTTAACATTATTTTTTTACAATTATTTGTTTTAAAAACAAATTCGTTTTATATTGCAACCAAATTATTTTGTTTTGTTTTAAAAACTTAAATCTTCAAACATGATACGTGAAGATCGGATACAATTGAACGAGCGATTCATCAAAGTTTTCAGTTTACTAGAAGAGAGGGGGGTTGTGGTCAAAAACGATCGGAATGGTCGTGGAATGGGAGATTTTGCTGAAAAAGTACTTGGAAATCGAGCCTATGGTCACATTATCCGAGCTTACCTGAACACTGATGATAAGCGTTGTATCGATTATCGCCAAGCACGTATTATTTGTAGAGAATTTGGTGTAAATGAGTCCTATTTATTAGATGATATGGGTACCCCCTTCGGGTTTGAAATTCCTGAGGAGGTCAGTGCCAATAGTGATGGGACGCCTAAAGGCAATATATTATTTACCAGTGTTGAAGCCTTTGCCGGTACGTCTGTAGATGCGGGTAGCTTCGCTACTGAAGATAAATCATTCTTTAGTGTTCCCGGCTTAGGTGGTGGAAGTTTGGTTAGTTTCCCGATCAGCGGGAATAGTAGCCGATCATTAATGATAGCGATCTAGTTGTTTGTAGAGAAATTGCCGGGGTACACGAGATCAATGATAACAAGATCTACGCGGTAAAGAATAATGGCTCACTTTGGGTCAAATATGTGCAACGGATACATAACAATAAAAATCGTGTATCACACCTCAAACTGATCTCAGCGAATCATTTGGAATATGATCCCTTCATCGAAGAGGTAAATGAATATACGAGATTGTATAGAGTTATCCGAAGAATCAGCGATCTGTAGATGTAAGTTCGCTCGCTCCAGGAGTACTGCTAAGTAGTTCAGTATAAACACCTTAAACTATATGATTGAGTAATCCAAATGAAAGACTAGGTATCCATTATTTCTAGTCAGAGAAGTATATAAAGAGCGCTTTGAGAAGCAAAATTTAGTAATTAGTTAGATCCCAGCGGTAAGGTATTCAAGCAATCCCTATGCTATCTTGTTTACGCATGATGAAGATCCTTACCCCCAAACAACGAACACGCGCACAACACTGAGTTTTCAAACTTGTAACACATATTTTGTTTTGTCATCCTTACACGAAGCCAAGATAAGGACTAAACCTTTATTGGCTTTGTGTAAGATTTTCATGGTCACCTTAAAGAACATTGATCGCCTGGGCAATCCCAAGCGATCAATGTTACCGAATAATGTTTTCAAACATTGTTATATCCTGCTGTTTTTTGATCATTCCCTCCCGAGCCGGACATGCTCGGGAGTTTTTTTTATGCTATAAATACAAATTGTCTACTCAATAATAATCTTCTGTGTGGTCGCTCCTAAGTCGGTTTGCAAGCGCACCATGTAAAATCCGCTCGGCAAGTCCGAAACATCCATCTGAAATTGTTGTGCCCCAACTGTAATTCTGTCCCGCTGGCTCAAGATCTGCTTACCATCCATGCTGAACAATTCTAATGCTACGTCACTGCTCGTCTCTGTAGTCACAGCAATATTAATCACATTACGGGCGGGATTGGGGAAAATGGATACAATCGCTCCTAAAGATTCAATTTCAGTAGTTGGTAATACAGTTTGATCATTCACTACAGTCCCACGCTCCGGAGCCATAGCGCAAACCTGGTCTCCTTCGTTACTGGTCACACAAACTTCTGACTGATAATTGAAAACATCCAAGATCTCGATATCATCAATATACCAGCCATCACGACTCTCCACATCGTCAGATCCAAAGCGGAAGCGAATCTGGATATCTTGGCCGATATAATCACTCAGGTCGATATAGGCAGGTACAAACACTCCATTGGTCGTACCACTGAAGGCTTCTATCCCTGGAATAGCAAAAGTACTGTAGTTCAAGGCCCGCAAATTACCTCCTCTGAAATACTTATCTGTGTCTACAGCATCCCAGAAGTTACCACCATCCGTAGAGATTTCCACCAACCCGCCATCAAAACCGGTTTCTGTATCATATCTATGATAAAAACGGAGGGCGGGTTGGGTGCCTTCTATTCGAAACGGATTCGCTAAAAATAGAATCTGATCATTATCCGTATTCGTATTTTCTATAGACCACGAGCGCTGACCACTGAAGGCCTGATCATCATCATTTACTTCCCAGATTGTAGTACCATCCAAGAAATCAAATACCCATGTCACCTCCGTTTCTGCTGCTTCTACATCATCGAAAAACTGCTGAGTCGACTTGAGTTCAGCAGATGTAAATACTTCGTAGGTCAACAGAATAGTATCCCCAGCTGCCATATCTCCAATCTCGAAGGAAATTTGGTTGCCATTAAGATCTACATTGTCTGTTCCAGTGGCAGATCCGGCGACGTAGTTAGTACCATCTGGTAAAATATCATTCACAACAACGCCACTAATCGCGGCCGGCTTATGATTATATACTTCGATGATGTAACTGATCTCATCTCCGGGATTAATTAAAGGAGTAGCTGATTTGGCAATTTTAAGGGTAGGAATACAGGTGGGATTAATTTCAAAACTCTCGACCAGATCATTTCGATCATTTATAGATCCTTGATCCGCACCAAAGCCCATTCCGCGCCTCGCAAACACCTCCCAAATCAAGCACTGATTGGCTCCTCCGTAGGTCATCTCATCAGCCATCAAGATGGCATCACGCCCATCTAGAAACCCTGGATTACAAGCCTGCAACTTCATGCCATCCATTACTAGTTGTATTGCCATGTTGTTACCGCCCGTACCATTAATCATATCTTCATCAAAATCATATTTTTCAACCATGGCCCAGTACAAGTCCCATAGTGTTCCTGCCCAAATTTCACCCAGCGGATGAGGTGCGCCTCGCTGCCCTGGTTGTCCAGGTTCGGGATTCAATACTCTACCACCTGTACCAATGATATCTGCGAACGTTTGACCATTTACGCTCATATCATTTGAGTAGGGTAATCTCCGTACACCTGTACCACTGGCTGTGCGAGTCCACACATAGGAGCCTACATGTTTAGGCTCGGTACCATCTTCGCCCGGTTTTACTGTCGTCACTAAAGAGAAGAAATCACTCCACCCCTCTCCCATCTGCTCATCATTGTTCAAGCAGTTGCTATTCGCGCCTCCCGTCAAGCGGTTAGATATCCCATGTCCATATTCGTGAATACTCACTTCATTATCAAAGTCCGCATCTACAAAGGTGGTGCCTGAGACGTCCGGCTGCTGTAGTTTAACATCTACTCCTTGAGCAATGAAATTTCGGATCGTTTGACAATCTGCATTCTTTAACATCAGGGTAGGAATTACCGGCTCATCAATCGATGCTGGCCCTCCCATATCGATAATCACATCTTCGAAATTGCAGATGATCACCGCAATTGCTCCGGCCTGTTGGGCATTGATCGTCTTTTCCTTGAAGAAGCATTCACCCCGGTCAATCATCGCAATCTTGCCATTTACCTCCTCTGCATTACTTACTGCATTACATAACAAGCTCGGGTTATTGGAATTATCTACAGCATTAACCACCTGCCCTACAATCGGTGTATCTGAGATACTAGGACCGAAGGTAGCAATCCCCGTTTCAAAAGCTCCTCGGATCGGCTCCGGCTCCAATACCGTAAAGAGATCATTACCTTGCCGGTCAAATAAGAACATTTGCATTACCGGCGAAAAGCCATCTAATGGGGTAAAGAAGTTGGCATTGTTCAACTGATCATCATTAGGATCAGCAGGTTCCTGGTAGGGATCCGCACCAAAGTCTTGAGCATGTGAGCGCAAGGCATCTCCATCAATACCTCCATTCCCATAATTATTCTCTTGAAAATTACCCGCTGCCTCATCAAAACCATAAGCATAAGTAAAGTCATGCATGAAGTTACTGATGTAAAACAGCTGTGTGACAGCAGCATCAATATAGGTATCCGGTTCTTTGCTGAGATCCAGAGGAAAATCAAATTGTAAGGAGCTACCTCCGTCTGGTTCATCCCCAGCAGAAGCATCATTCCCATCCCGATCATGGTAGGCATAGGCATTGTTCCCTCGGGTAATGGTATACTCGGCTCCAGCCTGGCCATCCGTATCATGCCATCCGAAAGGTGAGGCAGTGGGGTCTGCGGGAGAAGTGACCAATTGGCGCGCACCTTCCAAGGGATTAGATAGAGGAACAGGAAAGACGTTATAGGTTTCGCCGGCGAGCGGAGGGAAAGTTTTCTTTTCTTCTAAGGCCTCAGCAACACTTTGGAAACTTGTCGGCGTTTCATCTGTGCAAGAAGCAGTATGTTGATGCGCTTTGTGCCTACCGAAACTACAGCGTAGTACTCGATCTCGTTGGTGTAGGATCTTTCCCTCTTGCGCATCTACCAGGATATCCCAAACTTTTAGTGATTGGGTGGCCTCTTGTAAATGCACTCGCCAAACCAATGCTACCTCATTCGTTCCGGGCCTTGGCCAATAGAGGAGTTGAACTCTAATATCGCTTGCCGCCGACTTACCAGGTGAAAGGACATAGGAATACTCATTCAATTTCTCTTTGAACTGAATAGAGTTATCATTCCCCAAGCCCAATCGCGCGATGGCCTGTTGGGTGGCGCTAAGCGCATCAATAGCTGCAGCGGTATGCTTTACCTTTTCACTAAGTGCAGGCACAAATCGATTGGTAGAATAGCCTACAGTACCATCTGGCTTAATATGCACGCCGATCATCGCCCCCTCCACCTCAATATTCTGAAAGTGTTGGAGGAGGTAATAATGCGTAAGCTGATTATGTTGACTTTGATACTGATGGCTCACCTTGATTTCCTGAATGTCATTTGGAAGTAAGCCCCATTCAGCGGATTGCTGTTCTACGTGTCGAAGTGCTACATCTAAAGGGGTTTGTTTTTGTGCGTCAATCGCAAAGGGTGAAAAAAGCATAGCAATCATTGCCAGCCATGGGAGGACTCTTTTACACATCTTGATGCAATTTTAATTTTGGTTAGAAAAGAAAGAGTATTGCTATCTCCGGGTAACAAAAACTGCTCTTTCAATGGTTTGTTCAGTGAATTTTGCCCAAATTTATGGAATTTCTCTCTTGATCGGCGAGCGCGCACTCATTCATTCTACCTCCTGACCGACAATTGCCGCAATGCCAGCCATGGTTTGTCCATGGCACGCCATTCTGGGGACGATCTCATTTTCCTCCTTTTGTAGTACTTTTGTTCCACATGCATAAAAAAGAAAAAGATATCATCTATGGCCGTCATCCGGTAGTAGATGCCATTGAGGCTGGTGTATCCTTGGATAAGGTGATTTTCCAGCAGGGCGTTCGAGGGCCCTTGGAAAAAGAGATTCGTCAGCTTACTAAAGCAGCTAATATCCCATTGCAAATTGCACCCAAGGAAAGAATGAATCGCCTAGTGCGCGCCAATCATCAGGGAATCATTGCTTTAATTGCCCCGATTCCATTTTACCGGGTCATGGATGTACTGCCCACCATCTACGAAAATTCTCAAACCCCTTTGATCGTAATGCTAGATGGTGTTACAGATGTGCGGAATTTGGGAGCAATAGCGCGTACAGCAGAAGTGTGTGGAGCGCATGCCTTAGTTGTCCCACTAAAAGGTACTGCCCAAATCAATGCCGATGCTATGAAAACCTCAGCTGGTGCCTTGGCTAAAATTCCCGTTTGTAGAGAACCTAGCTTAGTCAATGCAGTAGATTTCCTCAAGCAATCTGGATTGTCGGTTATGGCGAGTAGCCTCAAAGCCAACAAGTCTGTTCACGAATTGGATTGGACCCTCCCACTCGCCCTCATTGTCGGATCCGAAGGAGATGGAATAAGTCCTGCTATGGAAAAAGCAGCCGATGAATTGTTCATTATACCCCAACAAGGTACAACCGACTCGCTAAATGTCTCGGTCGCCACCGGCATGATCTTATATGAAAGTATGAGACAAAGGCACCTTCAGAATTGAGCACCACTGATGATAAAAGCCTGATTTAACAGGAGTATGGATTTTTTTACTATAATTGTGTATGTTAACAGCTTAATCATTAACAAACGCTATCATATATGAGGTTTCTGGCCTTTCTGGTATTCCTTACGTTTCTGGCTTTCGCCATATGGGCACGTTGGTACTTTGTA
>JAHQWA010000100.1 GCA_019634045.1 Saprospiraceae bacterium
GTGATTAATGGAAAAAGGGCCTTGGAGTTAGAAGTTAGTAAAGCGGCCCAGCACCTTGCATTGCAAGCTCACGGTTTGTCAACCCCCAAGACGATTATTGTGCAAGGTAAGTCGGCGGCCATCGAAGCCAGTCAAAACTTTGACCAGGCCGGATTTATCGTGAAACCCAATCAAGGCGGTAAAGGGCGAGGCGTACAGCATTTTTCATCGAGTGCAGCATTTGAAGCATTCCTCTCTTCCGTCTCTATGGAAGCGCTCACAGTAGATGGTCTGTTGCTAATCCAGCAATATATCCCACCAGCATCCGAACGAATCATACGCATGGAATTTATTGAGGGTAAATTCTACTACGCCGTCCAAGTCAATACAGGCGGAGGCTTTGAGCTTTGCCCGGCCGATGCTTGTGAAATAGACCCTACTCGTCCCGACCGGGCCTTGCCAAGTTTTCAAATATTGGACGAGTTCTGGATTCCAGAAATAGAAAAATGTGAGGCCTTTCTTCGCGCTAATCACATTGAAATTGCAGGCATGGAGTTTTTGGAAAACGAAAAAGGGGAGCGGTTCTTCTATGATGTAAATACGAACACCAATTACAATACTCAGGCTGAAAAGGGAAGTTCCATTTCCTATGACGGTTTACAAAAAGTTGCTCAGTTCCTGAAGAAAGAATGGGAAGCGGTGCACAATCTAGAGCGGGTGTCTTAGACTGCTTATTTCAGTCAATATCGTTAGATCAACCTTAACCAACTAAATATGTTTTCAAAACTTACTACCTTATTCCTAGTGCTTTGTCTACTAGGTGCCTGCCAGCAAAGTTCCAAGACTAGTCCAAATGAAGCGGCCGCAGAAACGGAAGAATCTGTCAAGCCGAAAAAGAAACGACCGGTATCGGTAGAGAACGGAAAATTCTTCGAAAAAGATGAAGTCTCGATGCTATATGGAGGGGATGACGAATCCCAACATTTTAATATCAATAATTTGGAACTAAAGAAAGAGCAATTTCATTATGGAATTGGACGAGAACGTTTCCCGGCACTTCTACAGCCTAGCTTTACCACGGTAGCAGCGGCAGATAGCCTCTGGAAGGATGAAGATCGCTTCCTGTTGGCTTATGCGGGCGATCAGGTCAAGGCTTATTCCGTCAAGGATCTGACTAGACATGAAGTGGTTAATGACCGACTGAACGGAGAACCGATCATGGCAGTGTACTGCATCTTGGCGGATCTTGGTGCTATTTATAGCCGTCAATATGGCGAGCAAGAGCTGACCTTTGCCCTTAGCGGATACACTTACTACGATGAAGAAGTTTGGGAGGGCCTGGATGGCTTCGTGCTATGGGATAGAGACACAGAAAGTCTATGGTGGCCTTTGATTGGTCGGGCTGTTTCTGGTCCATTGAAAGGCGTAGGTTTGTTGGAGAAAGATAAGGCTCATTGGGAGGATACTACTTGGGGCTTTGTCAAAAAGAACTATCCCCAAGCGCAAGTGCTGCTATCTGGACAAGATTTTGTTCGGCCTTCGGAATGGCCAGAATTAGAGCAAACGGGAACACTCGTAGCTGAATTCAAGCAGCAATAAGACCGCAGGGTGGGAGAGGAAAGGATGGAGCCTTTCTCTAGCAGTAATCACATATTATTATCTTTAGTTCGAGTTAACCAAAACTAGTTTTGCTATGAAGTTGAGGATTCTTCTCATTGTAATCTTATCATCAATTCACCAATTTATTGTAGCCCAAGATCAAGTCACTACTGAAGCATACAAGCAGGCCGAAAACCAGTTGTCCTTCAATACTGCACAGCATATTGATCGGATGAACGTCCGGCCTAGTTGGGAGTCCGATGATAGATTCTGGTATAGAATACTAGTCGAGGATGGACTAGAGTTTGTGTATTACGACATTAAGAAAAAGAAAAGATTGACTTTTGACTCGAAAGCGGAACTAGACAAATTACTCAAGAAAAAAGCGGAAAGGCCTCCCTACAACCGGCGCAAGGAAGTCCTTTCTCCAGACAAGTCCAAAGTGGTTTTTATAAAGGATTGGAACTTATGGGTGCGGGATTTGGCTACTGGTGAAGAAAGGCAATTGACCAAAGACGGTGTTGAGAATTACGGTTATGCTACGGATAATGCCGGCTGGCGACAAAGTGAACGTCCGATCGTTTTATGGTCGCCTGATTCCAAAAAACTAGCTACCTACCAACAAGATCAGCGACATGTAAGCGATATGCATTTAGTGACCACGAATGTAGGTGCACCTAAAATTAAGAGTTGGAAATACCCTTTGCCTGAGGACGAAAAAATCATCCAAATCGAGCGTGTTATAATCGAGGTGGACAATGGGAAGATGGTTCGCTTTGATATGCCATCCGATGATCGTCGGGGTACACTATGTGATGATATTGCTTGCTCTGGTGCCTTTGATGACAATCAATGGATCAATGACGGTCAGCAACTGGTGTTTGTTTCTTCTTCCAGGGATCATAAGATAGCTCAGGTACGGATTGCGGATGTAAACACCGGAAAAGTCAGAGATATATTCACAGAGGAAGTAGCTACACAATATGAGTCTGGTCAGGGAGCTATCAATTGGCACTATCTAGCGGCAAGTGATGAAATCATTTGGTACTCTGAGCGGGATAATTGGGGACACTTATATTTGTACGATGCCGAGAATGGTGAACTTAAGCATCAAATTACAAAAGGCGATTTCGCTGTTACCCGTCTCAAGCATATCGACAAAGAAAGAGGTGTTCTGTATTTTGAAGCCAATGGACGCGAGGAAGGCCGTAATCCGTATTTCAGTCACCTTTACAGCATTGAGTTGTCCGGAAAGAATTTGAAATTACTGACGCCGGAAGATGGTACCCATAGCATTCGGTTTTCTCCGAATTACAAGTACTTCGTGGACAATTATTCCCAACCGAATGTACCGCCCGTTTCGGTACTCCGTGATATCAATGGCAAGCTTATTGAGCAACTGGAGCAAACAGACATATCTCGTTTGCTTGCCACGGGCTGGCAAGCCCCTAAACCGATCACCGTAAAATCAGCTGATGACAAATATGATTTGTATGGCTTGATGTTTACGCCCAGTAATTTAGATCCGAACAAGAAATATCCCATCGTCAACTATATTTATCCTGGGCCGCAGGGGGGGAGTGTCGGGTCCTGGTCTTTCCGGCCTAGCAGGGGAGATCATCAAGCCTTGGCAGAATTGGGCTTTATCGTAGTAGCTATTGAGGGCAGCTGTAATCCGGGTCGATCCAAAGCCTTTCACGATGAATGCTATGGCAATATGGCGGTTAATACCTTACCTGATCAGATATCCGGCATGAAACAGTTGGCAGAAAAACACCCCTATATGGATTTGGAACATGTGGGAATATGGGGACATTCTGGGGGAGGTTTTGCTACCGCTTCAGCTTTGTTTAAATATCCCGATTTCTTCGATGTGGGTATTTCCGAATCCGGGAATCACGATAACCGCAACTATGAAGATGATTGGGGCGAACGCTATATTGGAATGATGGAAGAAGTCGATGGTGTCAATAATTACGAAGTGCAAGCCAATCAATTGTATGCTGAAAATTTGAAGGGCAAATTATTGCTAGCACATGGAGGTATGGACGATAATGTTCCGCCCTACAACACCAATCTGGTGGTTGATGCCTTGATCAAAGCCAATAAAGACTTTGACCTGATCATTTTCCCTAATGCACGACATGGATTTGGCGCTGATAGCTACTACATGACTCGCCGAAGATGGGACTACTTTGTGCAGCATCTCAAAGGCATGAAACCGCCAAAGGAATATAAAATTGAATATAAGCGGGATCCGAGACTTGATCGAGCTTAGGAACACTTTAACTACCTGTAAATCAAAATTAAATGTTCGAATCGCTACGAAAATGGCTGGTTAAGACCTTGATTACACCAGATGACATTGGTGAGTACATGGCAAATGAAGACTACCTGAGTGAACATTTAGTAAAAATACCGGGAGGGGAACTTAAGAAAACAGATACTACTAAAAAGAGATTACTTTCTAAAGCTATAGCTATCGTCGAAATGAAATTAGATGCCCTGGAACAAAGCAGAAAAAGTGGTAGGAATGTTGAAGCCATTGCATCTAATAAGCAAAAAATAAGGCTCTATAAAGATCAACTGGAGCTGATCGAGTACAGAGAAAAGCAAGGGTATGATGAAGAACAAGGGGTTCCAGAAGTAATCATGAATAAAGCCTCCAAATGGCGTGAACAGATTCTCGTTGGAGATGTGGAGTCTTTTCTAGATGCGGCATTTGAAGAGGTAGGAGAGAGTCGAATTGAAAATCTCTTGTATAATATCTCTGGCCAGTACTATTCCAATCTGGAACATAAAATAGGGAAAATGATAACCCAAGAAATATTTGAACTGGAAACGTTAGATATCCAGTTAAACCTATTGGATTTTGTTGATCGAATCCAGGCACAACGGATCGCTTAGTTCAACGGTATGAATTGATCTCTATAATTCCCATTCCTTTCTATCAGCCATGAGTAACCTTTATTCCGACTTAGCCGAGGTTTACGAAGCTATGTATCACACCTTCATCAACTATCTGGATGAATACGAGACCTATAGCCAAATATTGGAAGAGGCCAGTAAAAAAAGCGTTCTGGAACTGGGCTGCGGAACAGGTAACCTCTGCAAATATTTCCAGGAAGCAGGTTTTCAATATCAAGGAATAGATTTTAGCCCACAAATGATTGATATGGCGCAAAAGAAGAATCCGCAGGCTAGGTTTAGTGTAGGAGATATGCGTGAATTTCAGCTGGGGGAGCGAGTGTCTGGGATTTTTATGGCTGGCCGTACCATCAGTTACTTGCTTCGCAACCCAGATGTCAATGCGACCTTAAGTAGTGTTTGGACAAATTTACATCCAGGTGGCCTTTTCTGCTTCGACTTCATAGATGCTAATCAATTCATGCCATCCATTGCATCTGGCAAAACCATCCGGCATGAAGCTCGATACCAAAACACCGATTTTATTCGCGATAGCACTTGGAAGATAGGGCTAGAGAACGGGATGGACTTCAAATGGGATTCCATCTATTATAGGAGGGTAGGAGAGGAGCTTGTGAAAATTGGAACAGATAACTCTACCATTCGAACCTTTACTAAAGATGAGATCGAAATATTTCTCCAGATCAATCAGTTCAAGCTGATTAAAATGTTTCCTAGGGCGTCTTATGCTTTTCCTACCTATGTGGCAGTAGCCGAAAAAAACTAGTCTTATTTCTCCAAGAATCACTAGACTTAAAGCGAACTTTTTGCCCTTGAACGCAGATTTACTTTGCAAACAAGAAAGAAATGATGTATATTTACTATACAAACAGGAATTAAATATGAGAATATTAGGCTCCTTTGAAGAATTGGTACTGCTAGCGGTGGGCTCTTTGGGAGATCAGGCCTATGGGGTAGCAGTTAAAGATTTGTTGGAAGAGAAAGGGGGGAAAACCCCAAGCATTGGAGCCTTACATTCAGCACTCCACCGCCTGGAAGACAAAGGAATGTTGGATTCTTGGATAGGAGGAGCCACCTCAGAACGGGGTGGAAGGAGAAAAAAATACTACAGCTTAACGCCAATTGGAAAGAAAGCCTTACAGGAAGCACACGATGTACGCGCAAAACTATCCATTAATATCCAAGGTTTAAATCTGGGATAAATATGAGCAAGCCTCTTCCTAAGCCTCCAAGACTAGCCGAACTATTTTTGGAATGGTACTGTAGTTCGGAAATTTTAGAGATTCTGCAAGGTGACTTGCATGAACTCTACTATCGACGAGTAGATAAAATAGGATTAGCTAGGGCCAGGCTGTACTACTACAGGGACGTTCTCGATAATTGTCGACCCTATGCATGGGGGGCAGCCAAATCTTCATCACCCAACTCCAAAGATATGTTCATCAATTACATCATCTCGGCCTGGCGTAATATGTATAAACGCAAGCAATTTACGCTGATCAATATCATGGGCTTGTCAATCGGTATGGCGGCCTGCCTATTAATCTTACAATATGTCAATCACCAAGAAAGCTATGACACGTTTCACTCTGATCTAGATCGCTTATATAGACTTAATCTTGGTATGTCTGAGGCTGGTGAATCTGAGGTAGTCTACCGCGCCGCGAATCATCCCGCAGCTGGCTTGGCGCTCAAAAAGGACTATCCGCAGATAGAAGAAATCGCCAGGCTGGTTGATGTAGCTATTTTTATGGGATCCTCCGTACTTCGTTATGAACCAGAAGGTAGCACACCTACCACTTTTTATGAAGAAAATATGTACGTGGCCGATCCTTCCTTTTTGAAATTATTTTCCTTCTCCATGATAAAAGGGGATAAGGAAACCGCTCTAGATGACAGAGATAACATCGTCATTACGGAGAGTTTGGCCAAGAAGTACTTTGGGGAAGAGGACCCGATGGGGAAAACGCTGGCCCTCAATGGCGCGATAAATCTGACAGTCACTGGTATCCTCCAAGACCTGCCAAAAAATACCCATTTAGACATTAGTGCCCTATTTTCCTCGGATGTATTCTCTGATGGGATAAATAATGCCTGGATTTGGCCTGAATTTCACACCTATGTAAAGTTGGTTCCAAATGTAGATGTTCAGGACGTGGAAAGCCAATTGGATGGTTTTGTGAATCAATATTTAGGGGAAATCATGGAGGAGTTCGCCATCAAGGAAGCCATGACCTTGCAAGCAGTAAAAGACATCCATTTGAAAGGTAATCTACTGAAGGAGATCAAGGAAACCGGCAATCAAAAAACGGTATCCTTCCTAGTAGTGATCGCCTTCATGATTTTATTGATTGCATGGATCAACTTCATTAATCTATCTACCTCCAGATCCATCGAAAGGGCCTCAGAGGTTGGTATCAGGAAGGTGGTGGGAGCTGGTAAAGGAAATATCATTCTTCAGTTTCTAACAGAATCAGCTGTGATGAACGGCCTAGCCATTGGCCTAGCCATTCTACTGGTTGTACTAACAACACCCTACTTCAATAGGATAGCAGGGGAGGAGATCATCACAGGTGGTTGGTTTAGGCAAGTGGTAGCTCAAGGGAGCACTTGGCAAGCCATGCTTCTACTGTTTTTAGGAGGCACCTTTTTGGCTGGCTTGTATCCCGCATTTGTTTTGTCTTCTTTCCAGCCGATCAAAACCGTTAAAGGGCATCTCTATCAAGCGGGAAGGAAGATTCACTTTCGGCATGTGATGGTTGTATTTCAGTTTGTGGTGGGCTTATCGATGATTACAGGAACGCTGATTGTTTTCAAACAGTTATCCTTTATGCGTAATCAAGAATTGGGGTTTAATATGGATCAATTGCTCATTTTGAAAGCACCCTCTATCATAGATTCCACTATTGCCGATAAGTCGGAGTTGTTTCGTGAACAGTTATTGCAGAGCACTCAGGTGCAACAAGTTTCATTTTCCTCGGATATTCCCGGGCATAATATACAGAACATTAATACTATCAAGCGGAAGGAACAGAATATCGAGGAAGGCTTTTTCGCGACCTATCAAAGCACTGACGAATACTACTTCACGACCTATCAAATTGACCTAGTAGCAGGTCGTGAATTTTCGAAAGAGATTGAAACGGATACCAAGGCAGTTATACTGAATGAAAAGGCGGTACAAATGCTGGGATTTAGCTCAACTGAAGAGGTTTTGGAACAGGTTATCAGTGTTAAGATCAATGGTTGGAGCGATCTAAAAGTAATAGGGGTGGTAAAGAATATCCACAATCAGTCGCTGGCGCATGGGCAGCTACCTTTTGTCTTTTTTAATCGCGGAGGATTCAACTATGACTACTTGAACATTCGATTGAATACCGAAGACTTGCATGGTTCAATTGCCCAGATCGAGGAAACCTACCGTGAGATTTTTCCGGGCAACCCAGTAGAGCATTTCTTTTTGGATGATTACTTTGATAAACAGTATCAAGCAGATCGAAAGTTTGGCAGCGTATTCACTTTATTTGCCACCTTGGCGATTCTAGTTGCCTGCCTTGGCCTTTTTGGCTTGGCCTCCTACGTTTCTAGTCTTCGCACCAAGGAAACGGGTATAAGAAAAGTGTTGGGAGCTACAACCGCGCAAATCTTCACCTTATTAGCCAAACAATTTCTGTGGCTCATAGTAGTGGCAACCATTGTGGGTATTCCTTTGATATGGTGGGGAGGTAACGAATGGCTGGCTAATTATGCTTATCGAGTTCAGTTGGATCTTTGGGTATTCGTTTTGCCCGTGCTATCCTTTTTCCTGATCACCGCTTTAATCGTCTTTTGGCAGTCTTCTAAGGCCGCCTTGGTTAATCCGGTGCAAAGTCTTCGATCAGAATAAGAGTTAACATAACTAGCATGGCATCATATGCCATACCTTGGCAAACTGGGTTGGTGCTTCACTGCTTTTAGCGGCCAGGAGCATTTTACCCAGTTTCTATTTGAAACGGTTGCTAATACTTATCTTGAATCAACTCGATTAGTTTATCCACGGCCTCTTTGACGAAAGCGGGGTCTTCAGCTGTGGCGTCTCTTTCTAGCACGACAATGTTGCTGGGTAAGCCCTCTTTGAGTCGGTTGAAGAAAGCCTCATCGGATTCCTTGTCTTCCAATACACCTCCAGGATAGGAATATCGCCCCACGCCCTTTTTGGGA
>JAHQWA010000101.1 GCA_019634045.1 Saprospiraceae bacterium
GAACGAATAAATCAGGTGGTAGTAGCCAAGGAAGCTACGATAACTTGTTTGATTAGAAACTGAAAATGCTTATTTGAAATATTCACATAAGCTGGATAATAAAAAAGCGGAGGGCCTTTGGCTCCCCGCTTTTTTGTTTTGACAGGTTTCGAGGATACCTAAACTTTAGGTTTACCGTCCTTCTTGACCTTCTTTGATTTCTTCATTTGTGATATGAAACCCGCAATCAGTCCCCTGTCCTCGGCTGCCACAAATTGGTCCCGAATGTCTAGTGATTGAAAGGCTAATAGGGACTGTAATTTGGGATCAATAAATTGACTGATGACCTCATCATTGCATAGGGTGTACAAGACATGATCGGTTTCTGTACTGGAATAGGCTAAGATAAAGTCAGAAATAAAGGTATAGGCACCTCTGTTTCTTCTGACGCCTTTGCGAGAAACAGAAGACAAGGTGTCGTAACTGGCGGCAGAAAAGGTAGAACAATCAATCAATTTCCCTTCATTGTTGATGTAGCTTCTGCCGGATATGACCTGACAACCTGCTGACCAGTTGGTGCGGCCATCAAAGGTCCAATGTATATTGATAAAGGTATTAGGGTTATTTAGTTTTTTATCCGCGCTTGGGTTGTGAGAAAGCCCTTTGCGGATGTCTGGCTCGACTAAGGCATCGTTCTTCCCCCAATCTCTATAAACCAGTACGCCAGGTTTGTAGGGACGCAAAGCCTTGTAAATTCTTTTTGAATTGCTGACCTTATGCCAGGCCAATTTGTATTTATGTTGTCCTTCAATGAGATAAGGTTCTTGATCCTTGCTTTCAGCGGGTTGCGGGTCAGTTGATCCCCAGAACTTAAACACCATCCCATTCATTAGCAGCACGAATAGATCATCATTACCTCTTGTGTGAGCTCGATGCTCTTGCTTTCTGCGAATACCGATCAAATGGATTTCACTTGGATTATAGGTCCATTTGCTTACTTTTCTACTGTCGGTTTTTTGGGCGTATTGTTCAAGGTCTTGCAATTGAAATAGCAGGAGATCATCCTTGGAAGCACCTTTATCGAGTACCATTTGGCAACGTTCCTTAGATTTATTCAGCAATTTCATCCACATTTTGTATTCCTTGGAAGGCTTAGTCCATTTGAATGCTTTAGGCTTATCTTTATCTACTACGTTTGGACCCCATTTACAGTAGAGCTTATTGTCGCGCCATCGCATCATATGCCTGCGGGTATTCTTCCACACCCGACCATCAGGCATCCCAGTTTCTTCGACACCCAAGCCTTCTACAGTTCGAATATACTCCTGGAAAAGCCGAACAGAGGCCAAGGTCCAATAACCGAATACGCCGTCTATTCTAGCCCCGGGCATAAACCCATGGTTTTGTAGGAAAGTCTGGAGTGCTTTGATATTATTCCCTTTCGTTATTCTTGGTTTTATCCATTCGTCTGCTCCTTCTCCACGAAAATGCATCCGCTTGCTCTTATAGCCACTTGTATTCCAAAAGAGTTCATGGTACTTCTGGAAATAAGCATTCTTTTGGGATTCGAACTCCTCGAATGCCTTTTCATCAATCATACCAAGATGCAACACTTCGGTGAGCTGCAGGATAGGTTTGGTCTTACTCATGTCTGAGTTTTAGGTGCTTATAAAAGAATGTTTAGGAATTTAGGAGGGCTCTCGCGTCTATTCTTGCTACTCCATTACAATGAAGCATCGTTGTTTGTAAGAAACTTTAGAAAGGTAGTAAAATTATATGGTATTGAACTTTTGCACCTAAATTATTTACACTCAGGTGTCTATATATATAACATGGGAAAGGAATTTTATGATTCGATTCCCTTCCCATGTAATAGCCAAAATGAATCTGTGTTAGTTCACCGCTTGTGCGGCGTCAATGATTCCCCAGCCGTATTGACTATTGCGGCTCGGATAGATGCTAGCGGCATTTTTCAATCTACTCAAAACTTGTGAGCGGGACTGACTAGTGTTGGTTGCCCAAACCAAGGCAGCGATGCCTGCTGTCGTAGCAGTGGCAGCAGAAGACCCGCCTACACTGGACGGCGTATTGCCACTTCTGGCTAAGGTCAAGGAGGTACGACTATTGCTACTGCTTCTTTGCATGACCGCCACAAAATCAACCGCACTACCTGAATGACAAGTGTTACAACGACTTAGAGACGATCCGTCCTTCACACCAGTCACAGCTACGGTTTGACTCATCGTTGCTGGAAATACCACGCCTACCCAGTTGGTGAAAGAGGTGGACGTTCCCGCAGCAGCGAAGATCATTTTACCGCGATTATAAGCGTAATAGATTCCATCAGCTACGGTACTACTGTAAAAAATATCTCCAATAGACATGCTGATGATCTTGGTGCTTCCACGCTTTCCTGCTTTGACTAAGGCATTTTTTACGCCTGTTTTCTCCTTAGAACCATTGACAACAACATCCCCGGTTCCTCTAATGGAATAGAGATTACAGTTATAGGCTACACCGACCGAACTTCCCCCACTTCCTCTGGGTGCGGCAATCAAGCCTGCCATCTGTGTGCCGTGGCCACATTTGTCATTCGGGCCATCAGGTTTAGTATTCCACCACCAGAAAGAGCTATTATAGGTTCCCGTCTTACCAATACTTCTACCTTGAGACTGACCAGAATTGAAGGCGCTGCCTAGTTTGGATTGTTCTGGATAGACACCCGTATCAATTAAGGTAACCTCGATATTATCACCGGTACTTGTAGCCCAGGCTGCTGGAATATTCATATTGTAGAAATTCCAGGGAATTTTAGCGCTAGGACTTGTGGTAGTATAATCCGCAGAAGGAATGTTATTATTGGGAGATAAACCACAGCCCGCATCACTCCTTTCCTGAATTTCTGACTCCATTTCGTAACCCAAAGGCTCTACAAAACGTACTTCAGGCATAGACCTTAGTTGGCTAATAACCTCTTGGTTGTGCATTTTCACCATAAAATGAGGTAGGACACCATCGGGCTCTGGAAGAAGAATATCCGCAGCATCAACTTTTTGGCTGGGGTTCAAGCGATTGGTTTCTTGAACAATGAAAGTCAGGAGTTTATTCTTTATATTTGCCCACTCAGATTCATTGATGTCAATCAGGTGAATCTTTTCCTCAATTTGAGTGTAGCCGGCTGGTTGATAGCCTATACTCATAATTGAATCACTCTGGACGGCCGCACTCCACAAAACTTGATCGCTTTGATCTTGCCAGTGGAAGACATCATTCTTGGTCTCAATCTCATTTTTGATAATAGCATTTAACTCTACTTTGGTTAGTGGCTCTTGTGATTGAGCAGCGTCTTGTTCCACAAAGGCCTCTTTGGAACAGCCTGCCAACCCGAGCATTACGGTTGCTACTGCAATGTAAGTTTGATTAAACTTCATGCTTTAGGGTGTTTTGGATTATAAAATTAAATTTTCAGAAGTAAGTTTTTGCGCCTACAAAATATTAAAAAATATGCGATTTAATAATATGATTTTGTTTTTATCAAGCCTGGGAAATTAAATATGGCATGAAGAAATGGAATCCTATAAATCGCAAATGATCAGTAGTTACCAATAGACGGTGTTCCGAGATAAGAAATGGGCAAGCAAGTTCAGTTCTTCTCCGCAGAAAGTGACGAATGGACTGCAGTGCCCGTCAAAGTAAAGTGAGAATTCCATGAATATTTACAATAATGAAATACACATGCTGATGAGTTTTACTGTTGTACGACCTTTTCGAACAAGCGTTCTTCTCTTCCTGTTTTTAATGCTCCCCCTTTTAACCCAAGCACAGGAGAATAATAGAGGGTTCAATGCAGTAGGCGCGAAGGTGCTTTTTATTGATTACGGCAATCCTAATCTGATTAAAGACCTTAATGTCACCAATGGTCTGGAGATTAGTTACATACGCGGAATCAATAAATTCATGAACCTTTCCTTTCCATTGAAAGTAGGCGTAGCCAACGTTAATGATGACATCAATAATCGCAATATCACAAGCTTAGATGCGATTCTACAATTCCAGTATTTAAAGGATGAAAAGACATGGCTGATTCCTTATTTTTTCGCTGGCGGCGGCTTGGTTTATGAAAGATCCGGTGATGCGAATACACAGATCCCAATTGGGCTGGGAATCAACTTCAAGGTAGGAAAGAATTCCTATATCAATACCCAAGGCGAATATCGAATTTCTAATATAGAGAATCGCGATAATTTGCAAATTGGCTTGGGGTACATTTATCGATTTGGAAATACCGATAAGGATGGAGATGGTATCGTAGATGGCAGAGATAAATGTCCAGAAATCCCTGGAATCATGGATTTCGAAGGCTGCCCAGACACTGATCAAGACGGAATCCCCGATGCAGAAGATGTCTGTCCATTAGTGGCCGGCCTAGAAGTGATGAATGGCTGTCCGGATACCGATGAAGATGGGTTGACGGATTCGGCAGACCCTTGCCCCCGAATGGCTGGCAGATTGAATGGGTGCCCAGATAGTGACAATGATGGTATTGCTGACTCTGAAGATGAATGCCCCGATGTGGTGGGCACGAAGGCCATGCAAGGTTGTCCAGATAGAGATAGTGATGGAATTCCAGATTATAAAGATAAATGCCCAGACGAATATGGTACCCTTGAAAATGAGGGCTGCCCAGTGGTGCTTGATTCTGATGGAGATGGTGTACCAGATGGACAAGATCAATGTCCAAATCAAGCGGGAAGCTTGAATGGCTGTCCGGATACTGACGGAGATGGAGTCATGGATAGCAAAGACCGTTGCCCAGAGCTTCCTGGACCGTTCTCCGGTTGCCCGGATACGGATGGAGATGGTTTGATGAATGCGGAGGACCGTTGCCCTAATCAGGCTGGCCCAACCGATAACCAGGGTTGTCCAGTCATTACTAAGGAGGTGCAGCAGACCTTGAATATTGCTACCCAAGCGGTGCGTTTTGAGACGGGAAGAGCTGCCCTGAAAAACTCTTCATTTGAAGTCTTGGATCGCGTGGTGCAAATTATGAATCAGTACGTAGACCATAACCTAACCATCTCTGGCCATACGGATAACACAGGAGAGGCGGAAAACAATCAGATTCTTTCGGAAGATCGAGCGAAGGCTTGTTTTCAGTATCTGGTCTCCAGAGGGATAGCTCCTTCTAGAATGGGCTATGTAGGATACGGAGAATCTAGACCTTTGGCGGATAATAATTCGGCACAAGGGCGAGTACTGAATCGCCGTGTTGAGTTTAACTTATACGTCCGTTAGCGGGTTAAAATCGAATAACCAATACGCAGCCCCTAGCGCTTTGCCTGCTTTCAATTGGAGTTGAACGGGTTTCAAAGTGCTAGGGGCTGTTCTATTTTCTGGTAGAAGATTCGGACTTACTTTTTATAATCTTCGTATCCTTCTTTTTCCAGGCGTTCGTATTTCACCGCAACAGCATCCGCAAGGGAGGCCTTGTAAGCTATCATCTTTGCTAGAATAGCTGGGTCATGGGCGCCCAATATCTTGATGGCCAATAATCCAGCGTTTTTTGCGGCATTTAGAGCTACAGTAGCTACGGGAACGCCATTGGGCATTTGCAAAATGGAAAGGATGGAATCCCAACCATCAATGGAGTTGGAAGATTTCACCGGCACACCAATGACCGGTAGGGGAGTGAGAGCGGCAACCATGCCTGGAAGGTGCGCCGCACCACCTGCACCAGCTATGATGACTTTTACACCACGTCTATGTGCCTCCTTGGCGAAGGTGAACATGCGGTCTGGCGTCCGATGTGCGGAGACAATGGTGACCTCCATCGGTATTTCAAATTCCTTGAGGATATCAGCGGCTTGCCGCATAACGGGCAGATCTGAATCCGACCCCATAATAATACTTACCATATTGTAACAATTGATAGGATTGCCTGGTCATTAGCGCCGGTAAACCTGTACGGCAGCGCGCTGCTCAGAAAACTCTCTAACTTCCAAATGGGCAGGAGGGATGACTATCGCTCCTTTTCTGTTTATATAACCGATGCCGCCTTGCACAACGGCTCTTGCTAAATTCTCTTGGAATGGCCATACTAAGGGAAAACGTGGCTGAGTGATCTTGCGACCCGTGGAGTCAATAATTCCCCACATATCTTCTCCGGAACTATAGTAGAAAGACAGCCCACTACTAAAACCATACATCTCATCGTACTGGCAGGGAATGACGAATTGTCCATTCCGGTCCACCGCGCCGAACTTGCCTTCTTTGGAGGCAATCCATCTGCCTTCTCCGCCGTAAAAAAGCTGATCGTATTCTGCGGGCAATATCCATGCTCCTGCTTGATCCACCAAGCCATAAGCATCATTGGTAACAACGGCTGCTAAACCGTTATGAAAATCTGTTGCAGCTAAATATTCGGGTTGAAGCCGAGTTTTACCTTCTAAATCAATAAAACCAAATTTGCCTGCTTTCTTAATCCGAGCTAAACCATCACTGGGGTGATAAATTCGATCCACATCGACTTGCAGTAGAAATTTCCCTGTCGTATCGATCAAGCCATACTTACCGGTATACTGTACACAAGCCACCCCGTCCTTAAATGGAGTCGCTGCGCTATATATCGGTTCGACCACCACTTGCCCGGCTTTATTGATAAATCCAAAACGGTCTTTTAGTCTGATTCGAGCTCTATTCTCCTGAAAATCAGTTACCTCTTCCCAATCAGCTGGAATGACAAAGTCTCCTTTTGCATTAATGAATCCCATTTTTTCGTCGAAGGTCAATACCCTGGCCATACCATTAGAAAAGGACCAGGCCCCTCGAAATTGCGTAGGTATCAGGGTTTTGCCCCGCTTATTGATATAGCCCCAACGGCCTTTCTGTCTTACCACGGCTAATCCCTCTTGGAAAGCTCGTACCTCATCATAGAAGTCAGGGATCACCAACCTTCCTGAAGGCTCGATGAATCCCCATTTAAAGCGTTCTTCAGCAAAATCTTCCTCTACTGAGGGTAGGCTAACATTGGTAGGAGGGACGGAGGAGTCCTGAGATTGGTCCTGAGCATCAGGTTTACAGGCTCCCAGTAATAGCAGGAACAAGGTTCCAAGCAAGTAAAATTTCACACTTCCATAAATAACCGCCAAGTCCTTGGGAGGATTCATAGAGCTTCGATGTTTTCATTTATTTCCTGAAATACAGGATAACGCTATATCTCAAAATCTACGCCTCGTTTGATGAGTCCTTCATAGCGTTCTTTGACTAAATGGTCGTACTTTCCTTTATTGAATCGATATAGCATGGCAGGGCGATGAGCCACTCCTTCTTGCTTACCAATTTCTTCAAGTACTCCCATTTTTAAGATGCGAGTACGGAAATTTCGCTTGTTTAATTCTTTAACCCCTAAGATGGTCTCGTACAATTTTTGCATTTGAGACAAGGTAAACTCTTCTGGTAGTAATTCGAATCCGATCGGTTGATAGCGTACCTTGGCGCGCAGTCGCTGCAAGGCTATTTCGAAGATCTTTTGGTGATCAAATGCTAGAGCGGGGATTTGGTCAAAATCGAACCACTTGGCATTTCTAGCGTCAGAAGAAGCCTTGACCGGGTGTTTGGCGCGATTGGTTAAAGCATAGTAGGCTACGCTAACCACCCGGCCTCTGGGGTCTCTCTTGGGGGCACCAAAGGTAAAGAGCTGCTCTATAAAGACGTCTTTTACCCCAGTCTCCTCTTCCAACTCCCGTAGCGCTGCAGCTTCCAGATCCTCTTCCATATCTACAAAACCGCCTGGTAGCGCCCAACAGTTTTTGAATGGTTCTATTGCCCGTTGAATCAAAAGGACCTTTAGACTTTCACTTTCATCCATACCGAAGATCACACAATCCACAGTCAAGGCCGGTCTAGGGTATTCATAAGTGTAAGGCATAGATCAGTTTTTCAATTGGGGACAGAAATGAGTCCGTCACTACTTTGGTTAATATCTTCAAGCATCTGCTGTTTGATCTTGAATAATTGGCTTTCTAAGCCTTGTGGGTAAAGTTTCAGCTCTACTTGCTTAAAGAGCGCTTGTTGTGCTAAACAATGAGCTCTAATGATATCAAGCGACGGTAAATTATAAACTAAATCTCCATTTCTGAAAATTGGGGCAAGTAAATTTTGGGATTTACCTTTTCCAAGTTCTATTTCAAATTCCCCCTTGAGACTAATCATCTGCTGACTTTGGAAGGTTTGCCATTCATCTATGATCCGATCGGCCATTGGCTTTCCCGCCTGGTCATACCAGCGTTGCACTTGTAGCAGACCGGGATTAGAAACCTTGATCATGTCCTCGGACTGTTTGATCTTATACTGCCAAATCCCTTCTTCATCTTGTATGGCTGCCAGTTTGTATACCCCCCCAAGTGCTGCCTGTTCGCCCCCAGTAGCTAGCTTCGTACCGATTCCCCAAACATCGATCGGCGCGCCTGCTGCTTTTAGTGCCCTAATTCTATATTCGTCTAGGTCATTACTCGCCACGATCAAGGCATCATGAAGTCCGGCATTGTCCAATAGCTTTCTGGATGCCTTACTCAACTCCGCGAGATCTCCGCTATCTAGGCGCACCCCGAGCAAGTCAAATCCTTTCTTCTTGAGTTTTAAACCTACCTCAATAGCTTTTTCAACCCCTTGTAAGGTATCGTAGGTATCCACTAATAAGATACAGTTGTGAGGCATGGCAGCGGCATAGGTCTCGAAGGCTTCCCGTTCATTGGCAAAACCCATGATCCAGCTATGAGCATGGGTGCCTTTCACGGGGATTCCATACCGTTGGCCAGCCAAGACGTGACTGGTTCCCGTACAACCACCGATATAAGCAGAGCGGGAGGCCGTCAAGCCACCGTCTGGGCCTTGAGCTCTACGTAAGCCAAATTCCAGAATGCTGTCTCCTTCGGCAGCCTGTACCATCCTGGCTGATTTGGTGGCAATCAGCGTGGAGAAATTGATGATGTTTAAAAGCGCGGTCTCAATTAACTGTGCTTGCAGGATTGGGCCCTTTATTCGCAACAAGGGTTCGTGCGGGAATACGACGGTGCCTTCTGGGATAGCTTCTACATCGCAGCTAAATTGCAGCCCCCCTAGATAGGTTAGGAAATCCTCCTCAAATAGGGGCATGTCCTTGGCTCCCTTTAGACTTCTTAGATAGGAGAGGTCTTCATCGGTGAATCGCCAGTTCTGTAAGTACTGAATCACCAATTCTAAGCCAGCAGCTATCGCATAGCCACCTTTGAAGGGATTTTTGCGATAAAAAAGGTGGAAAACTGCTTCGCGTTCATGCATACCTGCTTTCCAGTAGCCAAAAGCCATGGTTAGCTGGTACAGATCAGTCAGAAGTGCGCCTGGAGTGCTGTTTCTTGGGGATGAATGTGAATGAAACATTTACTTAGTTTGATTTTGAAACTAAGTTATGGGCTTTCTGTGCAACTTGCAAATTTTTGCCTAGGAAATTTCAATTTTTACCTTCTTTCAACCAATTTCTGAAGATGAGGTAGTAGGAATAATAGGTCTTAAGAGGTGTAGGGTACAAACTAGCCAACCTTTTCGTATTTTTGGTCCTCCTTAGAGAAACAGAAATAGGATGTTGTATGAATAGAGATTTGCTGTGTTTGTTTTCTTTCGTTCTCGTATTTATTTCATCTTATGCCATTGGGCATGCCCAAGATGGTGCCATCCTACGTTCTCCAGTAGGGCAGTGGGAAGAAACCGTTTCTTATGAAGGACGTTTTCGCATCCTGTCTCCAGGTAAGATGGATGCTAAGGCGGATACAGTGAAGACCCCCTTGGGAGCTCTCGTTTATCACACCTTCTACTTTCATACCAATGATAAGAAGCAGGAAAACTATGTCTACATGCTTAGCTACTGCGACTATCCTGAATTGACCGTGCATTCGGATTCTCTGGATTTGCTACAGGACTTTTTTCACACCACGATTGAGACGGCGGTAAGTAGTGTTCGTGGAGAATTAATGTATAGTACAGACACCGACTTGGATGATTATCCGGCTAAACTTTGGAGAATTGATTACCTGAATGGCCGTGGAATAATAAAGACTAAAGCTGTTGTAGTGGATAATCGCTACTATGCAGTGCAGACCGTTACTCAAAAAGGACGGGCTATCAACCAATCTTCTGATGCATTCCTGGATTCATTCCGACTTTTGAAATAATTTACGATTAACTCAAATTAAGGTGTAAATTTGGGCAAAGAGCACCAAACACCTATACATGTCAAAAGTTGCCGTTTTTCCTGGATCATTTGACCCGATTACAGTTGGTCATCTTGCCCTGGTTAAAAGAGCCCTTCCGCTCTTCGACAAGATCATTGTTGCGATTGGCGAGAACTCACAAAAAAAGTATCTATTTAGTCTCGATCAGCGTATTGCTTGGTTGAATGCGGTATTTGCTGATGAACCGAAAGTGGAAGTCGATTTCTTCGAAAACCTTACTGCACACTATTGCCAAAAGATTGGGGCCAAGTACCTGCTCAGGGGCTTGAGAAATGCTTCAGATTTTGACTATGAAAAAACAATTTCCCAGATGAATGCCATTGTGGGTAATGGAATTGAGACCATCTTTCTGATCAGTGAACCGGAACATTCTCACATTAGTTCTACCATCGTGCGCGAGGTGATCAAGTGGGGTGGAGATGCTTCTCCGTTTATCCCCTCGACGATCGAAATTAAAGGCGTGTCTGAAGTATAAACCTATCGGAGATGAAATACGATTGGCTACTTTTTGATGCGGACAATACCATCTTGGATTTCAACCAAGCCCAGCGCTACGCACTACAGGAATCCCTTACCGAAATTGGTGTCATTTTTCGTCCCGAACACGATCTCGTCTACGATCGGATCAATCGCAGCTGTTGGAGAGCTTATGAGGAGGGACAATTAACTAAAGCCATGTTGAGGTATCAGCGGTTTCAGTTATTCTTCATGGAGATCGGCCTGAAGGAAGATCCACAGACTTTTGGTGAGCGCTACCTCTTACACCTATCCCAAAGTACAGCTATGATGGACGGGGCTTTGGATCTCTTGACAGCCCTTAAGGCTAAATATAAATTGGCACTGGTAACTAATGGGATTAAGGAAGTACAACGTTCGCGCCTAGAGATATCAGGATTAGGAGCTTATTTTTCCTATATCGCTATTTCAGATGAAATTGGCGTAGCCAAACCTGATGCTGCTTTCTTTAACCACGTTTTTCAGGGCCTGGCACATCCATCGAAGGAAAGAACGCTAATCATAGGTGATAATCTAAATGCCGATATTCGCGGTGGCTTAGATTTTGGTATCCATGCTTGTTGGTTCAATTACGATCACCGAGAACGCTATTTGGAGATTGATCCTACCTACGAAATTACCCATCTCACAGACTTGTATTCCTTTTTGTAAATTAGAAAAGTTTGCTTGGCTTCACTATCTTCGCGGCCAACGCCCTAACACTACATTTTTAGAGGATGGAGGGGTGCTCCCTCCTCACAAACACGACCATTTCATTTGCTGCATTTCGTGGCTGCAAGGTCGAAAAACCAGATTATTATGTCAAACGCCTTTTTTGAAGTGCCCGTTGCGAAGAATGAGCCCGTTCTAAGCTATAAACCTGGCTCACCCGAGAAACAAGCAGTAAAGGAAGCCCTGGCTAGCCTGAAAGCCGAAGCCATAGATATCCCGATGTATATTAATGGGAAAACCGTTACTACGGACGATAAAGTTGCCATTTATCCACCACATGAATTAGATCATCTCTTAGGACATTTTTGCAAGGGAGATTCCTCCCACGTCCATGATGCCATTGAGGCGGCTTTAGCAGCCAAACCCGCTTGGGAGCGGATGCCGTGGCAAGATCGCGCCGCTATCTTCTTGAAGGCTGCCGATCTATTGTCTGGACCTTACCGAGCGAAGATGAATGCGGCCACTATGCTTGGCCAATCTAAAAATATTTTCCAGGCAGAAATTGATGCAGTCGCAGAGCTTTGTGACTTTTTCCGCTTCAATGCCCAGTATATGACGGAGATCTACCAGACGCAACCAGGAAGTGCTCCTGGTATCTGGAATAGATTGGAATATAGACCCTTGGAAGGATTTATTTTTGCTATTACGCCCTTCAACTTCACCTCTATAGCGGGGAATCTTTGCGGAGCGCCAGCTCTGATGGGAAATACAGTAGTGTGGAAACCTGCTGAGACCCAAGTTTACAGTGCTGCCGTGATCATGGAGATTCTGACGGAAGCAGGTTTGCCAGATGGGGTAATCAACCTTATTTATGTAGATGGGCCGATGGCAGGAGATATTATTTTCTCTCATAAGGATTTTGCGGGCTTGCACTTTACTGGAAGCACCGGCGTATTTCAACATCTTTGGAGCACCATCGGAAAGAATATCAATAAGTACAGATCTTATCCGCGCATCGTTGGTGAAACGGGCGGAAAAGACTTTGTCGTGGCTCATCCGAGTGCCGATCCCAAGGCCGTAGCTGTAGCCCTTATTCGCGGCGCTTTTGAGTTCCAAGGACAAAAGTGTAGCGCGGCTTCAAGGTCCTATTTACCCAAGAGTTTATGGGACACAATTGAAAAATACCTATTAGAAGATATTGCTTCTATTAAAATTGGTACTCCAGAAGATTTTACTAACTTTGTTAATGCAGTCATTGACGAACGAGCCTTTGACAAGATTTCCGGATATATAGCAAGAGCGAAAAAAGATCCAAAAGCCACTGTAATAGCGGGTGGTACGTATGATAAAGCAAAAGGATATTATATTGATCCAACTATTATCGTTACGACCGATCCTAACTATACTACGATGGAAGAGGAGATCTTCGGACCTGTATTGACCATCTACGTTTATGAGGATGATCAGTTCGAAGCAACGCTTGATTTAGTTGATAGTACTTCTCCATATGCTTTGACGGGAGCCATCTTTTCACAAGATCGTGCTGCCACTCTTCTTGCCGCTGAGCGCTTGAAACAAGCCGCCGGAAATTTCTACATTAATGACAAACCGACAGGTGCCGTTGTAGGCCAGCAACCTTTTGGAGGCGCTAGAGCTTCGGGAACGAATGATAAGGCTGGGTCGGTTTTGAATTTGTATCGTTGGGTATCTCCCCGTACGATCAAAGAGAATTTTGTGTCACCTAAGGATTATCGATATCCTTTCTTGACTGAAGAATAGTCCCACCTAGTTGGGACAATCTTGCTAATAACAAATTGTCATTGGGTGTCTTCCGGTTAACACTGGAAGATGCCCTTTCTTTTTGGCTGAAAAATCAAATTATGCAAGAGAAAAGCCTGGTTCGACTGCCCGCGGAATGGGAACTGCAAAGTGCCATTCAGTTTACCTGGCCACATGAAGGGATGGATTGGGGAAGGGATATCGAGGCTGTAGAAGACTCTATTTTCCAATGTATTTCCTTCATTACAGAGGATCAAGCGGTCATTGTCACCGGACCGGACAAGGAAAGAATCCAAGGTAAATTGGCAACTATTCCTCCGGATCGATTGTATATCGTTCAAGTAAATTCCAATGATGTTTGGGCTAGGGATCACGGGCCAATTACAGTTGAATCCAAAGGAAAATACCTACTACTTGATTACCAGTTTAATGGCTGGGGAGGGAAGTATCCCGCTGAATTGGATAATCAAGTTACTAAGCATCTGGCAATGACTGGTCTGTTTCATCCTAACGAGCGACATGAATTGTCCTTAGTGTTGGAAGGGGGATCGATCGAGAGTGATGGGCAGGGGACCATCATTGGCTCAATAGATTGCCTAATAGACGAAGGAAGAAATCCCAATGAGGTTGGAAAGCAAATATTATATCTTATAAAGAGACAACTTGGAGCCCATAGAATACTGACTTTACCCAGTGGACATTTAGCTGGGGATGATACAGACGGACATATCGATACTATTGCTCGCTTTTGTAGACCAGATACCATTGCTTTTGTGGAGTGCGATGATCCTAAGGATGAACACTACGACTTATTGAATGACTTCAAAACCGAGTTGAGGCGATGGAAAACCTTGGAAGGGCAACCCTATTCCTTGATTCCGCTGCCTTTACCAGATCCGTGTCTCCATCCGACAGACGATCATCGACTGCCCGCCACCTACGCCAATTTTATTATATCCAATAAATATGTGATTGTACCTACTTATGGACAAGCGAAGGATCAAATAGCAATAGATATTCTAGCAAAAGTATTTCGACAGCGAAAAGTGGTAGGTGTGAACGCGCTTCCGATTATTAAACAACATGGATCGCTGCATTGTCTCTGCATGCAGTATCCTAATGGAGTACTAAGTAAAATCATATGAGTATCATTAGAGTCGGTTTGGTACAACATAAATGCGGTACGCAGAAATCTGCCAATATTTCAGATAGCTTGTCGGGAATCGCCGAGGCTGCCGAAGCGGGGGCTGAATTGGTTGTGTTACAGGAATTGCATTGCAGTCCTTATATCTGTCAAGTGGAAGAAGTAGCACAATTTGATTGGGCCGACCCAATTCCTGGCTTAACGGTTCAAACTTTTGCCGAGGCTGCGAAACGACACGAGGTGGTACTTGTTACTTCCCTATTCGAAAAGAGAGCTCCGGGTTTATACCACAACACAGCCGTCGTATTCGAAAAGGACGGAAGCATAGCGGGGAAATATCGTAAGATGCATATTCCAGATGATCCCGCCTACTATGAAAAATTCTATTTCACGCCAGGGGATTTAGGCTTCGAACCCATAGATACGAGTGTAGGACGACTCGGCCTGTTAATCTGCTGGGATCAATGGTATCCGGAGGCGGCTAGGTTAATGGCTTTAGCAGGCGCTGAAGTTTTGATCTACCCTACAGCCATTGGGTATGAAAGTACGGATGATGAAGGAGAGCAGAAACGCCAGTTGGAGGCATGGCAAAGTATTCAACGAGGACACGCTGTGGCTAATGGACTTCCACTTGTCTCCGTGAACAGAACAGGTTTTGAAGCAGATTGGAGTGGCCAAACGAAAGGTATTCACTTCTGGGGACGTAGTTTTGTAGCAGGACCGCAAGGTGAAATACTTTTCGAAGCACCGCAGGATCAAGCCTGTGTGAAAGTAGTAGCAATCGATAAAGGGCGTACCGAACAAGTCCGGCGTATTTGGCCTTTTTTCAGGGATCGTAGGATCGATGCCTACCAAGGTTTATTGAAACGGTATCTAGATCAGTAATTCACCTTTGGCTTGCATCAAGGCTACTTTCTGCAGGGCCATGATCGATAGCGAGTCTGTAATTTTACCCTCCTCAACCCATTCAATAGCCGCTGCCAAAGGCATCTTTTTGACGACCAGATCCTCTGTGTCCTCTGGTTCCGATTCTCCAAAGCTAAGATCAGTGGCGAGGAAAGCGGTGCCCGCTTCGTCGGTGACAGAGTTTGAAGTATGAAAGTCCAATATTTTTTTCCAAGTTGTAGCCCGAATCCCCGTTTCTTCAATCAATTCCCTTCTGGCCGTGTCTAACGGCTCGGTCCCCAAAGGACAACCCCCTTCAGGGATTTCCCAAGAGTATTCATTCAGTGTATAGCGAAACTGTCCAACTAACCAGGTGTTCAGTTGATGATCCAGCGGCACGATACCAATGGCTAGGTTCTTAAAATGCACAACGCCATAGATACCTGGATTACCGGAAGGATTCAATACGTCACGATGGGTCACTTTGATCCACGGATTTTCGTAGGCCGTTTTTTGAGAGAGCGTCTTCCAAGGGTTTTTCATGAAGAGAGGATAGATTATCAAAGGTTAGTATTGGGAATTTGGCGCTAAAAGGGACTGCTTGGACCGGCTAGTAATTGAGACAGCAAAAGTTCAAAGAGCTCTGGACGAGCAATATAGATTGAAGTTAGCGTAAAGATCAGTCCATAGATAGCCCCCCATAAGTGTGCATTGTGCCCAATATTATCTACGCCTTGTTTGTCCATATAGGAGGAATAGGCTAGGTAGAGAATACCAAAAACAATGGCTGGTAGCGGAGGAAAGGTAAACCAAGACCAGGGAGCAAATACAATGTAAAAGAATACTAAGGCCGAGGTTGCGCCCGACGCCCCTAGGGCTCGATAGCCCACATCATCTTGATGGCGGAAGTAGGTAGGAAGCCCGGCTACGATAATAGCACTGACATAAAAGACGATGTATACGATTTTTCCATAATCTGGACCAAACAACATACTAAAAACCTCTTCGGCCATAATGCCGAATTGATAAAGCACGAAGACATTGATGAATAAGTGTGGCCAACTTCCATGAATGAAACCAGAAGTTACAAATCGGAAATACTCTCCGGTACGCTTGATTTCATACGGGTAGAAGAGTAGCTTGGCTTTCATCATTGGGTTCTGAAGCGCCTGATAAGAGACGACACAAGTCATGATCAATAACAAAAGGGTAATCGACATAATTTTGCTGTTTATTCAGTATAGGATGCTTACTTAGGAATTGAGATGTAAGTAAAAGTTCCACTTTTATCTTTTAGATTCTTGAAAATATTTGTGTTTTGGAGTCCGCGTTTTAGCTAAAAGCCTGGCTTTCGTTCAGCGCAATTCTTCTAGCTAAAACGCGGACCACAAAAATTGTCAGAGAAGGACCTTTCATTCATCCCTCATTATTCATTATCCAATTTTCATTCCACATTCTCCAATCTTCACGTATTATGATAGGGCTCATTTCGCAAGATCGTCATGGCTCGATATAACTGCTCAACGAAGAAAAGACGAATCATTTGATGCGAAAAAGTCATTTCTGATAAAGATAATTTACCCTGTGCTCTTTGATATAGGGCTTCTGAAAAACCAAATGCTCCACCGACCAGAAAAATCAGCCTCCGCCCCGGTCTCATCAGCAGTTGATCCAGGTATTTTGCAAAAGCTACGGAGTCGAAGGATTTGCCCCTTTCATCTAACAATATGAGCAGGTCTTCGGATTTGAGTTTTTGCAAAATAGCCTCTCCCTCTTTGTTTTTAAGCTGGATAGGCTTCATCCCTTTTGATGTTTTTACATCAGGTATAACCACCATTTGAAAAGGTAAATAATGAGACAAGCGCTTGACATACAGTTCGGTCCCTTGTTTTAGGTAACTTTCATTTGTTTTGCCAATAACCCAGAATTCTACTTTCATGCCACTGATTTAGAACAAGGACAATTCATCCATGAGTGAGGGCCGTTCCGCATAATCTTTTCTAATAACTTGGACTAACTCGTTCCCGATACTATGTGCGCCAAGAGAATGCAAATGTTGAATGATCGACCGAATCTTTGTTGAACTAATGCGCCCAAGATGAGCATTTAAATACAATTGCACTTCTGCCACGTAAACGGGTTTGAGTTGTTTCTCATGCGCTGGCAATAGGTATCGATCAAAATTGACTAGGAGATCCAGAGAGGGATGCTGGGTAATATAGGCTAATAATTCATCGTGCATTCCTTCCTCTCCATAGATTTGGGGCAAGAGCTTATGCGTATCCGATTTGCCTACCTGCTTTTCAAGCTTTTGAATAACCTGTGTACGGGCATCTAACCAGCCCTCGCCCGCAGCTTTTTTAATTTTCCGAAAATAGCTTAGCTCTTTCGATGTTAGAAAGAGTTCTTGAGCTAATTTGATGGTTTTCTTATTATTCTGTTGCAATTCAGCCAAGCGCAATAGAAAAGTTTTTCCCTTAATTTTGTCCGCCACCGACGCTGCTACTTTGAGCGAAGTTTTGGCAAACTGTTCGGCTCTTTTGTAGTCTTTTTGACGTATGCTATAATGAATCAATTCAGACTGTTCTAGGGTTTCTTGCACAATGTGTACGAAAAACTGTAGAATGGCTTTCTTCCCGTATTTCTTTTCCCACAGCAAGTAATGAAAATACAATGCCAAGGCGACTGGGCGGTCCTCTGTGCGGTAATGAT
The DNA here is from genome assembly GCA_019634045.1 of Saprospiraceae bacterium. Classification (GTDB taxonomy): domain Bacteria; phylum Bacteroidota; class Bacteroidia; order Chitinophagales; family Saprospiraceae; genus DT-111. The sequence goes on from JAHQWA010000101.1 coordinate 17,932, forward strand.
CAA
>JAHQWA010000102.1 GCA_019634045.1 Saprospiraceae bacterium
CGATTAAAGCTTTGCCTTGCCATTCGAGGCTCAATAGATGTTTATCCTCCCTTTGGGAAAAGGTCCAAGTCTGCGTTTCTTCCAAAATGGGCTTCTGAGATTCATCTAGCATCTGATAAACCGTTTGCCATTTTACCTGCGCGCCCTCGGCAACAAGAATAGCTGATTTTACCTTCTTCCAGTGACTTCCTTCTGGATGATGGAAAAAGTCGCGACCGATTTGGGATTTTATCTCTGCTGGTTTGTCGGGTTTATAAAACCATTCTTTCAGTGTGGCCTCGTCCGCTCCCGTGCCATTCACTCTTGTAAAGCCCCAGTATAAACCGGTCTGGTGTTTGTGATGCCCTGGGCTGAACTGCGTCAGCGAGGCACTTGAGTTGGGGGCCAAGATAGGGTGTAGGTAAGGGCGCAGATCTTCCTTTGCATTCTGGGTCACGAGTGCGATGTCCCCGTCTTTTTGGAACACCTGGATGAGATCACCACTTTCTTTTAGCTGAAAGCTAGATGGTGTTGAGCTAGTATCTACACTTTTGTTTTGATTCTCACCACAAGAAGATAGGCATGTAAGCAAGATTACATAGGTAAGTAGCCTTTTCATGATCGTTTTGTTTGATGTTTACATTGTCGCATCGAAAGATACTGAACCCCCGCCTTATTGTGGCGGAAATAGAATGCTTCTTTTCAATGCTATTTGCTATTGGCACACTGCTTAACCTTCTGGGAATGATCAAGCGCCCCTCCAATTGTATGGCTGGGATCAGGGTGAATTCTAGGGGTGTTGTTTGGTAAGGTATTGGCTTTCGCCAAAAGTTTTGAGGTTGCGTCGAGTATGTTTGATTAGCTTAGACATGAAAATAATAAGCTCAGGTAAATAAGAGAAAGATTTTTCAGACTTTAGAATGAAAAGTCTCGAATAGAAGAGATGGGAGCCTATTCCACTTTAGCCACAAATGGCTATATCATCTTCTATGTAGTGTTTTAATCGTAGGTAGCAAATTTCATCAATTGGGCGGAAATGAATTGCAGGTTTGATACAGTTTCCTGCGGCACAATTAGCTATGCGGAGCAAGAGGTATTACCTTAAAAAACCATCGAACCTATCTCAGCTACTTACGGATGGGATGCCAGTTGGTCAGCCAGCGCAATCATTTGCTTTAATTCCGCTGTCTCCTCTGGAGTGGGCATGATTAGGGGAGGGCGCACCTCGCCGGCATCTTTCCCGATCAGTCGCGCTCCCGCTTTGATTAAGCTTACGGCGTAACCTTTCTTTTTGCTGCGCAAACGGATAAAAGGAATAAAGAAGGCCTTGAGTATCTCATTTACGACTTGTTGATTGCCTGCTCTTAGTGCTTGATAATATCGAATGGCCAGCTCCGGAACAAAATTGAATACGGCGGAAGAATAGGTGTTGACACCAATGGAAAGATAAGCTTCGGAAATGATTTCAGCCGTTGGAACACCACCGATATAAACGAGTCGATCGCCTATTGATTTGATCGTATCATTCAGGTCTTGCATATTGCCCGTTCCGTCCTTCAGGCCGACCAGATTGGGACAAGCCGCAGTCAATTCCTGTAAATAATGAGGCGGGAGAATCCCATTGGCCCGATTGTAGTAAATCACAGGAAGGCGGGTGCTGTTTATGATCGTTTTGGCATAGGCCAATGCTCCATCTGGCGGACATGAAGTGAGGTATGGAGGCATGAGCAACAAGCCGTCAATACCCGCGCTTTCAGCAATTTTGGCGAATTCGATTGCTTCGGGAATGCTGCGACCAATGCTAGAAATCACGGGGACCTTACCTTTTACGACCGCTGTGGCCGTGCTTACGATTTGCTGATATTCTGCTTTTGATAGGGAAAAGAACTCTCCCGTTCCTCCCGCCACGAAGACTGTTGAAACTTGCTTGGAGATAAACCACTCCAATCGGTTCGAATAAGAACTTATATTGAGCCGTCCCTCCTGATCCATATCTGTGATAGGGAAGGATAGGAGTCCGTCGCTAAGGGCATTTCTGAGGCTTTCTAAGTCCATGTTTGTTGTTGGTTTTTACTTTAAGAAAAAGGGAATAGAACGGAGAAAAGCATGATGGCGATGAGTCCCGCCAAAGCCATGACTGTCATAAGTATAGAGAAATGTCGGATAGTCTCTTGCACTTCCATTCCGCTCATTTTTGTAATAATCCAGAATCCACTGTCGTTCATCCAGGCAAAAATTTTCGAGCCGCAACCGATGGCCAAAGCCAGGTAAACGGGGTGGAAAGCCAGATCCGTACCAATCACGCCGCTCATTACTCCCATGGCTGTCACCATGGCTACCGTTGCCGACCCTTGAGCAGAACGCACAACAGCCGTAATGAGAAATGCCATGGGTAATAAGGCCAGTTGATACTGTGAAGCGAGGTTTTCGATCTGTACGCCAATTCCAGTCTGTTGCAACATTTGCCCAAAAGCCCCTCCGGCAGAAGTGATTAGGATGATCATAGCGGCGCTAGTCAAGGCCTCGGTGATATATCGTTGAAAAGCGGCCTTCTCACGGAGCTGCTTCCACAGAATAATCATGGATAGTAGAGCACCTACAAAGAGGGCAATATTGGCTTCGCCCAGGGTGGTCAATATGCTGTAGGCAAGACTATCCTTTGGCAGTAAGACGCTAGATAAAGTATTGCCAGTAATCAAAAACAAAGGAAGCAGAACAGGTAAAAGCGAGAAGCCTAAATTGGGCAATTCACTGGTAGGGCGAGCGACATACTGTTCCAATTCTTTCACCGTGATATCTGGGGTATCTCTCATGGGCAGGTCCCATTTCTTGTTGGCCCATAGGGCATAGAGATAACCCGCAGTAATCGTGATGGAACCGATCACTAAGCCGCCAATAATCATCAACCCTAGGTCGATGCCCATTTCTTCCGCAACGAAGAGCGGACCTGGCGTTGGCGGAATCAGGGAATGTGCCATCACACCACCTGCAATCACTGCCATCAAATACAGGCTAAACTTTTTTGGATTCCTGACGGAAAGCGATTTAACCAATGGAATCATTAGATAAAAGACCGTGTCAAAAAAGACAGGAATAGCCAGGGTGAAACTTCCCGACAGCAGTGCTATAGAAGAGTTCTTTTGGCCGAATAAATTCAGAAGACCACGTATAATCCGGTCTGCCGCACCACTTCTCATCAGCGCCATTCCGATAATGGAAGCCAAGGCAATTAAGATTCCAATTTTCGCACTCGTATTTCCAAAAGCAGTGGCCAGGCGTTTCCCGATGGGAACCTCAGAAAAAGCCAAGGCATCCGCCTCAGTCATCCCACTTTGTTTGGCGTACACCAGTAGTAATTCAGGAGAAGTCAATAGCGCCGTCACCAGAGCGGCGAGGAGCAGCGAAATAGCAGCATGAAGCTTTAGTCGAACAATACAGAACAGAACAATAGCTGCTCCAATCAGGATAATGGTGATGGCGTTCATTGTCAAGGGTGCCTTAGAAAGGGTCGTACATGGTTCCGGAAAACCGGAAATTGAAACTTTAAGAAGCTATTTGAATTTGGCTTTGGAAAATTGTTGTTGGTCATTTTTTGCCAATTGAGGCACCCAAACCGAGTTTGGCCAGCGCCAAATGAGGGTTTGGAGAACTAAAAGTGGCGGAAAAAGACCATCATAAAATCGAAGTGTTAAACCTGTCTAGCAGCCAGATAGATCCAAATTGCTTCAATTAAAGTACTAATAATTTGCGCATTCCTCAAAGATCACCTTACTCCCTCTCAAAAAAAGGCCAGTGTGCAGCCATTATTTCAAAAGATACGATCGAGCAATTATATTAGAGGTTATCGATTCATACTAAACCGACTCATGCACTTAACAAAACGAAATGAAAAACCCATCTTTACAAGTCACCAACTTGATCATCACGCCCATAGCGGTAGGTGATCCACCACTGCTAAACGCTGCCGGACTGCACGCTCCTTATGCGCTAAGAATCATCATAGAACTAGAGACGAATGCCGGCATCACTGGGATCAGTGAGATTCCAGGAAGCGAGCAGATCCGCCTGGCACTCCAGAAGGCCAAGCCCTTGATCCTTGGCCAGCATCCCTTTCAAATGAACTCGATTAAAGGAGTACTAGCCGAGCACTTCGGAGAGGAAGTGGCAGATCAGCGGGGCAACAAGCCCTGGGATCAGCGGCAATTGATTCATGTGTTCAGTGCCCTGGAAGTGGCGGCTTTGGATATTATGGGAAAGTTGCTCAATGAGCCGGTTGTTAATCTGCTGGGCGGGAAAGCGCGGGACCGTGTGCCATTTGCCGCTTACCTGTTTTACAAATATGAAGGCGCGGGCGGCGCACTTGGGTTTGGCATCGACCCCAATGCAACCGGCTGGGAAGCAGGCAGGCAAAAAGAGGCTTTATCCCCTGCACAGATTGTGGAGCAGGCTCAATCCATGTGTGATGCTTTCGGGTTCCAATCCATTAAACTCAAAGGAGGGGCCCTGGAGCCGGCCCTGGAATGTGAAAGCATATTGGCCTTGCGTAAAGCTTTTGGAACAGACATGCCGCTGAGATTGGACCCGAATGCCATTTGGTCACTGGAAACGGCCGTGAAATACGGTAAGCAAATGGAGGGCGTATTGGAATACTATGAAGACCCCGTTCGCGGTCAAGAAAACATGTCACGATTGGCAAAGCTGGTCAACATTCCTTTAGCTACGAACATGTGCACGACCTCCTTCGCCGATTTACCCGGAAGCATTCGAAAAGACTCAGAACAGATTATCCTATCGGACCACCACTTCTGGGGCGGTCTAAGAGCGAGCATGGAGCTATATCGGGTTTGTGCAACCTTTGGCAGAGGCTTCTCCATGCATTCCAACAGTCACCTCGGGATTTCCTTAGCAGCAATGGTACACCTAGGCGCCGCCATCCCCGAAATGACCTACGATTTAGATACACATTATCCCTGGCAGCTAGATGAAGTGATCAAGGGCGGAAAACTGCCCATTGTGAATGGTTGCGTAGAGGTGCCAAGGGGGCCAGGACTTGGGGTAGAAATAGATCAGATGGAATTGCAAAGATTGCATGAAAACTATAAAACTTGCGGCTTGACCGAAAGAGATGATCAAGCGGCTATGCAAGCCAAGCAGCCGGGCTGGCAGTTTCAGCCGCAGCGTTGGTAGGAGGCTAGTAGGATCTTTGGAATAAAATGTCAGTGAAAAGCACGACAAAGGAAAGGTCCTGTACTCCTGGCAGCTATACGGAAGAATTGAATAATGTGTAGTATTTTACCGCCTATGTTTTGTGCATTTGAAAACGCAGACGCAAGGATCAACTCCCAGCATACACACTACTTCAGCAGTCACTTGAACCGATATTCATGTAAATCAATTCTATGTTAGCAGCTACTAGAGAACAACTTCAGAAAACCAGCACTCCTACTATAGCGACAATTTTGTTCAAATTGGGCCTCAAGTACCAGTTCATCCAAGGGGTCCAGCCTTTGGCTACTGGGAAGCCGACTATGGTAGGGGAAGCCTTTACGCTACGGTATATTCCCGCGCGAGAAGATTTAAACCCCATTACCGTCTTTCAAGATCCGGAGCATCCCCAACGTGTAGCTGTAGAAAGCTGTCCCGAAGGGGCTGTACTAGTTATGGACAGCCGTAAGAGTGCCCGAGCCGCCTCTGCCGGATCAATTTTAGTCACTCGACTCATGGTGCGGGGCGCCGCCGGCGTGGTGACTGATGGCGGGTTTAGAGATTCGGGTATCATTGCCAAATTACCTTTTCCGGCCTTTCATCAAGCGCCCTCGGCACCCACCAACCTGACTTTAAATCAAGCCTTGGACATTAATGTGCCCATTGGTTGTGGAGACGTGGCGGTGTTTCCCGGAGATGTGATGGTAGGGGATGACGATGGCGTAATGGTCATTCCTAAGCACCTGGCAGACAAAGTGGCGGAGGAAGCGAAGCGGATGGAACTCTATGAAGCATTTGTGACGGAGCGAGTACAATCCGGTACTCCTATAATTGGACTATATCCACTCACTTCCGATGAGTACAAGAAAGACTTTGAGACCTGGAAGAAACAAAATGGGAAGGGATAATTATCCCCTTTCACCATTAAAAAATCAAGAAATGAATAAGAAAACGATTCCTCTATTCCCGACCTTTTTAATCATTGGTGTTTTCCTGATCCTAAATAGTTGTTCCACTTCTGCTAAGGAATCCAGTGAAAGAGAAGCACCAAAGACGGTTTACCCTAGTGATGTCATTCCATTTATGGAAAAATTTAAAATTCTTAATGGTGATGGTTCTTCAGCCAATAGCTTACTCAACTACGAGAAGAAGGGTTTTTTCTATGCTGAAAGGGAAGGCGATACAAATTGGGTCGTCTACAAAACCCCGAATTCGGGTACTACTTCAAAAAATTCTAGCAATACCCGAACAGAATTACACCAAAAGGAAGAATGGGAACCTGAAACCGGAGGCAAATTAACGGGCACGGTAAAAGTAATGCAGGTTTCAACTTCTGGCGATGCAAGAGTTGCGGCTTCCTACTCGACGGTTATTGGACAAATTCACAGTGGCGACGGACATGAAAATGAGCCATGTAAAATCTTCTATAAAAAATTTCCAGGGCATAAAAAAGGCTCTGTTTTTTGGAACTATGAAATCAATACAGCAGGGGATAATGCAAAAAGATGGGATTACTCGATGGCTGTTTGGGGGTATGATATGTCGGTAGTTGGTGAAAGCCCAACCACCTACCCGGAAGAGCCCGAAAATGGTATTGAGCTCGGGGAGGAATTTAGTTATGAAATAAATGTTTTCGAGGGAATCATGTACCTCACCTTTACCAGCGAAGGTCATGAGACGATCACCTTCACGAAGAACCTATTGAAATCAGACTTTACAACAGCAGCAGACATTCCTGAGCAAACACGAAAACTATTTTTACCGATTGGCCTGGATGGGCTGGAGCAGGAAAATGCTTATGCTGGGGAACTGAACTATTTTAAGCAGGGGGCTTATAATCAAACCAATGGAAAATCTCCCGATGACAACATAGTGTGGAGCGCCGGAGCGGATACCTATGGTGGCGATATTGCGAAGCAATATGAAAATGGAGATTATACCGAAGTATGGTTCAAAGAAGCGACGGTAGGCCCTGGTACCCCACCTAAGTAAGGGCACAAGCATTTATAGGAGCTAATATGAACTAGTTAAGATCAGCCCAAAAACTCCTGTAGGGATTCTTGTCGATGCAAGCTCTGCAGTTTTCGCACAGCGCGCTCCTTAATTTGACGGACTCGTTCCCTAGATATTTGATACGAATCACCAATATCTTGCAAGGTCATAGGAAAGGCTCCCTTCAGACCATAATAGTGGGATAGAATTTGTGCTTCCTTGGGGGAGAGTTTGGACAGTAAGTAGTGGATTAGCTTATTGTTACTTTCCTTCTCTGCCAGCTGCTGATCTGGCGGATTAACAGAAGAATCCCCTAGTCTTTCACTTAAGGTGAGACTATCGGAATCCCCGATCGGTGCGTCCATCGATGAGCATAGAATTTCCTTGTAATTGGTACGGACGGTATCGATGGGAAGATCTGCCAACTGGGATAATTCTTCTATGGAAGGTTCTCGCATTTCCTTTTGCATAAAATCCAAAGCAGTAGCCCGAAGTTTTTGGAAAACGCCTGGGAAGCTAGAAGGCCTTCTGATGACCCTGCTTTTTTCATTCAATGCCTGCAGTATTCCTTGACGAATCCACCAGACTGCATAAGAAATAAACTTGAATCCTTTCGTTTCATCAAAACGCCGAGCGGCTTTAATCAGACCCAAATTTCCCTCACTAATTAGATCCAGGAGCGACAAGCCCATGTGCTGATACTTTTTAGCCACAGAGATTACAAAACGGAGATTGTGCTGAATGATCAATTCCAAGGCCTGCTCTTCCCCATCTCTCCAACGCCGAAACAGGGCCAACTCTTCCGTAGCCGTCAATACCTCTCTTTTATTCACTTCACTGAGGTATTTTTCAATAGACTTGCTATCACGTTTCGTAATGGAAGGAGAAATTACTAGTGCTCTCATAGGCAAAAATATTTTTAAAATTAGTTGAGATAGAAATGAAAAAAGTGGCCGGAATTAAGAGTATCTAAGCTAAAACATTAAGGCTGCGATCAGCAAACTTTCTTCCCGCTGACTGTAGTACTAGGGTTATTCGGTCAGCTGAATTTACTTACAGGGTGGATAACGTTAGGCGTATCGGATATGACAGAGGATAGCTCTGCAAAGAAATACTTGGTTTGGAATCTCCTCAATACTCTTATTTAGAGGCTCGCTACAAACCAGCATCCTATTCTAAACAAATATTGTTTAGCATTAGTTCCCACACTGTCTAATTCTTGTACAGGAGTGCATGGAATTAGAGGCCCGGATGCAAAAGGGGAGTAGTAGGTGCCTATGATGGGGGAGGTCTCTATATTTTCAGTCAGACTAGCCAGGGAGCTCTTTTTATGCGAAAATTTCAAGCACAATAGTTGTTCGTGATAAATAAACTTAATTTGTGGGTTGTGAATAAGTAAGAGAGCAAATCTAACTTATCATTTTATGGAGCCCTCTTTTTCCATATCTCTGCGTTGCGTACCCGTCTGGCCGCCGGATCTATCTGGCTAGCTAGACAGGCAGGCTCGCCTTAATGGCCAAGGCTATTAGGCTCCGCCGCGTCTTGATCTATGAAAAAATTGGCTCGACCAAAAAGGCCATCTAAACCTGCTCTCTTACTTAAACGGTAACAAAAATAGTTAACAGGCAGCGCGGCATATATCCGAAGTTTCCCTAAGACATGGTTACGTACAACTTCGGCTATTTCGCATTAGCTTTTAATAAGAGCTTTTTGTTACAAGTACTGAGCTCGAACTTTAGTGAAATCATTTATTAAGTGGGGGAGGAGTGTTTTAGGAAGCAGTTGGGGCCATTTTGCTCCTACACTTCGATATTCCGAACCCGGTTCTTCATTCAAACTTGGCGTACTCATGCTTGATATTCTTAGAAATTGGATACTAAATCAGGGCTTAGACTTAGCTGCTGCAGACTACATAGCACGAGGTTTAATTTTTGTGCTGATTATTATTGTGAGCCTTATTGCTAATTTGGTGGCAAAACATTTCATCCTGAAAGGGCTCCCTGCTATCATCAATCGGACAGCCACAAAATGGGATGATGTAATTCTAAGAAAGAAGGTATTCAATCGTTTAGCTCATTTGGCTCCAGCCATTGTTATTTACCTGTTTATTTCCATCCCACTAGAAGGCTATGAAGCGGTCATTTCCCTGATCACGGGGCTCGTGCTAATCTATATGATCGCAATGGGTGTATTGGCCCTTGATGCTTTCTTAAATGCCTCGCTGGCTATTTATAAAACCTATGAGATTTCCAACAAAATCCCCATTAAGGGATTTATTCAGGTTTTTAAAATAATCATCTATTTTATCAGCGGCATATTTATCATTTCCATCTTACTGAATAAAACACCTGTTTATCTGTTTAGCAGTTTAGGAGCCCTTACGGCAGTCCTGATGTTCATTTTTAAGGATGCTATTTTGGGTTTCGTGGCAGGAATTCAATTAACTGCAAATCGAATGCTAGCAGATGGGGATTGGATTGAAATGCCAAAATATGGGGCAGATGGAAATATTATTGAAATAGCTTTAACTACGGTCAAGGTGCAAAATTGGGACAAAACGATCACTACGATTCCCACCTATGCCTTAATTACGGAATCCTTTAAAAACTGGCGCGGCATGTCTGAGTCAGGGGGTAGAAGGATAAAACGATCGATCCATATTGATTTGAACACTATTCAATTCTGTACCGAAGAAATGCTAGATCGCTTTAGCAAAATCCAGTATATCGCCGATTATATAGAAATCAAGAAAGAAGAAGTACAAGAACACAATAAACAAGAGCAGGTTGATAATTCCAGCTTGGTGAATGGTCGTAGGATGACCAATATTGGAACATTTCGTGCCTACATCGAAGCCTATTTAACCCATCATCCCATGATCAATCGGGAAATGACCTTTTTGATCCGGCAGCTTGCTTCGACTAAAGATGGCTTGCCTCTGGAAATTTACGTCTTTAGCAAAGAGCAGGCTTGGGCTAAATATGAAAGTATTCAAGCCAATATTTTCGATCATATTTTAGCTGTCGTTCCGGAATTTGATTTACGCGTATTTCAAGCTCCCAGTGGTAGGGATTTTCGCAAATTAGTTGCCTGAATGTGGTTTTTTGCTCGATTAGAAGACTAATCCTCGATTTTCCAAGCTTCTGAAATATGAACCTTGCCGGTGGATTTGCCACAAATTCTGTAGTCAAGGGCATAAGAGAATGATATTTGGATAGCCATAAGACCCAGAATAAGTGGCATCTGACCAAACATTAAATAAGGCTATTTCCTAATTACCAGAGCCTGCATCGAGCTGTTGAAAGAGGTATTCAACGGGCCCGGTATAATTTTCCAGAGTGACTCTGACGTCACCCTCAATGGTAATAATTTTACTGCCATTAATCACCGCTTCCGAAACTTGATTAGTAGCTCCAAATTGTTGGCAATCGATAATATCTCCAACAGTATAGTCAGCGATGATTGAACTGCCATCTCCCGGGCCAAAGGCAAAATAGTCATTCCCTGCCCCCCCGATGAGGGTATCCAAACCTTTTCCTCCATCCAGATAATCGCTGCCGGCCAGGCCATAAAGGATATTGGCCTTATCATCACCGAAGAGGTGGTCATTATACTGGCTACCTTCCAGGTTCTCAATTTCTATAAAGGTGTCGGTTCCGCCATCGCCATCATTACTCGCCTTGCCATCAGCCAGTGAAGCGGTAACCCCACCAGCTGCATTTTTATAGCCGGCCGTATCTTCGCCACCATTGCCGTTAAGGGTATCATTACCAGGGCCACCATAGAGTTTATCATTGCCGACATAAGTCGGAGAAGCGTTCTCGTCATTTTTCGCACTCATGGTTTCATAGGAGTAGAGCAGGTCATTTGGCCCATAGCTAATGCCATTTTTTTCGATCATCACATTCCCAAAGTCAGGATCGGAAGGATCAGAAATATAGGTTTGCGTCCAATCCGGCGTGGGGAAAGTAATAAAGTAATCCGCTACATCACCATATAAATTATCATTGCCATTGTCTCCCTTTAAAATATCATCGCCACTACCGCCTACGAGGACATCTGTGTCATCCCCTCCGGACAGATAATCGTTTCCGATACCCCCAAATAAAGCATCGTATTTACTGCTACCATAAAGTTGGTCCTCCCCTGCATTGCCGGAAAGCCAGACTTGTTCGGAGCCTCCAATGAGTATATCATCTCCGGCATTGCCGAAAATAACGACATTCGTCAGCGATGTAAATTCATTGGAATCCATCGAGTAGATCTTTTGCGCCTTCGCCGGCGACAGTTGGAGGAGCAGGATAAATGTCAGGGCTATGCCTGAGCGATAAAAGAAACGATAGCTGCTTTTTTGCTTTTTCATGATTTAAAAGTTTTTATTTTAATGCAATTATTTTATTGAATACGATACAAAGATGGGGCACTTAGGATGTAGCGGTGTTAAGCGCTTGGACACATTTAACTTACACTTTTTATGGCGGCTTCTTTTTTGCCCAGATTTCGTTAAAAAGCCTCGTTTTAGCTTTGGCTAGAACTACGTTTTTCGCCTCATCTGGACAAAAAAGCTGCTCAGCCAAAAAAG
>JAHQWA010000103.1 GCA_019634045.1 Saprospiraceae bacterium
CATCATGCCGTATTCAGCCAATTCCTTCTCCTCATTATTGGCACCTAGGTGTTCGAGAATCACGTAAGAGTTATCCTCTACAGACCACATAAAGTCAGCATAATCCTTCAAGATCGCGATTCGGGATGCATCATAGGCACTCCATGCTCCTACATCATTGAGATTGTTGACCTGGGTGAAGCCTTTAGAAAGGTCAAAACGGAATCCGTCGATGTGATATTCTTCTAGCCAATACTGCATAACACGCTTTACAAAGGCATTCGTATATGGGCTTTCATGGTTAAAGTCATAGCCAACATTGAATGGGTGGGTGGCTTCTATGTTGAGCCACGGGTTGTCAGCCGCGGGGCGGAAATTTTGGGCATCCCAGTAGAGCTGAGCTAATGGGCTTTGACTAAAGGCGTGATTGTAGACGACGTCGATAATGATCGCAATGCCTCTAGCATGAGCTTCGTCGACCAAGGTCTTGAAGGCCTCGGGCGTTCCATAGTATTTATCTAAGGCCATGTGGAAGGAGGGGTTATAGCCCCAACTATTGTTGCCTTCAAACTCATTGATAGGCATAAACTCAATGGCATTAATACCTAGTTTCTCCAGATAGTCAAGTGTGTCTAGTAGTGTTTGATAGTCCCTTCTTCCAATGAAATCTCTCATCAGTAGTTCGTATACGACTAGTTCCTCATTAGCAGGACGCTCGTAGCTTCCATCCGTCCAATTGAAGGGGGTGGGCGCACTTTGGAAGACGGTCACATTGCCGGAGGCTTGATCGGTAGGGTAGGCGGGGAGATCTGGGTAAGTAATAGTGGGGATATCCTTATCGTTGAAGGGGTCCAAGATCAATTCACTGTAGGGGTCGGCAATGGTAATAGAGCCATCCACCAAATATTGATAGGTATAAGTCTCACTCGGATCAAGTCCCTCAATATCCAACCAGAAGGCATCGCCATTGGGCGTGCGAGTCATGATGTAATCCTCCGAAATTTTCCAATCATTGAAGCTTCCTAAAACGAACACATGCGATTTACCAGGGGCCGTTAATTGCAAACGAATGCTAGTCTCGGAAAGCCGATTTAAACCATCCTTGGTTCCCTCTGGAGCATTGGCTTCCATCGCATTGGCATCAAGCACGTAGTAGCTAAAGGAGGAGGTATCACTATCGCTGGGCGTGCTAGCGATGATGGACACTTCATGTAAACCGACCGTGCTGGCACTGATGGTGTATAAAAGGGTAGTCCCCATCGCCGTCGCGATTTCGGTGCCGTTATCTAGAAGGCGTAAATCCGCATCTAAACTAGATGCTGCTTCTACTTCAAGGTCATCGCCAGGGTTAAGAATGATATTCCCTTCCGCAGGTCGAACAAAGCTTGTGATCAATTCTGCTGAAGATTCAAAGACATCCACAAAAATGTCAGAACCATCCGTATCCCTACCTACCATACTTCCACTGGCATTTCGAAAAACGAACGCCATTTGTAAAACCTGCTCTCCATCTGGCACGCCATAATAATCCGTGATGTTGTAGGAGATTTGATAGGTGTCAGTATCTGTGCGAGTCATGAGTACGGCTGCGTCGGTAGTCGCCCATTCACTTTTCACATATTTCCAATCTGAAGGACCGCTACTGGTGTTCGTAATGACTCCTGTATGTGCATAGACATCTCCCGTAAAACCGGCCAGTGCCCCATTACCTTGAGCAGCATTAAAGGTAATGGTGACCATTTGATCTACAATAGGAAAGGCCGGATCAGTGGTGATGACCTGGGCAGAAATCCATTGTGTTAGACATAGTGTAATACAGAGTAAAAAGCGTGATTTCATCTCGTGTTTTTTTGAGTTTAAGCGCGGAAAGAATTTCCACAGACTTTCAATTCAGTCTTTGTATTTGTCTGTTTGGTGTTAACGATTTAACAAGAATTTTTGCCATAGCGAAGCCGCTCCCTGCTCAATTTGCAGGAAGTAAAGTCCGTTTAACCAAGTTGAAGGAATAGTCAACTGGATCTGTTGAGTGGATAGTTGCGATGGAAATTCATCCCTTAGGATTAATCTTCCAAGTGAGTCCCAAATTTTGTAAGTAGATGATCCAGCAGTTTGTTGAAGGTATGGCTCAAAGGTAAGTGTTTCTTGTACTGGATTGGGAAAGATTTTTACCCTAATTGCAGACAATCCCTCTTCTTCTACGGTATTCGTAACAGAGGTAGCTTCAATAATGTGGTAATAGCTGTCAACCCATAATTCTGTGTATACTTCCTTTTGGCCACTTGGCCATTTAACGATTAAGCTATCGATTGTGGTATTTTCACCTAACCCAAAATGTAATCTCATGCTATTTTGAGAAGCATAACCGGTGCCAGCCATCAACTGATCACAAAGCCGAAGTTCCCCCGAATATAGACAAAGGCTCGCGCCAACTGCATCCCGGTTGCTGAGTGTACCTTCTAGTTCTAGATTGATCCAATGATGCCCATTCTCTCCCTGATTCATCAACAATTGGTTCCCATCAGTGGCGCCGCTATTGGCAATGATGATATCTAAGTTCCCATCTTTATTTACATCTATACAGGCTGTACCGTATCCCCCCAGAGAACTGTTTAGAGGGCTATTGGATACACTCGACTCAAAGGTCAGATCACCCAGGTTTCTGTACATTATGTTATCGTAGAAGTTGCCAAAGACAGGGAAGTAGGTTTCATTGGCTACGTAAAGATCCATCCATCCATCATTATCATAATCCATCCAAATCGTGCCCCATCCCATCCCCAAATCATCTACCTGGGCAGAAGTGGACAGGTCGGAAAAGGTGCCGTCTTGATTGTTTAGGTACAAGGTATTTTCATATAGATTGGTGATGTATAGATCGAGGTAACCATCATTATTGAAGTCCGCCGCATCTACTCCCATACCCTGACCTTCATAATTCACGCCGGCTTCCGTTGAAACATCTGTGAATTGGCCCTTCCCATCGTTTTGATAGAGGATGTTGGCCTGATCTCCATCATGGGAGAGGTATAGGTCTTGGTCGCCATCATTGTCGTAGTCGAAAAATACGGCTCCCATATTCAATTTCGTATCACTGGTACCGGATGAGAGGGTGACATCTGTGAAGGTCCCATTCCCTTGATTGAGGTACAAGGCATTTTCGGTGCCTAGGTTGGCCCAGTAGATGTCTAGCCATCCATCATTATTCACATCGGCTAGCAAGACCGTTTGAACCTTGCCGATATTATTGACACCAGTCACTTGGGTGATATCCGTGAAAGTTCCATCTCCATTGTTTCGAAAAACTTGACTGGGTACATCGCGGTTCCCTAGTACGAGGTCAGCCCAGCCATCATTGTCCAAATCCCCCCAAACCGAGGCTCCGGAATCCAAGGTTACCGCTACGCCCGCTGCTTGGCTTACATCCGAAAAGGTGCCGTCGCCATTGTTCCGATACAAGAGGTTGGACTTAGCGATCCGAGTAAAATAGAGATCTTCCCAACCATCATTGTTAAAATCTACCACCGCCACACCTCGATTGAAACCAACATTATTTACTCCTGCGGCAGAGGATTGATCCGTAAATGCAGCCTGACTGCTTAGTGTCGTGCTAAGTAATAGCAATAGGGTAGAGAAAATGATCCATCTCATGGGCCAAGTAATTGGAATCAGTTAATTTTTTGGAGTGCTACACCCTGAAGACCTGCTAATTCGACCTTCAGGCTCGTTTCTGTCGGCACTATGGTGCTCTTATGGGTCTCAAGTAATACTTCGTAAGAGCCAGCTTCAGAAAGCTCAATGACTTGAGGGGTTTCTGATCGGTTGAATACTACGATTACTTCAGCTTCTTCGGTACTTCGTTTATAGGCTAAGGTCATGGCGGCATCGTCGGCTACCATGAATTCCAGATCTCCATCCACTAAGACGGGATTGGAGGTGCGCATCTTAGCAAGTGCTTGATAGAAACTCAGCAAGTTCGTATTGATCTTGACTTCATCTGCTGGTCGCTCCTTGTCTTCCTGATAATTAGCTTTTTCGGTTTGATAGGTGATGTCATCCCACCACATGGGTTTGCGGCAATCTGGATCATCAGCGCCCCACATTCCTACCTCGTCTCCATTCCATATCTGCGGCGCACCGATGAAGGTGAATTGATTCAAGAGAAGAAGTTTTTGCTCTTTGAGGGTCTTTTCGTCAGGTTTGTGGATCTTGTATTCAGGGTCATCATTAGGTTTTGACTGGTATTTGTTCATGTTCTTATTGAACAAAGAAGTGGACAGCCTAGGCGTATCATGACTAGCTGAGATGTTCATCATAGCAAGTAACTTATCCTTAGCAATGTCTTTGTTAATGCGATTAATACCTGCCACGAACTCGCTAGGCTTCAAGACGGGTTTTGCTTGGGCAAAGAAACCTCGTGCGATTCGATACCAACGATAATTCATGACAGCGTCAAACTGATCACCGCTGATAAAGCCCCGTGGATCCATAAAGCTATCCGGCCAATGTTGCCACCAAATCTCTCCCACGAGGTAAGCTTCTGGATTCACCTTCCGAATCTCTTTGCGATAATCCCTCCAGAATCCCTGTGGAACTTCGCCGGCTACATCTAGTCGAAAACCATCGACACCATCACTGGGATCACCATCTCCATTGGGGTCCAGCCAGCGACGAGAAACGGCGTAGATGTACTCCTTTAAGCTAGTAGAGCCTAAATTGCCTTCAAATGGCATTTCCTCGTCATCTGCTGGCGTGATCGCTTTGTTTACAACGGCCAACGTCTTGGTTCCTGCCCAGCCTTCGAACTCAAATTCGTCCTCGGGCGTATTCGGGTCATCCAAGGAAAGAATATTGAACCAATCTCTGTAAGGAGAGTCATCTCCATTGGCTTTGATGTCCTTGAGCGCAAAGAATTCTGTACCGGTATGGTTCCAGGAATAATCTAGTATCACTCGCATATTTCGGGCTTTGAAAGCCTTGACTACTTCCCAGAAAAGAGAGTCGGCAGTAGTCCATTTCCAGCTGGAAGGCTCTATTGGCGTCTCGCTGGCGATGATTTCTATGTCTTGGTCTGGCTTAGGGCCGAAGTTTCGATCGATATGCCGGTAGTTGCGCGCATCGTATTTATGTAGGGAGGGAGAGTCGTTCAATGGGTTGAAATAGATAGCATTTACTCCCAAGGATTGGATATAATCTATTTTGTCAAGAACCCCTTGTAAGTCACCACCAAATCGCCGTGCTTGGGTGGCAGGGTAAAAACCCTCTACTTTGAGGTCTTTTTGCCAACTCTCTCTTTCGTACCAGTCATGCCCCCAATCAGTAATCGACCAATTGTCGGGGATATAGCCCGGATAAGCACCAGTCATATCTTGCGGTCTAGGGTCATTACTAGGATCGCCATTGCGAAATCTCTCTACGAAGATTTGATACCAAATGGCATCTTTCGTCCAAGAAGGGGCAGCTGCGAATGCAGATGTGGGAGGAGTGGTAGGCGCAGGGGCTTCTTTGTCTTTTTCCGTGGAACAAGATACCCAAAGTAGGCCCAGGCATATACTGAGTTGGTAAAGCTTTTTCATGACTAGAAGGTTACTTACGCCTCACCTTGGCCAATAAATCTCTGCCGGGATGGCGTAATTAAGAAAGGTGGATGGGACAGCTACTTAACTGAAAATAGTGCTATCCGTGGGGTGGTTCTTGGGCAAAATAAAGGAGGTTGTGCAATAGTAATTTCAGTAAATCTACTGATCGGGATTACCCTTTACACAACCTCCTGAGAAGGGTGTGACTTGGAACGTTTCGCATTGAAGAACGATTAGGTTCCGCCACACCTAACAAGGTTCAACGCTGATCACTAATTTTTAGTGACCTTGTACGTATAGTCAGCTATGTTGATGATCAACTCAATGGTATAGTTGCCGTCTTCAGCGATAGCAATATTATCACCACCGTATTCCAAGGAACCATTTGCGTTGGTGTCCCCGAAATTCAGTGCCCAATCATCATTCGCACGGAATTTGATTTCTCCTGCTACCAGATCAAGCGTAATTTCGGGATTGCCTGTATCGATATTGATCGTCATATCGGTATCATTGTCCCAGCCACCGGGCGTAGAGGAACCGATCAATCCCCAGTTGGTTGCCTCAGCGGTGTGCGTCAGGTTGTTTAGGTTGACACTCAAACGGTAAATACCAGCCACACCAGCTACAATATTATCGGAACCTGCTTCTAAGGTACCATCAGCTCCAGTATCTCCATAATTCACATCCCAAGAAGGTCCATCGGTGAATTTGTATTCCGCGTTATCAACTGGGAAGTGTAAGAATCCTTCAAAGTTATTGTCACTCTTGCGAGAGAAAATCACTGTGCTTTCATTCCCAGGATCCCAACCTTGGTGACTGCCGGGCACTTGCAACCTAGGATAGATTACTACTGCTTTATACGGTGTCACAGACATAGCCACAGGCTGAGATACTAGCGGATCTACTTTATCACTTACCGTTGCCACTACTCGGATTTCCAGATCAGCAGCTACGTTATCAGGATAGCCAGTTGCCAGCAAAATGCCATTTAATTTTCCAACGGTGATATCATCTACGGATAAGCCCGTAGTCAGTCCCAGTGAAATGGCTGAGCCAAAGTCATTACCCACTCGGTCTAATTGCAGATCGTAATCGATACCTGCATTGTAACCAAAGTCCGCTGCAGTCCAGGTAAAGGCACTCAAGATATTGTCCTGATCATCTTCAATTAGGACAAAGCTATTGCCTGCAGATGGGGATGTAATTGTCGGCGCCTCACCTAATTTCAAGAAAGGTCCAACTTCATCTTCCAAACATCCAGTCGCCAGCACCCCAAGGGCTAGTAGCGGAAGGATTATATATTTTCTCAACATGATGATTGTTGTTTAGTCGTTATCAGATTAATATCCAGCGTTTTGCTTCAAATTAGGATTCGCCGAGATATCATTAGATGGAATAGGGAATAGGTTTCTTATGTCTGATGTGCTGATACCTTCAGCGGCACCTCCTTTCCAAGGCCACAAGTAATCAGAAGCACTGAAACGGTCGAAGCGGATCAAATCCGTTCTTCTGTGGCATTCCCAAACTAGCTCCCTAGCCCGCTCATCCAAGATGAAGTCAAGGCTCAATTCGGCCTGCTCAATATTGCCGGAGGCGTCGCCATAAGCTCTAGTCAATACTCTATTTACATATTCGACAGCAGTTGGAATACTTCCTGAACCTCCTCGTAGTACGGCCTCTGCATACATCAAGTAAGCGTCTGCCAAACGGAACATAGGGAAGTCCGTATCAGGGAAAGTCAAATCAGACCCTACTGTTCCGGCGGAAGTAATGTTCTTCCACTTAGTGATCGCATATCCTTCCGTAAACTGAGAGATATCCGAAATCTCCAGCGTTTGGCCATCTACGTGGAACAAGGCTCGGGAGTCGAAGCTAGGCCGCTCGATAGAATAGGTATAGTCTGGGCGATCCAAGAATAGCTTGATCGTATAGAGACCATCTGAATCAATGATGATATTATCACCCCCTTCTTCCATCAGTGCATCTGCACCCGTATCTCCGTAGTTCAAGCCCCAGTCATCATTAGCACGGAACTTAATCTCTCCTGCTACTAGATCTAAGGTGATCTCAACCACGCCTTCTTCTGCGTTATAGGTCATGTCTGTGTCACTATCCCAACCTCCGGGAGTAGATGAACCGATAATGCCCCAATCCGTCTTCGTTACACTATAGCTTAGGTCATCTGTGTTCACTTTTACTTGGTATAGTCCAGGATCTGTTACAGATAAGTTGTCTCCTCCTAATTCCAATGTTCCATCTGCACCTGTATCTCCCCAATTGGTATCCCAACCACCTAAGGCAAACTTGAACTCACCAGCTTCGGTGAAGTATAAATAACCTTCATAGGCATTGTCTCCATTGATGGAAGCTAGAGCCGTTGAGTTCAACGCAGGATCCCATCCCTGATAACCGCCAGGTGCATTTAGTAATGCATAGTTGGCACTGTTTCCTTCGGAGGGAGTTACCACTTCACTACTCGATCCGATGGTAGGGAACTTGTTCACCAAGGCACTGGTCGTACGAATACCACCCCATCCGCCGTCGATACCAAAAGCATCTGGGCTCATATTGCCTCCCACTGCGGCGTGAATAATGAAGGTTGTTCCTCCCCAGGTACGTGTATTGATGCCATCAAAGGCTACCGGAAAGATAATTTCTTCAGATCCGTCATTATCCGCCATAAATAGATGGCCAAACTCCTCTTCTAGTTTGTATCCCGCTCCGATCACTTTGTCACTGTATTCAGCTGCTTCCGTATAAGCGGGTGTACCCGTGTAAACTTCAGCATTTAGATACAATTTAGCCAACAACATCCAGACAGCGCCTTGATCCGCTCTGCCATATTCGTTGGAGCGAGGAGCTAGCAAGGTCTGTTCGATATCTTTCAATTCTGTTTCAATAAAGTTGTATAGATCAGCACGAGAGATTTGATCTGGGAAGAACGCTCCCACTACATCTTCTTCCGTTACGAAGGGTACGTTGCCGAAAAGATCTAAGGCATGGTAGTAGCTCAATGCGCGAAGGAAACGAGCTTCCGCGCGGAATACGGCTACATCTGAGCGCAAGCTTCCATCTACTCCACGGCCGTCTAACTTGCCATCTGTGGTTTCTCTCAAGTACTCATTACAAAGTGAGATCTGATAAAAGATCCGGCTGTAGAATGCATTAATGAAAACATCATTTGCATCCCAATCTTGCTCATGGAAATCCTTGATCGTTTGGTCATTCCAGCCAATTACGGCTTCGTCAGTGGGTAATTCTTGGTGGTACCAGTATCCTCTAAGGTATTGGCCGAAACCTTCGTCAATACCAGCGATGTCTGCCTGGCCACTAGGTCCTTGTTGCCCACTTACGGCAAGTCCTGCATATAATTTTGCAAGGACCTGCCGGTAAGCGTTAGGGTCTTCATACACTTTGGCTGAGGTGATCTCGTCCTCATCAATTGGTACTGTATCGAGATCATTAAAGCAGGAGGTCACTAGGATGGACACTCCCAGTAATAAAAACAGTTTATCGATATATGATTTCAAAGTCATTGTTCCAATAATTTTATTGATCAGAAATTAGCGTTTACACCGAACAAGATCGTTCTAGAACGAGGGTAGATATTGCTATCGACTCCCCCGAATACCTCAGGGTCTAGTCCAGTGTAATCTGTGATAAGCAATGGATTCTGTAGCGTTCCATATACTCGAATATTTCCTGCCTTCTTGAATACCTCATTGAAGGTGTAGCTCAGCGTGATGTGATCCAAACGCAAGAAGGAACCATCCTGAATAAAGTGATCGCTGAAGTATTCTGGCGTATCAAATCCAATATCATTGATGTCAGAATGTACATTTAGAAGGTACAGCGTTGGGTGGAACAAGCGATCATAAAAAGCTTGATCCGACTGTACGTTGTTGTAGACGTAGTTGCCAATACTCGCTCTACCTGCCAGAGATAGGTCGAAGTTCTTGTAGCTTACATTAGTGGTCAAACCGAAGAATACATCTGGTGCAGGATTCTTGAATCGGTATTGATCATCAGCAGTAACTTGGCCATCTCCATTTCTGTCTACATACAGCCCTTCAATAGGTTGACCATTTTCAGCATAAACTTGTTCGAAAACCAAGAAAGAACTTGCCGGGAAACCTACACTGTGGATCTGGATCGTATTACCTACCCCACCGGAAATTCCGCCGGTAAGTACACCTAGGTAAGATGGGTCATCGGTAGCCGTCAAACGAGTAATCTTGTTCTCATTGGCGGTTACATTGAAACCAATTTCCCAAGACACATCTGCCTTACGGATTGGAATGGCATTGATAGAAAACTCGATCCCTCGGTTTTCCAAGTCTCCAACATTGGTATTGATGAAGTTGGTTAGGTTGGTGCCCGCAGGAACTGGAATGAAATTGATCAAGTCCTGCGTTTCACGTAAGTAGTATTCAATAGAACCGGTGATGCGATCATCTAGGAAGCCGAAGTCTAAGCCTACATTGTAGGTAGTCGTTTCTTCCCACTTGATATTGGCATCATATCCTTCCGGGCGAATTGTATTTACAAAACCATCTCCAAATTGGTAACGGGCATTGTCAAAACCAGTTAGGTATCTAGGTAGGTACTGATAAAAACCACCTACATCTTGCTGACCTGTGACTCCAAATCCAACTCTTAGTTTCAAGTTAGAAACCGTACCGGAGCCATTACCATCGATGATCTTCCAGGCTGCTGCTGCGGCAGGGAAGAGTCCCCAACGGGTGTCTGGACTAAAGCGTGAGGTTCCATCTCTTCTCAGGGTTGCCGTAAGCAACAACTGATCAAATAGGGTCACATTTAATCGTCCAAATAACGACAGGAGATAAAGCTCTCCGGTGTTTTCCCCTTCGGTAACATCGATCCCTGCTATATCAGAATTGAAGAAACTGTCTTCGAAAAAGAATCGTTGCCAAGAGTAGCCAGCCATCACATCTATCTTAGTAGAACCGAACACATTAGCGTAGTTCAGATAGAATTCCAATAGTTCATTTCTCTTGGTTTGATCATATGTATTCTTAACTCCTCCTCCCGTTGCTGCATCAAAAGCAAAGGAAGCATTACCCGGAACATCAATTGTTCCTTCTCCCTTAGAATAGTCATATCCCAAGTTTAAGTTGGCTCGCAATTCCGGAAGGAAAGAAAAACGGTAGTCAAAACTCGCATTCGCAATGTAGCGCTGTACATCAGAGCGGTTTTTGCTCATTTCCAATAGAGCCAATGGGTTGGTGGGAGATAGCGTGTTTGGCTGTCCATTGTCTTGTACCCAAGTGTAGAAGCCGCCGTAAGGGCTGCTAGGGTCTAAAACAGCTTGAGTGGGATCGAAGGACACTGCTGAACCGATAGCACCTTGGTTGGCAAAGGTGTTGTTCGTGAACATACTCTTTAGGTTCACATTGACCTGAAGGCGATTGTCCAAGAACCCTGGAGATAGATTCAGCGCTACCGTCGTTCTTTCAAAACGGTCGGTTTTCAAAATCCCTTCCTTATCTGTATAACCTAGAGATAAACGATAAGGGACTATGCCGATACCACCGGAAAGACTCAAGTTGTGGTCCTGAGCGATACCTGTTTGGTAGATTTCTGATTGCCAATCTGTATTGGCACTTCCTAGTAAGTTTTTTGAAGGATGATCATCAGGGAAGCGCTCATTAATCAAAGTGCGGAATTCATCTCCAGTAAGCACATCTACATTATCGATGGCATTACTAAATCCGACATTACCATTGTAGTTCACTCGGATTTTCTTTCCTAATGCTCCTTTCTTCGTCGTAATCAAAATTACTCCGTTAGAGGCTCTAGATCCGTAGATGGCAGTGGCAGAAGCATCTTTCAATACGGTAAAGGTTTCGATATCATTAGGGTTGATAACATTGAGTGGGTTACGAGAACCGGAAACTCCACCATTATCAACTGGAACCCCATCAATTACAATCAGTGGATCATTGGATGCACTCAAGGAGGATCCTCC
>JAHQWA010000104.1 GCA_019634045.1 Saprospiraceae bacterium
ACCGCCTACGGTACGGGCCAGCTTCCCGATAAGGAGGGACAGATGTACTATGCCGAAAAAGATGACCTCTATTTGATCCCTACGGCTGAAGTACCTGTGACTAATATTTATCGTGACGTCATTATAAAGGATGAAAGTGATTTCCCAATCAAGCTCACAGGCCATACCCCTTGCTTCAGAAGAGAGGCTGGTTCCTATGGTGCACATGTGAGAGGGCTAAATCGAGTTCATCAATTCGATAAGGTTGAAATCGTACGGATTGAACACCCGGACAGATCTTATGAGGCCTTAGATGAGATGGTGAAACACGTAGAAGGTTTACTGGAAAAGCTAGAGCTACCCTATCGCATACTCAGACTATGCGGTGGTGATCTCGGCTTTACTTCTGCACTCACCTTTGACTTTGAAGTCTATTCTGCAGCACAAAAGCGTTGGTTGGAAGTAAGTTCCGTTTCTAATTTCGAAACCTTCCAGACCAATCGCCTCAAGTTGCGGTACAAGACCGAGAAAGGCAATCGCCTAGCACACACCTTGAATGGAAGTGCATTAGCGTTGGCCAGAATCATCGCCTCATTGATCGAAAACAATCAAACTCCGGAAGGAATTAAAATTCCTAAAGCACTGCAATCCTATACCGGCTTTGACCTGATCGACTAATTTTTTATCCTGGGAGGACTCGCTATACTGCTTAGCTAGTTTGATGTAGTTCTCCCGATCATCAAAATCTAAGTTGATCCACATGAATGGAATTTATCTTGGCTTCATGGTGATTACCGGTATTTTTTCCTTGATCGGTATGTTCGTCAGTAATCGCCTCAAATCCAAATTCAATCAGTATAGTCAAATGCCTCTTCGCAACGGTATGAGCGGTCGCGAGGTAGCTGAGGCTATGTTAAACCATTATGGCATCCATGATGTCCAGATAGTAGAAGGGAAAGGTTTTTTGACAGATCATTACAATCCCATGAAAAAGGTAGTGAGTTTAAGCCCAAATGTATTTCGAGGGCGCCATATTTCAGCAGCTGCCGTGGCAGCACACGAATGTGGACATGCGGTTCAGCATGCGAAGACTTACCCCTGGTTAAAATTCCGCTCGGCCATGGTTCCCTTGGTGAATGTTGCCTCCCGTGCTCAGCAATTTCTGTTGATGCTTACGATAGGAGCAATGGGTGTATCCAATAATTCCACTATGTTAATGATCACTGTGGCCACTTTTTTGGTGACTGCAGCATTTAGCTTCATTACACTTCCAGTAGAGTTTGATGCCAGTAATAGGGCCCTAGCCTGGCTGGATAGCAGCGGTGTTCTGGGTGGTGCGGAGTACGATGGTGCCAAGGATGCACTCAAGTGGGCAGCCATGACCTACGTGGTAGCAGCATTATCCGCTCTCGTGATTTTGTTGTATCTTTTGATGAAATTATCGGCAGCAAGGAGAAGATAATCACGGAGTCCAAGTTAAGCCCGAACTAAAGTTTATCAGAGCTTTTGTACATTGAGGACTAACTTTATCCGTTATAGAAAAGGATCGTATTTTAAAGATTAAACATTCCGATTATGGAAGAAATTATGGAAATGGCCAAACTGGATATGGACGCGGCCATAGAACACTTGCAAAATGAACTCGTAAAGGTAAGAACAGGTAAAGCCTCTGCATCTATGCTGGGCGGGATAGTAGTTTCTTATTACGGCACCCCGACACCACTGAACCAAGTGTCGAATATCAGCGCCTCCGACTCTCGTACGCTAAATATCCAGCCGTGGGAGAAAAATATGTTGGGACCAATCGAGAAAGCTATTTTCGAAGCTAATCTTGGTATAACCCCACAGAATAATGGAGAAATGGTGATTCTGAATATTCCGCCATTAACAGAAGAACGGCGTAAAGAGCTAGTGAAAAAGAGTAAGAGCTTAGCCGAAGACTCCAAGGTTGGAGTAAGGCAAGCCCGCCGTGATGCTATAGATGAAATAAAGAAGGAGGTAAAAAACGGCTTCCCAGAAGACGCTGGCAAGAAGAAGGAAGAAGAAGTACAAGAGCTCACAAATAAGTATACCGCTAAGATCGATAATTTGATTAAAGCAAAAGAAGCCGATATTATGAAGATTTAGGCTTAGGGATTTGTAAAATCCAATTTAAGCCTTATTTTTGTGCCTCTTTTGAAAAAGCTTTAGACCAAAAATAAATACGTGTAGTAATGAAAAGGACGTTTCAACCTTCGAGAAGAAAAAGAGCTAACAAGCATGGATTCCGATCTCGTATGAGTAGCAAGAATGGTCGTAAGGTATTGGCTCGCCGTCGTGCTAAGGGCCGTGCCAAACTGACTGTATCAGACGAAAAGCGCCTGAAGTAAGATAGGGTAATAGGTGGGAATTGATCCTGCTTATCTTATCTGTATAGGCATTATATATAAGTCTTCACTAAAAAAGTGAATAGAATCTCTGTTATTCTATTCACTTTTTTGTGTACCTATCAGATCCATCCTCTGTTTTACCTCCTAGATATTATCTCCCCTTAGTCTTCGGAATCGCTTCCGCGCTTCTACCGCAAAAGTACTTCCAGAGAAGTCAATAAATAGGGTTTCATATAGCGTTTTCGCCTTTTCTACATCATTGAGATGCGTCTCGTAAAGTTCCGCTAGTGCAAACAGAGAGTTATCTGCTCTGATCTCTTCTTTATATTTTTCTACAATCGTTTCGTACAATTCTGCAGCCTTTTCAAAATTTCGCTTTTTCTTATACACATTGGCCTTCAAGTACAACACATCATCTTGTAAGGAGTGATCGGGGAAGGCAACCAGTAGGCTATCCATCTTATCAAATGCTTCCTGAAATCGGTTTTGAAAAACCAATAATTCCGCCTGTGAGTAAGTGATCAAAGCGGTAGCAGAAGTATCTAAACCTAGATTGTCCATAATGAACACCGATAAATCCAATGCATCATTAGCGATTAGGCGTGAGGTAGATGCTTTTAGAATATCAAATTGAGTCTGTGCCCACTGGAAATCCCCATTAAAGTAGGATAATTTGGCATTCCGAAAACGAGCCTCATGGCCCAAAAGATCTTCTTTGAAAGCCTTATCCACCTGCGAATACAGTAAAGTAGACTCCCATACCTCGCCCTTCATCAAATAAAAGTCAGCCAAGCTCAATTTACCATTCGCCTGCACGATACGATCAATGCCGGGGAATTCAATGAGTTCGCCCAAAATTTGGATCGCCTTATCTAAGTCATTGAGGTAAAAGGCTTGCAATTCTGCCAACTCCAACACTATGCCGGCCGTGGCTCTCGATCGCCCAAATTCACCGAGAAAACTCTCATATTGTGTTTCCAGTACGCGCAGATCTTCCTCCGTATAACTGTAGCCTTCTACTAGCTTGCTACGGCGACAACGAAGGGCTTCTCTCTTGGCGTCGATATAGAATGTCGAAGCTAGGCCTTTACTTTCTACGATGTAGTCATAGGCTGCAATGGCTGCGTCGTAATCTTTATCATTGGATGCAATGCGAGCCAGGCGATAAATGCGCCCACCATTCTCTCCAAACCTGCGATCCAGCGCCTTTACCTGCCGGAACGCATTTTTATAGTCCTTCCGTTGGATAAAAACCCAAGTCAACATTTCACTCAGATGAATGGCATTTTCTGACTTTTGCAAGCGCTCGTAGAGTTGCTTTTGTAACTCCTTATAATCTTCTTCCAATAGATACCGTTGAAAGATAGTCTTCATATTGTTAAGGCGTTCCGGGCGATCTTCCAAACTATTTAAATAATTGGTGATCATTTTAGGAACGTCTCCCTTACGGCGATATAAATCTCCCAGATTGTAGGAGAAGATGCGTTTATCTCTGAGGAGCTGAGCCCCTTTTTCATAAGTGGCAATCGCTTCTTCATACTTGGTGAGCGAAAGAAAAGAATTGGCTAGGCGGGTAATGCGGTATTGCTCTTTGGGGAGATTCTCTATGGCTGCAGCATACATTTTCTTGGCCTCTTCATCTTTGAACTGTCGCTCCAGCAGCTTACCGTAGGTTACATATAGGTTTACCTTTTCTGGTGTTTTTCGCAACTGCTGCTTGATCACAGTTTCCCCCTGCTTAAAGTCTTCCATCGCCAATAAACACTCGACGTAACGGTCGAAAAAGAAGTCGTTTCTCGTATTCTTATTGTACAGCTTTTCATAGAGAACAGCTGCTTTTTCATATTCCCCATCTCGAAAATACTGCTGAGCCAGTTGTGCTTCTTGCGCAAATACAGAAATGGTCAGAAATGAGAACAACACCAGGGGCAAAAGGCTCCGCACTTTCATAAGCCAATCATTTAAAAGATTATTCCAGGAATAAAACAAGATAAGGAATGATAACAAAAGCTGCTGTACCAGCACTACAATAAAAACGTCGCTTTTGGTATAAAGTTGCTTCATTGCCTAAGTGCAATGCTGCTAATTATTGAGAATGGCGAATAGAACCCATGCTTTCGTCCTTTACTTGCAACGAAATAGAGTTGTATTCTAAAGAATCGCCTCTTCAATCCTTTACTAAACCGCTGATTCGACTTTAAACCGAATAGGTAAGTTGAACTGCACACGGACCGCACGACCGCCTTGCTTACCGGGAATCCACTTAATACCTTCTGATTTCATCAAGTTTACTACCCGAAGCGCCTCCGTTCCACACTGAGAGCCGATATCGCGTACCACCTTGGCATCAGCAATGGAGCCGTCCTTTTCCACAACGAATTGGATCACGCAGGCACCTTCGGTCCCCTTCTCTCGAGCCTCACTAGGGTACTTTATGTTATTGTAAATAAACGCAAGGAGCTTTTTATCGGAGCATCGCCTCTTATCCATGTCGTCACCAGATTCATCTTCACAGCCAGGAAAACGTGGCATTTCTTCTGCTACTAGAAAAATATCTTCCATTAGTGGACTATTTAAAGGGTTATTACGCTAATGCTAAGCGAATGATGTGAATAGAGCCGGAGCACAATAGTACTTTTATATATAATCGTTTCTGTTATTAGATAGCTGCTCGACCACTTTAGTCCCTCTTCTTGCCCGCACCAGCTATTGAAAATAACAATTTAGAATGAAAGCCCAGCTAGTTCGATAAAAAAAGGGCTAAGCTCCGAAGAACTTAGCCCTTTTGGCCTTAAGCCATATCTGTTACTCGAGTTTGAATCGAACAGGAAGGTTGAACTGTACACGTACAGGACGACCACGTTGCTTACCAGGTGTCCACTTGATTCCCTTAGAGTTCATCAAGTTAACCACTCGAAGGGCTTCGCCTCCACACTGAGCTCCAATGTCGCGAACGACCTTAGCATCAGTTACGGAACCGTCTTTTTCCACAACGAACTGGATCACACAGGTACCTTCAACGCCATTCTCACGAGCAATCGCAGGATATTTGATATTCTTATAAATGAATTCCAACATCTTTTTATCTGCACATTGCTTCTTAGCAGCTTCCCCACCGGATTCGTTTTCACAACCAGGGAAACGTGGCATTTGCTCAACCACCTTAAAGATTTCCTCTACTTCAGGCTCTGGTGGAGGAGGTGGAGGAGGTGGCGGTGGAGGAGGTGCGTCAACTACTGGGTCTGGACGTTCAACTTCTGTTTCTTCATCCAAACTTTGATCCACAAACTCCGGCTCATCTTCTTCGATGAGTTCTTCCTCTGGTACCTCCTGAATGACAGGGGGAGGAGGAGGAGGCGGCGGTGGTGGTGGTTCTGCGGTCCGAGGAGGCTCGATTTCAATATCTTCCTCCAATGTGTCCATATATTGGCTCACATCAATTGTTTTTTCGAACTGTGTCCACCCAAATGCCAATACTGTTAAACCAACAGCAACCACTAGACCAAGATTGAAAAAAGTACCGCTGAGCTTAAATACATCCGCTCCCGGATACTTGTTTCTACCCTCTAATGGAGAACCGCCAGGCTTACTCTCGTATTGTTCAGCCAGCCCACTAGTAGACCTCTTAGAGTACATTGATCGCATAACGAAGACTAATGCAACGATTGCTACGATAATTGCGCCCGTAAAAGCCCCTAATTGACCACCTGTAACTGTCACGTCAAGCACTAACATACTGATAGGGTTTTACTTAAAAAAATATAAAAACAACAGGCTCGCTGTTGAGCCGATAATATTAGCAATAATGTCAAGGAATTCAAAATATCGGCCCGGAAAAAAAAGATACTGTGCGACCTCCATTAGAATCCCATAGAATGAACCGAAGCAGATGGCTAAAACAATGTTTTTTGTATTGAGCAAGTTCTTCTTGGAAAGTCCCCAATATATGGCCACTACTAAAATCATATATACCAGCGCATGGGCTAATTTGTCTGGCGACATTAAGTCCAATTCGATCTTGGGTAAGCTTTGCTTGGGCATGATCGAAGCCCAGGTGATAATGGCTCCCCAGATGAGTGCAGGTATAAAGGGTTTCAAACTACTTTCTGATTATATGATGCAAGGAAATTTCATTTGGGTGGGCGAGGATTAATTTTTTTTTAATTTTTTGCCCTAACTCAATAGATCTTGGTAAGCCTCGGCAACCATCAAGTCCTCCAATTCCGAAGGATCGCTCATATCGATGCGTACAATCC
>JAHQWA010000105.1 GCA_019634045.1 Saprospiraceae bacterium
CGGACTTTACCTTTGAAAAACTTGTAGCATATGCCAAGCAAAATGATCAGGGGTTCTTCAATCGTTACGAGTCCTCAATAGGAAATCGTTATAAGCATAACGAACAACTTCTTACATCACAGAACCTATATGACAATCTACTACTCAGGAATTCCCCAGAAGCGATTAGAGTGGATGCCGAGCGAATGCATATGTATGAGATGAGGGTTGGGATTCAAAAGAATTGGATGGGGCCGGATTGGCTAGGTCGGTATTATCAACGAAATATCAGGATGATGTCCAATGTCTTGAAATCGGCAAATACAGAAAATGATCGGATACTGATCATCGTTGGAGCAAATCACAAATGGGTCTTGGATGACCTGTTTAAATATACGCCAGATTTCCA
This sequence comes from Saprospiraceae bacterium, assembly GCA_019634045.1. Classification (GTDB taxonomy): domain Bacteria; phylum Bacteroidota; class Bacteroidia; order Chitinophagales; family Saprospiraceae; genus DT-111. Next base: position 389 of record JAHQWA010000105.1, read on the forward strand.
GGTCGTTTCTAGCTATGACTGTTTACTACAGGGGAGAGAGTAGAACTTGTATCTCAAATACATTTTGCTGTGATTTCTAAACAAAAACGCCAGACCAAACGGTAAACCGGTGGCCTGGCTGCTATGCTAACCAAAATAGTATAATGCTAATTCTTGAGAGAGGTAGCGCGAAAATATAACGTTTAAGAACGATTATATGCTGTTTATACGCTAGAGGAATCCTTTACTTATTGTTGCATTCTAGCATATTTGCTACGTGGCCGTCCAATTTGGAAAGGGTGAGTTTTTTCTACTGTTTGCTAGTATAAAAAGATTTCGGTAGAATAAGAAATTTATTAGATTAAATCCACTACACCTGGGCATAAATGACCGATTTTTCTAGATAATATTCCCCTTTGAAAAAATCGGAAATCGGATAATTCTCGATATAGTGTCCCTTCTCAAGGGAAGCCAATTCTGCCTCAATATTGCTACCTTTCAAGGTGATCAATCCATTGGGAAGGGCATGTAGGTGTTCATCTATTTTTAGCAAAGGAAAACTCCAATTGATGAGCTTATCCAGACTGGCTACTGCGCGGCAAATGACAAAATCAAACTTTACTTTTAGTTCTTCTGCGCGGATGTGTCTAGCAGCGGCATTCTGCAAACCGATAGCTTGGATGATCTCTTGCACTACTCCAATTTTCTTGCGAGTTCCATCTACTAAGAGAAACTGGCTTTCAGGGAAGAGGATCGCCAAAGGTATGCCGGGAAGTCCACCGCCAGTTCCTAGATCTAGGATCTGCGCTCCAGGCTTAAAGGGGATTACTTTTGCAATAGCTAAGGAGTGAAGTATATGATGTGGGTATAGGTTATCGATATCCTTACGGGAAATGACATTGATCTTTTGGTTCCATTCCTTATACAAAGGTCCTAAGGCCTCAAACTGTTGAATCTGTTGAGGAGAGAGATCAGGAAAATACTGTAAGAGCTGTTCCATGGCTTCGGTTTTCGGGGCGAAGGTAAATTATTTTGCCTGGATCACTGTCGCAAATGCATTCCAAACGGGATCTTCAGGCAAAGGAGCGATTATCGTTTCTCGTTCTAATGTTGTAGGGTGAGTGAATTGTAACTTCCAGGCGTGCAGATGAATAGATCGATCCTTATTACTTCTTCGGAAACCATACTTCACATCTCCCTTAATGGGGCAATCGATGGCTGCTAGCTGAGCTCTGATTTGATGATGCCTACCCGTTAATAATTTGATACGGAGTAAATGGTAGGTTTCGCTTTTTCCAATAAGTTCGTATTCTAGAATGGCTTCTTTAGCGCCTTTGTAGGAAGCGTCTACTGCCTTCGTTTTGTTGGAAGAGGCTCGAGCCAGGAAATGGGAGAGTTGGCCTTTGGGTTCGGGGGGCTCATTCTTAACTACGGCTAAGTAGGACTTTTCCACCTTTCGTTCTTGAAATTGCCGATTCAGGTGGGCCAACGCTTTTTTGTTTTTAGCCATGAGGATGACCCCTGAAGCTGGCTGGTCGAGCCGGTGAATCAGGTGCAAAGGATGCTGACAATATTTCTCTGCCATTGATAAAAGAGAAAGGGTGTCGGAAGCCTGTGTTTGTACCGGTACGGTAGTGGCTTTATTAAAGGCGATCAACTGATTGTTTTTGTACAATACTTGATGCCCGATCTGTAATTTTTCCATTAATCTATTTCTTCAAAATCTACATACTCTCCCTCGTCGTCTTTGTCTTTCTCAGGGGCAGGGTCCACCTTTTCTCTTTTTGGAGGCGGTGCAACAGCAGCTGGTGGAGCAATAAAATACCGATAAATAAAGTAAACTAGTCCGGCGGTGATGAGTAATTTTATCATGATGAATTCTTGCTTTACACAAACTTAACTTGGTTCTCTGATAATTCTTGTGTTTTAGTCACCTTTTTAGATAAATGTCTCGCTTCTGTGGATCACACACGCTCCTTCTAAATTACTAACTCCAAAATTAGCACGGAAGGATTAGTTTTTCCACTATTAAATGGAAATGTCAATTGAACGGGTCTTGCCAAATGGTGTAAATGTAAATGATCGTCTATAATAAGGGGAATCCATATCGCTGAAAAGCAGTAATAGCGAATATGTTTGAGGCGGAACTTGCCAATTATTTTATACATTTGCAGTTCTTTAAGATATCAGTAGATTTAATAAGGCGCTCAGAATCCGAAGTTTGTAAATTCAAAACCACTTGATGGGATCTTCAAAGCAATTATTCAGAATTACGGGTTGGGTGGTCTTTGCCATCGCATTGACCGTATATTTCTTCTCAGCCGAACGAACGGGTAGTTTGTGGGATTGTGGGGAATTTATCCTAGGCGCATACAAGTTGCAGGTGGTTCACCCTCCAGGGGCACCACTCTTTCTGTTGGTTGGTCGACTTTTTGCCTGGATAGGAAGCATCTTTTCTGATGACCCTGCCAATATCGCCTTTGCGGTAAATATGATGTCTAGTACTTGTACCGCTTTCGCGGCGGCGTTTATTGCCTGGGTGACAATGGACCTTACTAAATTGTCCTTTGTGGGAAGGGAAGGCGAATTAGATCAAGGCCAATCTATGGCAACGGCGGGTGCTGGCTTAATTGCCGGCTTGACTACGGCTTTCGCTACTTCTATTTGGTTCTCTGCGGTAGAGGGCGAGGTTTATGCGATGTCAACCTTCTTTACAACACTTACTCTTTGGTCCACGGTGAAGTGGTATAGCTTACCGGATACGCCAGATAGTGATCGTTGGTTGCTATTCACAGTGTACGCGGGTGGATTATCTATTGGCGTTCACTTGTTGAGTTTGTTGACTTTCCCCGCCTTGGGACTGTTCTACTACTTCAAGAAGTATAAAAGTCATAACCTCCTAGGTATGGCTGCTGCTGCTGGTATTGGAGTGGTGGTACTGGGCGTAATCCAAAAATTTATTATTGTCGGAATCCCCGTTTTGTGGTCCAAGATGGAATTGTTGATGGTGAATGGCTTAGGCTTACCGTTCCATTCAGGCTTGATCCCGACTATATTAATTGTTGCTGGGGTATTTTATTTTGGTCTTAATTATGCTCACAAGAAAGGGAATCAGTTGCTACAGCTGATCATGGTAGGAGCTGCTTTAGTCGTGATTTCCTTCTCCACTTTGGGCGTTGTGGTGGTAAGAGCAAATGCTTCTACACCTGTAAATATGAACGCGCCAAGTGATGCCATGCGCCTGATTCCATATCTCAATCGTGAGCAGTATGGAGAAAGAGCCTTGTTGTACGGCCCTCACTTTGCTGCACGCTATAGTAGTATCGATGATTCTGAGGACAGATATGGTCGAGTCGGGAATCGATATGAAGTAGTAGATAAAAAGATCTCTCTAAAGTATAGTAATAAAGATAAAATGCTATTCCCACGACTGGGAGATGGCACGCAGGGACGCCCCCGTTTGTATAAGCGATGGATGGGATTAAATCCGGATGGACCGCTACCGGGGAATCGACCCAATTTTGCAGATAATATTGGCTTTTTTATTCGCTACCAGTTAGGCTGGATGTATTGGCGCTATTTCATGTGGAATTTCTCAGGTCGACAAAATAGTGATCAAGGGTATGAGCCCTGGGACAAATCGGCTGGCCACTGGATCAGCGGCATTAAGTTTCTGGACAGCATGCGCTTAGGTAATCAAAGTGAGCTGCCGACCACTGAACGGAATCATAAAGCTAGGAACACCTACTTCATGCTGCCTTTCTTGTTTGGATTGATTGGTTTATTCTTCCATTTCAAACAGCGTAATAATGAAGCTTTAGCGCTCTTGGCACTATTTATTATCACAGGTATAGGTATTATCGTCTACTCCAATCAACCGCCTCGCGAACCGAGGGAACGAGATTACGTTTTGGTAGGCTCCTTCTTTACCTATGCAATATGGATAGGCATGGCCGCTGCCGCTCTCTTCAATATGCTGAGAGAACGGGCCAAACAGAGTGGCCCCATTGCGGCAATCGCAGCATCTGTCTTAGTCCTCAGCGCGCCTTTGCTAATGGGCTTCCAAAATTTTGATGACCATAGCCGTATGCACCATACAGGTGCTCGGGATTATGCTAGCAATTTCTTGAATTCCTGTGAAGAAAATGCCATTATATTTACCTACGGAGATAATGATACCTATCCATTGTGGTATGCTCAGGAAGTAGAAAATGTTCGCCGTGATGTTCGGGTTGTTAACCTGAGTTTGATTGCGGTAGACTGGTACATCGACTTACTGCGTCGTAAACAGAATGATTCTCCAGCCTTAAAGTTGACGATTCCTAGTGAAGCCTATCGCGGGAACAAGCGTAATCAGGTGTTGTACAATCCCTACGCGCAGTCGGCAAATGTAAATAAGGCAGTGAGCTTGGATCAATTCCTGAAAATGATCGCGCAGCCTAGAGAAGTGCCATTACAGGGTGGTCGCACGCTGGAAGGATTCTACGAAACTAAAAACGTATTCATCCCCGTCGATCGACAAGCGGCGCTTCGCAGTGGAGCAGCTACGGTAGCAGATTCTAATCGTATCGTTTCTCGTATCCCACTTAATTTGACCAATAGAGATCAATTATTAAAGGATGAGATCGCGATTCTGGATGTTATCGGATCTAATCTTTGGGATCGACCGATCTACTTCTCCGTGACATGCCGTAGAGAAAAATTGATGGGCTTAGATAATTACATGCAATTAGAAGGACTAGGATTGCGCATTGTTCCGGTACGTTCAGACGGAGAGTCTATCTATGGAATGATCGGTCTAGGTCGAGTGAATAAGGATGCTTATTATGAGAACGTCATGAATAAGTTCAAGTGGGGTAATTTTGATAAGGAAGACTTGTTTGTGGACAATAGTTACATGCCAAGTATTCAAAGTATGCAGTTGGGCATGCGCCGGGTAAGCTTTGAGTTGCTCCGAGATGGTCAGAAGGAAAAGGCCATGGCTTTGGTCGATAAATACTTTGAATCTTTCCCACATAAGAATTTCCCATACGATTATCGTACGATGATGATGTTGGATGTACTGTACCAAGGGAATGAATATGAAAAGGCGAAACCGCACATGGAAATTCTGGCTCAGGAAACTCTAGAATACCTCGAGTTTTTTACCTCTATTCTGGACAATAAGAATTTTCAAGCCAGTTATGGCGATCAATATAGTTTGCGCAACCGAGATATGGAGCGACTGCTGGAAGAAGCACAAAGGCAAAACGATACGGAGTTTTTGCAAAAATGGGAACCATTGTTTGCTCCTTATCGAGTTAGCAACAATCAGAACGGTACCTTAGATGGTATGCAGCAGTTGAATCAGTAGCGGACTTCCGACTATGATCAAGACAAAAAAGTTTAGCCTAAGACTACTTGGGCTAAACTTTTTTGTTTTTGGAGGATTCCGTTTCTTTGTAAATCATTAAATCCAGGATCCCTGACAATTTTTGTGTTTTGAGCCCTACTTTAGCTAACAGCCTTGCATCCTTTGGGCGCAATTCTTCTCGCTGAAGCGCTGACACAAAAATTGTTGGAGAAAGTAAATCCTTCTCATCTGATATGAATATCAAGAAAATGGCCATTGGTTGCGACCACGCTGGCTTTCCCTATAAAGATAGTATCAAGGCCCTCCTTCAAGGAAGAGGGATTGAGGTGACAGATTATGGCACCAACTCCTTAGATTCGGTCGACTATCCCGACTTTATTCATCCCGTTGCCGATGATGTGGAAAAAGAAAAGGTTGACCTGGGAATCATACTCTGTGGAAGTGGTAATGGAGCATCAATGACGGCCAATAAGCACCAAGGCATTCGTGCAGCCCTCTGTTGGAGTAATGAAATAGCAGCTCTTGCCAGGCAGCACAATGATGCTAACATTCTATCGTTACCGGTACGATTTGTGAGTGAAGCAGAAGCGCATGAAATGGTAAATACCTTTCTTGATACGGCCTTTGAAGGAGGAAGACATGCTAGAAGAGTAGGTAAGATTGCCTGTGTCTAAAACATCAGCCTTAGCTGATGGGGTGGATGAAACAGAAGAACGTACCGAACGAATGCTGTCACCATAGACTTTGCTGCTGTATTGGCATCCGTCATCGATATCAAGGAGAAATGCGAAAAAGCAATTTTTTCCTAGAAACCCCCAGCTTCACAGTTTATCTTATACTGTGATTCTCCTATAATTTTTGTGTCACCCACTTAGCTAAAGCACTGCTCCACTAGGCGCAATTCTTCCGGCTAAAATGCTGGCTATAGAAATTGTCAGAGAAGGTATACAGTTATTGTAGGACAAATTTGTTTGGCCTATTCCTTTGTATTTTTGCTGACCAATAATTCGAGGATGCATCCGTTAGTTGAATAGATTTCATTAATGCATCTTGGCATTGTATATCCTAGCAGGAGATTGATCCTTAGAAAGAATAGGACAGTTGTAACAGGCGGATTCCTGCTGACAAATCAACAAAATCATGAAAAGAGTATTGTGTTTATTACTGTGCTGTTCCTATGTATTAGGCTATGGCCAGTTTGAGGGAAGTACAACAGGTGAACAAGAGAAAGTGGCTAGCTCCCTTGCCGCTACGATCACTGTATCAGAGCTCAAAAATCATTTAACCACCATCGCCAGTGCTGAGTTTGAAGGTCGAGAGACCGGTACGGAAGGGCAGAAGAAAGCGGCCAACTATATCGCTAGCTATTTTGAGGAGTTAGGTTTACCTGCCATTGGGGAAGATGATACCTATTTTCAAAAGATATCCTTTATTGCCGAAAACTGGAATAACATAGAGCTGAATGTTAACGGAGAATCAAAACGTCATATGTGGGACTACTATGCGTATCCCGCTAACAATTCGGATCGACCGATGCAGGATTTCAAGGAAGTTGTTTTTCTAGGGTATGGGATAGATGACCCTAACTATAGTGATTATAAGAATGCCAATGTAGAAGGGAAGGCTATTCTAATTTACGCAGGAGAACCGATGGGCAAGGACAGTCTTTCTCATGTTTCCGGGAAGAGAGGTGCTACGGACTGGTCTACAGATATATACAAGAAACTACGTGTAGCGAAGGATAAAGGGGTGGCGATGGTATTCATTATTGATACAGATTTTAAGAACAATGTAGGTACCGCTCGCCGCACGATCCTCAACCGCCGCTTAAAGATGGGGTGGAGCAAGAACCCAGCAGATAACTTTGCCAACAATGTGTTTATCTCCTCTAAAGTGGCCAAGGAGATCATAGGTAAACAGTATAAGAAGGTGGTAAAAGCCCGTAAAAAGATCAACAAAAAGAAAAGAGCGAAGCGGGTTAAGCTTCCGACCAACCTTTCCATCACGATGGAGAAGAATGTTCGCCAATTATTGGGAGAGAATGTTTTGGGTTTTGTGGAAGGATCTGACCCGACCAAAAAGGACGAGGTCGTAGTGGTTACAGCGCACTATGATCATTTAGGAAAGCGCGGTGACGCCATCTACTATGGGGC
>JAHQWA010000106.1 GCA_019634045.1 Saprospiraceae bacterium
AAGTGGGTTAGACCAATTGAGTTCTATTGAGCGGTTGACTAGTTGATTGAAGTGTGGTAATAAAAAGACAACAGCAAGGATAGCTCCAAGAAAGGCAAGGCAGGCAATCAGCGTACTCTCCGTCAAAAACTGTTGAATTAATGCTCCTCTACTGGACCCAAGGGTTTTGCGCACCGCCACCTCCATAGATCGCTTCTGAGACCGGGCCGTGGACAGATTCATGAAATTGATACAGGCAATGATCAATATAATAATCGCGATCACACCAAATAAGCGGATATAGCGAATCCTTCCGCCGGTATTGATACCCCCTCTGAATTCGTTGTGCAGATGCCATTTTGCCATAGGATGAGCGAAATAGGTGCTCTGCTCCGATTCTGTCCGTTCTACCATGATCGCCGTGAGGTCCTTGTCAAGTTGATCAATATCTGTATTGGGCAATGTCTTCACATAGACACCCCAACTGTAGTTATTCCAGTGGTCCAATAATCGTTTAATCTCTGGTTTGTTGTAGTTATAGGGCAAAATGAAATCAAAATCTATAGAAGAGTTGGAGGGAGGATCTTGAATCACACCACTGATCGTTACTTCTTCGTCATTGTTGATTGTGATACTTTGATTCAATGGCGAGGTATTTCCAAAGAAGGCTTTTGCGGTGGATTCCGTTAGAACAATGGCCTTAGGTTCTAAGAGCGCTTGTTCTGCATTGCCCTCCAAGAATTTCCAGGAAAATACTTCGAAGTACGGCCCTCCAACGGTGTATCCTCTTTTCTTTAAGGCTTTATCTTCCTGTGACAATAGCGAAGACCGCAGGTGTGATACCCAAACGGCATGTTCCACTTCGGGTATTTCTTCGCTAATGACCCTAGCATAGGGGAAGGTCATGTTATGATCGGTATAGATGTTATCTCCAAAGTCCCGGTGGGCAATGACTTTGTAAGTATGATCGTAATGCTCATGAAAAGTGTTGTATTGTAGCTCATCTTGGACCCAAAGCCCGATCAGCAGGGCGACTATCATGCCCAGCGCTAGCCCGCCAATATTGATGAAAGAAAAGATGCGATTCTTTTTGATGTTTCTCCAACTGAGAATCCAATTCAGTTTGTACATAATAGCCGGGTTGTGAGGTGTAAATGCCTTAAAGGAGATGAAACCAAAGAGTAAGTGCAGCACATCAATCCAATATTGGAGAATAGCGATGGACTTCCTTTTGGAGGATATTCTTTCTTGGTGGACTTCCTGGAGATCGCCCAGGAATTCTTCCAGAAGTGCACGATCAACAAATTTAGATAGTAGCCAATTTGCTGTCCGGGGTGTATTGTTGTCCTTCTTTTTTGCCATCAGATTCCTGTATTTAGAAAAGGAATCATTCTCCACATGCTTTGGCGGACCGCCTGTGAGTTACGCAACTGACGACTTCCCATATCGGTAATGGTAAATAGGCGTTTTCTTCTATCTCCTCGTTTTGCCGTATTGCCGCCCAATTCAGAAGTCAAGAACCCTTTATCTTGCAGACGATACAAAGTGATGTGAACCGCTCCTAGTAGAATGCTGCGGCCGGTATGCTTTTCCACTTCTTCCTTTACGGATACTCCATAAGCCTTGCCTTCCAGAATGCAAACCGCTAGCAGAACCAATTCCTCGAATTCACCTAAGCCTTTCTTTTTCATTAGTTGTAATCTTGTATGTTATACAAAGTTATAACTAATAATTTAAATTGCAAATCTTAGATCATTCAGCTGAATCAGTTTGCATCAATTCCACAAAAGGCCCCTAGCCATTTTTCTATCCATAGGAATAGCTGACTAGGAGCCTATCAATTGTATGAAAATGCTTTGTCGGGTGATTCTAATCGCTCCGTATTTGCTTTAACCTCTACTTCAATCCGTAAGCTGCCTCAATTTCGGCCCTTGCTTCCTCCGAGGCTATCTCAACCCCTCCTTGGCTCCCAAAAAACTGATAACCATGCTTTAAGGCGTGTACTCGGTCAATTAACATCTTCAAAGGCGTAGGATGGAGTTCTTTTGCTTGCACTCCGGCATGTACTATTGGCAGGTATTCTTCCATTTTTTCCACGGTGGAATGCTGAATCACGGCCCACATCGTGGAGGTAAACTTTTCACCAACCAGGCTTTTACCTACATAGGATTGATGAACCTGATATAGGCTGTCAATGATTTGCATGTTGCGTTCATCTAAAGGCGTTTGTAAAGACCAATCGACTTCCGCCTCATTGCGATACCGCTGGTCATTTTTACTTATTTCCTCCATGAGCCTTATGATGCCTAAATCTAGACCGTTGGCTGAAGCATAGGCCACGGCGTCAAAAATCTCTTCTTCGGCCAGGACCTCCGCACAACCGGAATAGAAGTTATTGGCGAGATCGGGAATATGTTTAGACAGAAAAGTTAATGATTTCTCTCCATAGGCTTCCAGGACCGCGCAAAGTGATTTGGCATCGCTATCGGCAGCCATTTGAAAGGATAAAGCAATGTGTTCCTTCGGCTCCTGTAGTTTGATGAAGGCCATGGTGAGGTTCCAGTAATCTACTGCATTTAGATTTGCGGGGTTTCCTTCGGTGGACTTTACCGTTTGTTCCAAATAGAAAGTTCCCCGCTTAAAATCCTTATCCGGAACACCCGCTCTTTGGCTAGGTTGATACTTGAGGACTTCTTTATTGAAGTTGTTGATCGTGAAAGTAGGGGTCTGCGCAATACCAATACTGTACATCATAATGAAGATGATCACTAATACAAGGTCGATAATTGAGGGCTGATTTTTCATAAGTAATCTTTTTGCTACAAAGAAACAGCCTGTTTTCGCCCTTGTAAACCTTGCAAAAACGAAGTAAACTAAAGGAGATGCAAAAAAGCTTAAGGAAAACTTAAGCAGGAGGTAGCAGTGCTTAATTAACCGTATTTTGGAAGGGTTATGTTACTACAATCACTTTCACATCGACGAATTGTTCTGCTAGCGTCACTGGCCTTGCTCGGTATGATGATCGTTCAGGCTAATTGGATTTGGACCTCTTATGAGTTGAAGCGAGAGGATGTGCACAATGAGTTGATGGAGTTGACACCCAAAGTAGCTGTTCAAGTGAAGATTGCGGAAGAGATCATTCCCAAGGTCATGGTGCGGGAAGGGGAGTTGCCGAATATTTCCAGAATGGAACAGCTTGTTGATTCGATGATGCAGGCAGCCGGTTTTTTGGACCCTGTCTATTTTGCCTTGTATCAAAAGAGCAGTGATAGCTTATACCTTAGCAACACTACGGCCTTCGAACCGGAATTGAGGAGTTCCCCTTATACCACTTGCATGTCTTGCATTATTACCTATCGATTCCTAAGCGATTCTACCGAAGCAGTGACCCCCGAAATGACCTCGATTCGCCCCGTTTCCGAAATGAAGCGTTTACCGGGATATCTTCCCTCCGAAGAGTTTGTTTGGCTGAGCTTACACATGCCGAATCAGCAGCTGTTATCACAACGTGCTATCCTCGGATTATTCCTCTTAAGTATGCTCATGATGGGCATCCTCATTTACCTTTTCGCTCATATCCTAAACGCCCTATCGCTGCAGAAAAAACTGGGGCAAATGAAAGACGATTTTGTCAATAATCTCACCCATGAATTCAAGACTCCATTGGGTGCGATTCGATTGGCATCCTCGGTATTGAGACACAGTGATAATCCGAAAAAACGTGCGACCTATTTGGATTTGATTGCGAACGAAAGTAAGCGGCTTGAGGAACAGGTAGATCGTATGTTGCAATTATCTACACTGGATGCTGGCAGGGATGGACTGGAAAAGGAAACGCTCAATTTGCATGAATTGATTAAGGAGGTAGTAGATCGCCTGCGTCCCTTGTTGGTTCAGAAAAAAGGTGAAATAGATCTCCAGTTGAATTTGGAAAATGCGGAAATCGAAGCGGATCGCGATCATTTTGGTAATTGCATCTACAATTTAATTGATAATGCCATCAAGTATGGAGGAGTTACGCCAAAAATCGCCGTCATTACCAGCAGGAAGGGAGGAACTAGTCAAGTCATTGTACGGGATCAAGGGCCGGGCATTCCGCCAGCACATCAGGAAGCGATCTTTGATCGTTTTTACCGAGCACAAGAAGATGATCGCTATAAGGGAAAGGGGTTTGGGATTGGTTTAAGTTATGTAAAGACTATCGTGGATGCACATGGAGCAAGGGTGCGCCTGAATCGTCACTACAAGGCAGGGTGTGAATTTATTATTGAACTGAGTTAAAGACTATGCATAATATTATACTAATTGAAGACAACGAAAGCTTTGGCTATATTTTAGCTGAGTATCTCAGTTTACACGACTATTCAGTGGATTGGGCCAAAACGGGGACAGAGGGTATTGAAATGATTACACATAAGAAATATGACCTGGGTGTTTTTGATATTATGCTACCGGATCAGAATGGCTATGAAGTGGCAGCGTGGGTCAAAAAACAAGTCCCCTATCTCCCCTTTATCTTTCTCAGTGCTAAATCCTTAAAAGTCGATAAACTCAAAGGCTTTAAACTCGGGGCCGATGACTACGTCACCAAACCGATAGACGAAGAATTATTCCTGGCGAAGGTGAAAGCGCTAATCAAACGCACGATGCATCAAGCACCCCTTCAGGAAGAATATGAAATTGGACAATACCTGTTTCAACCCAACTTGCAAAAATTGCATTGGCAGGAAGATGTAGTACAGTTGACGAAAAGAGAAGCCGAGCTACTCCAAATGCTTTGCCAATGCCAAGGTCAACTCTTGGCCCGCAAACGGGCGCTTCAAGAAATCTGGGGTGCAACGGATGAATTCAGCCGCAAAAGCATGGATGTCTTTATCTCTCACCTGCGGAAGTATCTGGCCAAGGATGAGCAGGTGAAGATTACCAACATTCACGGTAAAGGTTTTGTACTAACGGTTAGCGGAAGGAAATAGCGGCATTGAATTTATGCAAATTCTTACCTAAATTAAGGGAGTATATACTGATCTAAATAGTAGGAGTAGGCAATGTTTTTTAGTCTCAAACAGAGTCATGTACCTGTTTCCTAAGAAGCAGGGATGACCCGCTAAAGAATCGAATTCTCCTTTTATGATGACAGCCACCTTCCAAGTAGATGTTGTGCAGTTTCTACTGTACTTTGGTATTATCACCGGCACACTCTTGTTTTGTCTATTCATTTTCCGATGGCGCCAATTTCAAGGTAGCTTGTGGCTCTCCCTTCTAGTGCTGACCCTCCCACTCAATTTTCTTAACTATACGATTATCCCGATCGTATATCGAAAGTGGGAATGCTTTACCTTAGTCCGCATCCCTGTTTTGTACGGTTTTGGACTGCTCTTCTTTCTCTATATGAAGTCTATACTACGGCGCTCTACCTCCTGGGAGAAAAAGCATCTTTGGTATGCTCTTCCCTTTCTTTTAGACGTGCTGTATTCCTTTACTCAAGCCATCTATATCCGATTTTGGGATGTAGCCAACAAGGGCGAATGGTTCTACTGGCAGATTGAGTTTTTGATTCATGAAGGTTTCGCTCTTGCCTATAATATTGCTCTTGTCCTGGCAGCTTATCGCTTGGTTAGGAAGAGTGAAAGGCCCGTAAATGACTCTGATATAGGTAGATATAAGTGGGCGAAGCGGATTAGTATGGCCAATCTAGTCGTGTTGGTTACCTGGTTGGTATACTATGTAACGGAATGGCTGGTATACCCGGAGTGGATTTCTTTCCAACAATATTATCCACTATGGGTGGTGGAAATTGTGTTGATCTTGACCATTGGGTATAAAAGTATCCTTCAGCCCAAGATCGCTTTTAGATTGAAAGAACCGATCCCAAGCCCTGCCTCAAAATATCTGCACTCCAGCTTGGGCGATGCAGAACTACGGGCCCTAGGCGAGAAATTAGTCAAATGGGTGGAAGAAGAAGAGGCCTTTCTCAATCCTCAACTAAAGTTGGCTGATCTCAGTCAGGGACTGGGGGTAAGCCCTCCGGTGTTATCTCAGGTTTTTTCCCAAGCGCTCCAGGTCAATTTCTATGATTTCACCAATGGGTATCGAGTAGAAAAAGTAAAGCAGTTTTTAGAGGACGCTAACAAAAAGAATCATACCATTCTTAGCCTGGCTTTTGAAGCCGGATTTAACTCCAAGACAGCCTTTAATGTAGCCTTTAAGAAATTCACGGGGACTTCCCCTAGTGCATATCGAAAAAAGAAACTCGCTCCATTGTCAATGACAGCTATTAAAAGAAATCGACATGGGTCATGATTTTGTGATTACCAAGCAGCGGTGAAACGGAATTTTTCCTGAAAAAATCAAGAATAGGTTCGCCTAAATTGGGACGAACGAACGCCTGCTTATTACCACTTAGGTTTGCTCTAAAATTTATCTTTCTCAGACAATTTATTTGAAACAAGCTATTTATGAAGGCAAATCTGATGAATGTTCGATTCGTTTTATGTATTGGCACTTTTCTGTTCTTCACTGCATGTGAAAAGACGCAAGAAGATCCCGACCCCACTAACACACTGGTTGGTACCTGGGATGTAAGTGCCGGAAAATTGCAAAGTCCAAGCTTGGGAGAGTTTGATGCCGTCACCTCTGGGACCATTACTTTTAGAGCAAATGGGACAGGGCAAGAGAATTACGACTACACAGTAGCGGGCTTCACCTTTTCCGAAAACAATCCATTTACCTGGATTAGCACACCGACTACCATCGTATTCGATGGTGGCACGAGCGATGAAACGGTTTGGGTGCGTGAGCTCGATCAGACCAATGAACAACGCGGGGCCTATACGATTATTCAAGATGGTGAAATTCGAACCATTTCCGTGACCCTCACCAAATAAAAGCAGTTCGCTATTAAACAACTTACTAGGAAGTACCTGAAGCAGGTTTAATTTTATGGATTGAACGACTGGGTAAAATCAATAGATTGGCCTCAGTCGTTTCCTCTTTTTGTCAAAACCAGTATCGGGGATTGCTATATTGTGAATTTACCCTTATCATTGGGCCCTGGCGCTTAATGATGCAATATGAAGACTAGAAAATGGGTGATTTCTGCAGCCCTTACCTTTTTAATCCTCTTATTAGGGATGATAGGGTATCAGATGCTGGCCAATAGAGAGCAGCCCGTAAATACATTCACCGATACGGATAATACACGAAGACGTGTCCAAGTTCAACGCTTCCATTCACAGGAAAGCGCTCACCAAATCCCCATTGATGGTCGCCTAGAGGCTTTTGAGAAAGTTAATTTCTTTGCCAATGTGGGGGGCATACTCCTCCCGTCTTCCAAAGTGATCAAGAAAGGAACCTATGTTCGCAAAGGGGAATTGCTCTTCGATATTGATCAGCGGAAAGCTGAGTAT
>JAHQWA010000107.1 GCA_019634045.1 Saprospiraceae bacterium
CATATTGTTGATGTCTATTATCAACTTGGTCGCTTCTCTCTTTCGCAGTCGTTTGTCCTTGATGCGATTGAGGTCGTAGGTCCAACGAAACAAGACCCTTTCGCCTGTTTCTGGATTGGTCTGGCGGAATTTGATATACCAGCCTTGGCTAGATTTTATCAGTTGTGCGGGAAGGTAGGGAAAAGTTTTTTTTGCCATTACTGTTAAAGTTCGCAGTAATAGCTATTGAGATACTGACAGGAAAGTGACAGAGTTTTAAAGTAAAAACGCCATAAATAATTGATAGTCAATTGTTTATGGCGAATGTGCGGAGGAGGAGGGATTCGAACCCCCGGTGGGCTCACACCCACGCTGGTTTTCAAGACCAGTGCATTCAACCGCTCTGCCACTCCTCCGAGTATGGGCAATACGATTGCTCAAAAGCGATCGCAAAGGTAAAAGACACAAACGAAAATTGAAAGTCTTTTAGTGATTTTTTTAATATATATTTCTGCCCAGGAAATTGGCGCTTGTAAGGCCGTAATTGTCAGGCAATTGACTTTTGGGGGACATGTTGGATTTATTCATTACATTCAGGGTAAATCCGATTTTTATGAGATGGCTTTGGCCCATAGCACTGTTTTTTGCTGGCTTGGGATTGCTAGTGCCCTTGGCTATACCGGGGGTATGGCAACAGCAAATGGAGGAGGTGTGTGACAATGGAATTGATGATGATCAAGATGGCTTGATTGATCTGAATGATCCCGATTGTGAATGCCCGGTTGTAGAACCGGTTTCTTTGGTCCCTAATCCCTCTTTTGAGGATAAGACCTGTTGCCCCAGTGATCGAAGCCAGTTGAATTGCGCAGAGACGTGGATACAGGCTTCTGAACCCACGACAGATTATATCCATACCTGTGGGTGGTTGGGCTGGGATGGCCTCCCGGTACCGATGCCGTTTCCGGATGGAGAAGCGGTGGTGGGTTTTAGAGATGGACGCGCTAGGATGGGCGAGCCAGACCCAGAATGGAAAGAGTATGTAGGAGCCTGTCTATTGTCACCTATGCGGGTCGGCGTGAGCTACCGTTTCGAGTTTTGGGTAGGATTTACTAATGGCTTGAACTCACCCGCCATTAATATTCACTTTTTTGGTACGGGAGACTGTGAGAATTTGCCCTTTGGAGTAGGGAATAGTGATTTTGGCTGTCCTACCAATGGCCCTGGATGGACGATAATGGGATCTCAGAGTGTATCCGGCACCAATCGTTGGGTAAAGACGAGCATTGATGTGACACCGACGCAGGACATTCATGCCATCGCCATTGGACCTGGCTGCCCGAATCGCCCCAGGGATAATAACCTGTACTATTTTCTTGATAATCTTGTTCTGGATGAGTTATCGACTTTTGAGTTCAACATCAAAGACAATGGTGAAAACCCCTGTACGGATCAATTCGGTTTGCAAGTTCCACAATTTGATTCTCTCAATTACCAGTGGTATCTGGATGGAGTGGCCTTGCCGGGCGCTAACCAATCCTCTTACCTCCCAATGCAGCAAGAAGGGTCCTATCAGGTGCGGGTAACGAGTAATGTCGATTGCAAAGTCACTACAATTTATCCATACGTTCGACCAAGCTTTGACACCGATTTAGAGGTAGTTATTTGCGAAGGAGAGCAATGGAGTTTTGGGGACCGAGCGTTGGAGGAGGCAGGAAGTTATCAAAGAACAATCAAAAGCGTAGACAATTGCGATAGTACTATTAATGTAAACCTACAGGTGTCTTCCAATAAGACAGATACAGTGGTGGCTCGGATTTTTGAATCTGAGCGTTATGAGGTCGGCCCCTATAGCTATAGTACGGCTGGCCAACATTTTTCTCCCTTGCAGACCAGTTACGGATGTGATAGCCTGGTGCTACTGGATTTGAGCTTTTATGAGGTGTACGCCCCGAATGTATTTTCTCCTAATGATGACGGTATTAACGATCGCTTCATGATCCTGGGAGGGGAGGATCTCCAAAGTGTGGTCAAGCTGCAAATATTTGATCGTTGGGGAAACTTATTATACGAAGGGCAGGACCTGGAACCTAATAACTACTTTGACGGCTGGGATGGCTGGAGTCGAGGGAAAGAACTAGGAAATGGTGTGTATGTCTATACCGCTATTTTGCTATTAGAAGATGGCAAAGAAAGGCGTATATCTGGTTCGGTTACCTTGATGAGATAGACACTTATGAAGTGGATTTGGGAAAGTTGGATGAGGAAGGCCTGAGATTGACTTCAATTTGTATTTTTGATCCCGACAATGCTATTACCCAACTTCATGTAGTTGAATGCGCTTATTCTGCCTTCATATCATTTTACTTTTTTCTTTACCGCTCTCTAGCCAGTCGCTTTCTTTTCAGCACCTTACGGTACAGGATGGCTTAGCCCAGTCCGAAATTAGCACGGTATTTTGCGATAGCCGTGGCTTTGTTTGGGCGGGAACGCAAGGAGGAGGGGTGTCTCGCTATGATGGCGCTAATTTTGTCAATTACTCTACTCGCTTGGGACTTCCAGATAATCGCGTGAACGCCTTATGGGAAGATTCCGACGGGCGCCTTTGGGTGGGCACAGACAAGGGGCTGGCCTACTATGAAGGGAATAAGATTGAGCGCTGGGGAGAACGCAAATTGAAGATAAAAAGCTTACACCAAGATACTTCTGGACAATTGTGGATCGGTACAGCTTCAGGCCTGTATCGTAAAACAGATCGATCCGTGACTAGACTTCAACAACCGTCGAGGCAGGTCAACACCATCTTTACGGATAAAAACGGCCATACTTGGCTAGGAACACGAGATGGCTTGTGGGAATTGGTAGATGATATAGCTAGGCCGATAGAAGGCTTTTCTATAGAGGTATTAACCATAGGGGAGGATGAGGAAGGCTTGCTATATCTAGGTACGCTGGAGGAGGGAGTATTCATTTGGAATGGCTTAAATTTCAGTCCATTCGTAGGCAATCGTTGGTTACCTAAAAGTCGCATAGAATCGGTGTATGGTGATTCCGCGGGAGGTTTATGGATAGGATCAGCGGAGGGCCTGTTTCTTTGGGATCTGACGGGTGCTAGCATGCAGCGATTGTCATTGCGCACGGGGCAAAGTGTGTATTCCATCGACAAAGACATCTGGGGGAACTTCTGGATTGGAACCAATAAAGGTCTTAGCCTTTATGGCGGGCGTTTGTTCGATTTTTATCCAAGTCGTACCGAGGTGGGAGCTGGGGGATTAAGTTTCATGGGCTTAAATCCTGCTGGGGTAGTTAATTATGCTATCGAAAATAGAGGGCTGTTTGAATTTTCTGAAAGCCGCGACCAAAAAGACATATGGGACAGGGTTTCCAAGTTTACCGTTCGGGATGTTGCTTGGGATACGGACACTAGCGCTTGGGTGGCAACACAGCAAAATGGCTTGTTTCGCTGGGAGCGGGATTCTTTGGTGCCTATGAAGGTTGGGGCGGGTTTGGAGGCTGTTGGATATAAGGATATTCTTTTAGATACAGCAGCTAATCTTTGGACCTTACCGGTCGAAGGTGGGTTATGGGAAATTCAAGTTTCTTACGATTCCATGGTGCAATTAGAGACGATTAGATGGGGAAGATTAGAAGGGCTGCCTAGTTCAAGACTAAATAACCTCCATTTGGATCGGCAACAACGGCTTTGGATTGGTACTGAGGATGCTGGATTGCTATGTTGGAAAAAAGGAGCCTTATTGTATCAATTTGACAAGCAGGCGGGCATGCCGGCCGGCGAATTGAGCTCCATAGTGGAAGATACCAGTGGTTATCTCTGGGTAGGAAGTAGGAGAGAAGGCCTGGCCCGACTCGATATTTATGCGGATTCGATCGGATTGGAACGATTTGACTATCAGGATGGACTGTATTCTAACACGGTTAATTCTATTCTTTGCACCCGTAAGCAAGAACTCTGGGTGGGAAGTGAATCAGGTGTTGACCGAATGCTGTTGGATGCCGATCGCATGCCTAAGAGTGTACAGCATTTTGGACCTGCGGAGGGTTTTCAGGGCGTTGAGACTGTGCCCGAGCTAGTAGTCGAGGATCGAGATGGGAATTTGTATTGGGGAACAGTCTCTGGGCTTGTGAAATACAATGCTAATCTTGTCAATAATACTAGGATACCCCCTAGCATTATCATGACGGGTATTCAGCTCTTTACAGAAGATTTAAGGGGGACGCCCTATGGTAGTATTATTGGATCTTGGAACCGTTGGGAAGGAGATTTAGAACTTCCTTATCACCAAAACAATTTCACTTTTTCTTTTCTGGGCATTGAACAAAATCAAGCGACCAAAATTCGATATAAATATCAATTGGAAGGCTGGGATTCTGACTGGTCCTCAGAAACGGAAAATAAGGAAATTACCTACGCAAATCTTACCCCCGGCAAGTACAGTTTTAGAGTCAAAAGTGTGCATACTGATACAGGACTGGCATCTCAGCCCATCCACTTAGATTTTGAGATTACTGCGCCTTGGTGGGAGTGGCAGTCGGTTCGTTGGGGAGGGATATTGTTGCTCATCTCCTTGATCTTAGGATTCTTTTGGAGACAATTACGGAAGGTGAGAAAAAAGGCGCAAGCAGCGGAGGAACGCCTGCGGCTCGATAAGCAAATTCTTGAGCTAGAACAAAAGGCTTTACAATTGCAGATGAACCCGCATTTTATCTTCAATGCTTTGAATTCCATTCAGCTACTGATCGGTAAACAGGACCCGAAAACGGCTCGTCGATATTTGGCAAAGTTCTCGAAGTTGATGCGGTCTACCTTGGAAAATGCTCGGCAGCCTAAAGTGTTGCTAGCCGAGGAGATAGAGAGTTTAGAGAGCTATTTGAATATTGAACAATTCAGTCGTGGACAGACTTTCGATTATGAGATAAATGTACTTCCAGCAGAGGAGGCAGAGGAGGTTTCGATCCCATCCATGATGGTCCAGCCCTTTGTGGAAAATGCGATTATTCATGGTGTTGCTCCCTTGCAGGGAAAGGGGCGGATAACCATTAACTTTGAGATTCAAGAACGAGAGGTGATTTGTGTGGTCAAGGATAATGGCGTGGGTTTGGAAAAAGAAGGAGCTAAAAACCGTGCTGGGCACAAATCTCTGGCTTTACAAGTGACTAGGGAGAGACTGGAACTGATGGACGAAACAGGAAGGTCTTTTGAGGAGTTATTCGAAATCGGGGCAAATCCTAATGAAGAAGGCGGTACTTACGTTAAAATACATTTACCTTTGTTGTAATATGCCAACGGCGATCATCATAGAAGACAATCCGGTTGCGAAAGAGAACCTACTGATGCACTTGGGGGAATATTGTCCTGATGTGGAAGTCATAGCACATGCCCCGTCGGTGGTTCAAGCCGCTAAGTTATTGCGACAATTTTCACCTGATCTTCTTTTCCTGGATATTGAATTGGAAGATGGAACGGGTTTCGACCTGCTAGAAATAGTAGGCGGGAAATTGGAAGCTAAAATCATCTTCACTACGGCTCTAGATCATTTTGCGGTGAAAGCTTTTCGTTTTGCAGCAGTAGACTATCTGCTAAAGCCCGTCGATCCAGAAGAGCTAGAGGAAGCCGTTCAGCGTGCTAAGGCCCAATTGTTCAATCAACAACAATTCGACCTGTTGTCCGAACAGATGAAAACGGCTGCGGCGCCTGATCGCATTGCCCTACATACCCAAGAAAAGATCCATATCGTCGAAATTGCGCAGATCGTTCGTTGCGAATCCATGAGTAATTATTGTCGATTCTTTTTCAATAGTGGAGAAAAGCTGTTGGTAACCAAAACGCTAAAGTCCTTCGAGGCAACCTTAAAGGATCATCCCTTTCTGCGTGTTCACCAATCACACCTAGTACACTTACCTTTTGTCAAGGCATTCGTCAAACAAGATGGCGGATATCTAGTCATGAAAGACGGGAGTAAAATTCCCGTATCCGTGCGCAAACGCCCGCTGGTCGTATCCACTCTGGGGATGTGAAAGAGTGGCGGTGTTAGGATCTCTTGACTACAGATTCAGTCCTATTTTTCAAACCCAATTCATCATAAATCTTGAGGTATTCCAGGAGGAAAGGAATTAGGCCTGTGGGTTCCAAGGCTCTTGCTTGCAAAAGCGCAAGAACTTCTCCTTTCCCGAAATCTTGTCCCTGCAATTTATCGGCTTCAAAGACCTCCATTTTACGCCCAACTATAGGATGACCAAATATATAGGGGCTGCGATCTCGGAAATGGATATGACGACAGATTCCGGCAAAATTGAATTCTGCTGAACCTTTATAGACATCTGATAGAGAACCTCCCATGACGACAATGCCTGGACTCTTTTCCCGCCAGGCAGAGTTATAGAGCGATGTCAAAACTAGAAGGTAGTAGGTATCCTCCTCCATTTGCTCAATAGAAGTGACAATTTTTGGAAATATACCATACTCCTGTAGGTCTTTAATCAGCGAGCGCACGCGAAAAAATTCCACAGCTTTCTTAAAGCGTTTAGGATCTTCTTCCAGAACTAGGATATCAATTTTCATATTTAGGGGATTGGCGTCAGTTCCAATACGACATCGAAATGTACGTAAAACTTACTATTCCAGGTCAGGTTATTTTGCTGTAACCATTGATCAGTTATCTCTTTAACATGTTTTTTATCACGGATTTCTCTAGTGGTCAAATAATGGACACAACCATTATCCTGGATTTTCACATGGCTAATGTCATAACCTGCCTGTTTAATCATCGTAACTGCATACTGAACCCCACTCTTGTCTAGAAGGTAATCTGCTGCCTCTTGCAGGTTTAGTAGGTTGTGTTCTTGCATGATAAAGTAAATATCTCTCATAATCTCGGCATTCTGCACAAGACTTAGCTTAAGTTTTTGGAGACTTCCCTCCGGTATCTGCAGGTATTTCATCTGGCGAAGTGTTACATAGGTTGAAGTGGGTATACCTTTTCCTTCGACCAGAGGAACGGCCACATCTTTGATCCATTTTGGGGCATCATACCTGAACCCTTCATCTAACACAAAGGTGTTGGTGGCGGGTTCCCAATAACGTTTATAGTGCCCGGCCTTGCCTCCCTGTGGAGGGTGAACTTCCGTTAGCATGAGATTAGGAGCTAATTCAAATTCAGATAAATGGGCATCAGCGGGCTGATAACGTAGGTTGATAGATTCCCACAAGCCTCTGACACGATGCCAAATCTTGGCTCCTGGTTTACCCGGTCCTAAGAGTTGTTTGATAAAGGCTTTCTTATCTCCTGCAGCTAAAAAATCAAGCTCTAGCTGTGCCACTCTGTTCGGGTATACTTGGAGATATTCGGCCACCATCTTGATGTCTTCGAGATTGGTACGGTACGGTAAGTAGTTGAAGGTGCCATCTCCCGATAAGATCGCATAGGCACGCGTCATCCTAGGGTAATCTTGGAATAATCCTCGCAAGGAGCGGCTCATATCCAGATCGCTGAAATGCTGATAAAAAAGGGCTTCTTCCCACTGTAGGATTTCCTCCCATCGCCTTCCTTTTCGATAGGATTGCCATAGGGCGACCAGCTCCGTGGTCCCATTAAATTTTGGGATGAGCCGATGGTTATTTCTCAAAAGCTGGGAGAGGAGGAGCTCTATATCATCTAAGGGCATTAAGATGATCTTGTTGATCAGCTCCTCCGAAGCTCCAGCATTCTTTAGTTGATGTATAAACTGAGCAAGTTCGTCCAATCCTAAACCAGCCTTGGCGATTCTCAGGGCTTCTCTGCCCTCAGCCGTAGAGTTAAGCTCTGTCTGCATGGAATGGGCCAGCTGCTTGAGTTCTTCACCCGACAGGTTTCCTAAGGAATAGCCCAGTTGATCCTCAATCTTTTCTATATCGATACCGATATCCTTCAATTTTTCAACGGAGGCTACTGCTTTAGCCGCATCATCCACGGCTAGGAGTCCTACAGTCCCAGCCAAGACGGCATTGATCGTGTTGAAGAAAAGAAGGTTTTCATACAGCTTTTTTCCTTCCTCCACCCCTAATTCTGATACGAGGTAGTTTTGGAATGCTTCACTAGAAACAGCTACTGATCCGATATCCGACGCCAATACATAGCCTGCCATCAACAAACGCAAGCGGCTCCCCAACTTTAGGGCTAGCGCTAACTCTCCAACTCCAAGGCTCAAGCCAGTCACTTCTAAGGCGGTCATAGCTTGCTCAAGCCGATCATTGATCGCCGTTTGTTTAATTAGGTAGGCAGCCAGTATAGCAGGTACTTGTTTGAAAAGCTGTCCCTGACAGCCGGTACCACCACATACATCAATCACGGTAATCCGATCAAGTACGGCAATGTCTAGCAGGGCGAAAGGGTCTATGTTTTGCCAGCTCTCCGTTTCCTTTTGATTGCAGAATGGACGAGGGTAATTCCCGAAGCCTATGCTAGTGTGGGAATCGTCAACGGACACACACTTGTTGAAAGAAAAATCAAGATTTCCGTTCGGCCTAAAGGCAAGCTCGTATTCCAGCGAGTTAAGGACGTATTGATCAGGGAGATCCCAGGTCAAAGTGTAAGGCGTGCTGACTTGATTAATCTTTGGACGCTTTTTGATCAGTCGGTGTAAACTACTGACAAATTTGAAGCGACTATCTTCTCCTACCCAATGATTGTTGATCTTTTTGAATAAGGTTTCAAGTAGGCCAGGGCTCGCTTTTAGTTCATTGAGTAATTGCTCCACATAAAGTGGTTCATCGGGCACTTGGTCCAGCAGCGATAAAACCAATGCCTCATGATCGCCTAGCAACCAATAGCCCAGCATAGGACCTGTAGATAAAACCTCTAATGCTCCGATTCGATCCTTGATGGGCAAGGTCTCGAAGAAGACCGCGCGTTTAAAATGATATAGCGAAAGGAATACCTTATACCAATCCGCGGTAGCAATGGCGTTCCTAAGCCTTTCATGGGCTGCCGAGATTTCGGTTTCATGATGGTTTAGTGCCGCTTCAAAGCTTAGATACTCATCCCAATTACCACTCCAATTATATTCATCCGGAGGCAAACTTTGACCCACATAATCATCGTAAATCGAACCTAGACCTTGAATGAATTGGGCGATCGAAAAGGCATGCGCCATTCGTGCTGGGAAGTCTTTGAGTTGTTCGCAGCGTTCGCGCAGGAATTCTTTTGCAATTGGGTCCCAAAGCTGTTCCAGGTAGCCTGCGAGTTCTGGGCCGCATGCCTCGCAGGTTTGCTGTAGAGCAGGAGAACTGAGGAATTCCAATTGTGACAATATGGCGTTCGCGAAGTGGCGAGAAGCTTTAGAACTAGTAGGGAAATGAAAAGGGAACTGGCGATGCTTCCATTGTTCTTTTTGATAGCTCTTACGGCAATTGGCAGATGATTCGAGAACACTACCTTTAATGCTGGTATTTATGGTATAGATACGTTCGTATTGGTCCTTCCATTGGTAGGCTTTAAAACCTGAACCATAGACCAGCAGTTTATTCTCACCAGCCCCGAAATCAAATTGATTTACCCGTTCCTGTAAGGCTGTTCTATAGATTTTATAGTCCTGGTAGGCCTGTGGCCCGACTGCACCTTTTTCCTGAGCCAGATATTCCAAAATAGACCCCTGCTCATTACTCATCAACTGGCTGGCTTTGGCATCGACATATCCTTTGAAGTCATTGATAAAAAAGGCATAAACCTCCACGCTTTCCGAATAAGCTTGCTGGACTTCTTCTCCCACTTGATTAAATGCTTTCAATCGGTCATTGAGATAAGTGAGACTGTGCTCATCGAAGAGGCCTGTTCCCGAGCTAGGAAGAAGATAATAGTTGAACCAATCATAGCTTTGTGCTACTTCGTCGAAATCTATGGACTTACCCGGTTCGTAGATGAAAAAATATACTCTTTGTTCTGGCGTTTGATTTCGGATACAAGCGGCGTTGTATTCCTGAAGCTTTTGGAATTGGCGCTCCAAGTGCGTTAAATATTCGAGCTCGTTTGCTGAGACCAGCAAGGGCAGCGCAAAAAGGAATATATAAATGATGATCGATCTCATGACATATGGTCTTATTCAGTAGTTAGGGTAATGGCGGGAGGGTAGGTGCTTCTTCGAATGAGCTGCTGTAGGTCAAGGTAGATTAGCTCTTTTACTTGCTGGACTATTTCTTCACTTGGGGTATCTTGACTAATCGCTTCTCCGATGATCTCTAGTGAACTGGCATTAATTTCTTTCAAAACCTGCTGAAAGGCGGCAACGGCTTCTGGGCTTTGAATTTCGGTCTGTAACCTCTCAAAAGTCTGACACAGTAAATAGTCCATTTCCTTTTGGTAAAATTGGGAGGATAGGTCATCGAATAATCCTGAGTCCTTGGAATCCGGAGATTCGATGATGACCAGTTCTGATTCACTGCTTAAGTTTTGGTAATTATCATCAAAGGCCGGAAGACTATTCAATGCTACCTCCTTATCAGTGGCGATAAATGCACGAAGGGTGTTATCCGCCTCCTGATAGGCGGTTTTTAACTGATCCCAGAGACAATCTTGCAGCAGCTCTGCGAAAACCTGCCCTGCTACCTCCAACCAAGTCCTAAGGAAAAGGAGTAAGGCCTCCTTATACGTTTTTAGGGCCGCTTTCAAATTTGCCACACTTGCGTCCAAGGCCGCTTTTGCCGCTTGGATATCTTCAGGGTTTCCAGCAGCCAGTGCAGCAGCATAAGCTTCCTGCGCCATTTGAGCTGCTTGTTGGGCCTGGACTAGATTGTTTATGACGTTCTGTGGTAGGTAGGGTTCGACTTCCGAGAGGAGTAGATCGATAGTCGTTAGCATTTCTTCTGCATGGGCTAGCCAGCTATCCAAAACTTCAAGTCCATTGAGAATATCATTCAAGAGATCTAGGGCATGAGGATCCAAAAGTTTGATCCCTGTGCCCGATACAACTAGCTGTCCGCTGCGGAGTCTGCAATATTGATCAATCTCAATGTCTTGTAATTCAAAATTGACTTGAGCTTGCCGGAGGAAGCCTACTTTTCCATAAGCAGTTCCAGAGAATGGACCATTTCCCATTACTTTCGTCACTACCACTGGGAATTGATTAGCCCATATACTATCCCCAACCTGAAGATGGGAGAAAGAAAGAGACTGGACCAATGCAATTTCCTGATCTTCAAGTCCACAACGATAAGCAATCATCGCCGAATCCTGCTTGAATTGACAACGAGCACTTAGCGTCACAGGCCCCACCTGAGCAAAACCCGAAAAACATTCTCCGGCTGCCGCCCGAACTCTTATATAATAAGGGTGCTCTGACAACAAACCGGAGAAGTCCACAAATGTATCTGTCACGCTATGGGTATGATAAATTGATCTATTTTCAGTGAAGCTGCTATCCGTTGCCAATTCGATTTCGTAACGATTGCTGTTGTAAATTTGGGACCAAGAAGCCGCAAACCCTTGGTCATCTTGAAGGTGTACCTGCAAGTCCGGAGAACTGAGTAGACAAGTTGAATTGACTTGTTCACCATAGTAGAAAGTGTAGACTTGACTTTTCCCTTGGGCTTGAAAATGCTGCTCTTCAAGGACATCTCTTATTTCAACTTGCACCAGATAGCTCGTGCCGTGTTTTAATGGTGGTTCATCCCAATCGTACAAAAAATGGGTGCGGTTATCTGTGTTTATGGTATAGATTGGTGGAGTGCCATTGAGTATCTGAGAAGGCGTCAAACCCGGTCGTTTTTCATATAGACTGAGAGAATATTCTACCGGGAAACCGCCCACATGTTGAGGAATCCATTGAAAGTTGATCGGCAATGCATCAACTTGACTTTCATGGCTTGGATATAGGATTTCTGGAGGAGGGAGCAAGTCTAGTTGAATTACGGTACAAGCCTGATTGGATAAAGGAGCTTCATTGGGACGTTGGGCATCCAGCACCTCAACGCAGAAATTGTAGATTCCTTCCGGTAATCGCCCTCCATTTTGATAGAGCGTATGTAGGTCAATGCCTTCCAATTGTAAGTTATTCCAATCGAAATAAGCAATTAACTCCGCTCCACTCAACTCCGTCGGCACGCCATAATCTAGTACGATCGCTTCCTGTGGAAAGTCCGTTTTGGTGCTAATCCTTATCCCTTGACCGAGCCAACTCATTCGGAGGCGAACTGGGTACTGCTGTTCGTTGGCATCCCTAAGCCACAACTGTAGCTGGACCGGTGAGGCGATAGGCGAAGTCCAGTCTTCGAGATAGGGAGAAAAAGGTGGATGCATTCGCACAAATGCATCCACTGGGTAAGGTTGAGCGGACAACCTTATAATAAGAACGAACATTGAGAGCGCGATTAAAAACTTACTTTCCATCAAGAGCTTGGTTGAAACTATTTGCAGGTTAATCGGATGAAAAAGAAAAAGGTAACCGCCAAACAGGAAAAAAATCAAAAAAAGTTTTCGGAAGACTCATAAGATGGCTGTACCTCTGTAAGTTTTGTGTAGAAAAGTGATCAAATGCCAGGTAGTATTTGGAAACCCTTAGGCTTTGGTCTATTTTCGATCCAAAATAAATTGTGATTACTATGAAAAAAGGAATGTTGTTAGTGCTGGTACTGTCATTTACCCAGACTGTTTTTTGGGGACAGAAATTTGACGTGCAACAACTCAAAGTCGACGTAGTCTATCTGGCTTCGGACTATTTAGAAGGTAGAGAAACTGGGAAGAAAGGGGAGCAATTGGCCGCTGAATACATTGCTTACCGTTTTGAACAGTTAGGTTTAGCTCCGAAGGGGGATGATGGTAGTTATTTTCACGAATTTGACTTCAAATACAGTAATAATCCTCACGTTACTGATGGTGGAGATAAAAAAGTCGGCAAGAATGTGGTAGCCTATCTGGACAATGGAGCAGCGAACACTATTGTGATTGGTGCACACTATGATCACCTCGGAATGGGGGGCTTCGGCTCTCTGTATACGGGCGAACCAGCGATTCACAACGGTGCTGATGATAATGCTAGCGGAATTGCAGCTATGTTGAAAATTGCAGCACATCTAAAGCAGGGACGCGCCAAAAGCAATAACTATTTGTTTATTGGTTTTTCCGGAGAGGAGATGGGGCTCTTTGGGTCCAAGAAATATGTGGAGAATCCTACCATTGACTTATCAAAAGTCAATTATATGATCAACATGGATATGGTAGGACGATTAAATGAAGAGAAGGTCTTAGCCATCCACGGTGTCGGAACGTCTCCCGTTTTTGCCGGGATGATCGATGAGGTACAAGTTGGTGGTATAAAGGCAAAAACGTCGGACTCTGGTATTGGACCCTCAGATCATACTTCCTTCTATCTGAAGGACATCCCGGTTTTACACTTCTTTACCGGGCAACACAGTGATTATCACAAGCCGGTTGATGATGCAGCTCTAGTAAACTATAAGGGCCTGAATCTGGTAGGTAATTACATCATTGCTATAATTGAAAAATTGGATGGAAGTGGTAAAGTCGCCTTCACCAAAACTAAAAATGAGACCCAGGGCCGTCAAGCGGCAAGCTTTAAAGTGACCTTAGGAGTAATGCCGGATTACGTCAGTGAAGGGGATGGAATGAAAATCGATAGCGTGATTGAAGGCCGTCCAGGCGCCGAGGCAGGCATGCAGAGTGGGGATGTGATTGTTAAGATGGGGGATATGGAAGTAAAAGACATCTATGACTATATGAAAGGACTAGGGAAGTATAAGAAAGGCGAGACGACCACAATAGTGGTGCTAAGAGGCAAAGAAAAGAAATCCCTAAAAGTTACTTTCTAGCATAAATTGTTAGTCGAAGGAAAAAAGTCAAACAAGACTTTGTCTAAAGGTGTAGTTGTTCAAACTACGCCTTTTTTTATGCAGACTAAAAACCACCAGCAATATCCGACTATGAAATTTACCTTTATCCCCGTTTTATTGTTTTTTGCTACGCTATCCTTTGCGCAAGACTTCCAGGTAACTGGTAAAGTGATCGCCAGAGAAGGACGAGCCCCTCTTACCGGTGCTTACGTCCTGCTTTTAGACCAAAATAACAAAGAAGTCAAATCAGCCATCACCGATGATCGAGGCTATTTCGCCATGGAAAAAGTCAAAGATGGCAAATACCGGATGAATGTATCCTTTTTAGGGTATGAGACGATCGATAGAAACATTGAAGTGAATGGCGCCGACTTTAGTTACGGTGTCGTCTTTTTGAAAACCTCTTCAGTAGAGTTAGTGGAAGTCGAGGTCAAAGAAAAGATTCCGATTGCTACGCAGAATGAAGACACGGTTCAGTTCAATGCTGATGCCTTTAAGACTTTGCCAGATGCCAGTGCCGAAGACCTGATTGAAAAAATGCCCTCCGTAGTGGTTGAGGATGGAAAGGTCCAGGCGCAAGGAGAGGACGTTAAGGAGGTTTTGGTGGACGGCCGCTCCTTCTTTGGAAATGATCCTACCGCCGCCCTGCGGAACCTGCCAGCAGAAGTAATTGAAAGGGTGCAAATCTTCGACCAACAAAGTGATCAGGCTCAATTTAGTGGCTTCGATGATGGGAATACTTCCAAAACCATCAATATCATTACCCGCCCCGGGATGAATGTTGGCCAATTTGGTAAAGTATCCGGTGGATATGGCACCGACGATAGGTATATTGTAGAAGGGAATGTGAATATCTTCAATGGTAATCAACGCATCTCCATCATCGGCTTGACTAATAATATCAACAAGCAGAATTTCTCTTCCGAAGATCTACTAGGCGTTTTGAGTGGTGGAAGTCGGGGCGGAAGAGGCGGTCGTGGTCGCCGTGGAGGCGGCGGTGGTCGCGGAAGAGGCGGGATTGGAGGCTCCTCGGCTAGCGATTTTCTTGTACAGCAGACCGGTGGTATTGCGGAGACACATGCCTTTGGCTTGAACTATAGCGATAAGTGGGGCAAAAAGGTAGAGATGACTGGCAGTTATTTC
Organism: Saprospiraceae bacterium; assembly: GCA_019634045.1. GTDB lineage: Bacteria > Bacteroidota > Bacteroidia > Chitinophagales > Saprospiraceae > DT-111. Next base: position 14,957 of record JAHQWA010000107.1, read on the forward strand.
TTTAACTCTTCTACCAATGAAGCACTAGAAGACCTAGAGCGAACCTTTGTCGATGTAGCCGATGTGAGTGAGATCTACGCAGAGAATACGGAGAGTCTCACGGATAACGTGAATCATCGTTTTAATATGCGACTGGACATTAGAATTGATTCGCTGAATTCTATCATCATGCGACCCAGGTTGAGTGTACAGCAAAACGATGGTTCTTCTACCACGCTAGGTTTTAGTACGCTGGATGATCTATTTTTGAACCAAAGTGACAACATCTTTAGCTCCGATCTTACCGGAGTGAATTTCAACAATAATTTCTTGTTTAGGCATCGCTTCCGAAATTCACGAAGAACCTATTCTATTAATGTTTCTACGGGCTATAATCAAAAGCGCGGCGAAAGTTTGTTGGGTTCGGTCAATGCCTTCTTTGCGCCGCCTCCGATCACCGTCGATACTTTAGACCAACTGTCTAATCTGAATAGCCATACCTGGAATAACGCGGTCAATTTCTCCTATACTGAACCATTGGGAAATAATCAGACATTGATGCTTAATCTGCAATCCTCTTGGCAGCAGGAAGAGTCGGATCAGGAAGTTTTGGACTTTTTTGAAGGGACGGCCGCTTACGACTTGCTCAATGAACAGTTATCGAATGTTTTCTCCAATGATTACTTCACTAATACCCTGGGAGGGGGATACAACTACCGTAAAGGCCGAGACTTTACCTTTATGGCTCGAGCCAATTTTCAGTGGGCTAGATTAATTACGGATCAAACCTTCCCCAGAGAGCAAAACTTGAAAAACACCTTTTTCAGCGTATTGCCGATGGTGATGCTGCGGTATAATATTGAGCGAACCAAAAATGTCCGCGTCTTTTACCGATCCAATACGCAGCTACCCAGCTTGGAGCAATTACAGAATGTCCTGGACAATACCAATCCCCTGCAGCTAACTATCGGAAACCCTAATTTGGTGCAATCTGCTGGGCACACCATAATGGGGAGATATCAAGAAACCAATGTGGAGAAATCCACCACCTTCTTCGCGATGGTGAGCGCGGGCTATACGCAGAATTACATTGCCAATAGTCTATTCCTGTCTGCTACGGACGACCCTATATTTTCGGAGTTCGACGTGGACCCAGGAGCTACCTTGACTCGTCCAGTAAACCTGGAAGGTTATTGGAATACGCGAACCTTCCTTTCCTATGGAATTCCATTAAAGAGTATTAAATCCAACCTCAATTTCGATTTGACGGGTAGTTACACGCGCGTACCAGGACTCATTGATAGCCAGGCTAATTTTTCCAACAATAGTACCGTTGGCCTTGGACTAACTTTGAGTAGTAATATCAGTGATAAGGTGGATTTCACGATCTCTTCTCGCTCCAATTACAATGATGTTCGCAATACCCTCAATACGGGTAGCAACACTAATTTTTTGAGTCAAAACTCAAGAATCCGTTTTGGTTGGATCATTGGCTCAGATCTGGTCTTTAGAACTACTATGACCCACCAGTTTTATGACGGATTAGCGGAAGACTTTGATCAGAACTATATGTTATTGAACATGAGTATTGGGACCAAATTATTTAAGAATAAGCGTGGAGAGCTAACCCTGTCAGTTTTTGATTTACTAAAAGAAAATACGAGCTTACGCCGAAATGTAACCGAGATATACTTTGAGGATGTACAGACGAATGTCCTACAGCAGTATTTCATGTTATCATTTACTTACAATATCCGACATTTCCGCATTGGCCAGGCTCCCGATCAAACTGAAATGAGGGAACGTTTTCGCAGAGATGAGCGCTATCGAAACTTTAGAAGAAATTGATCATCAGTGCAAGATTGAGGTCTTAATAGATTAAATTTATCCAAGAACCAAAGACATAAACGCATATCACCATGAAGAAGTACACTTTCCTACTTTTGTTGACCATTTCCTTTGCCTTTGCTTGCAACTCTAGTAAGCAAAGCACCACTACTGCAAGCACGACCACTGCTGAAGCAGCGCCTCCTACCAATGCAAGACAAGCTGGCCCTCGTGGCGGCGGCGCTAGGGGAGGTCAGGGACAAGAACAACTAGAGGCTTTAATTGCCGAGTTGGGACTTAATGAAGATCAAAAGGAAGAATGGCAGGCGATCAACCAGAAATATCGAGGACAAATGCAGGCTATGCGGGAGGAAGCAAATGGCGACTTTGCCAGTATGCGAGGTAAAATGCAGGAATTGAGAACGGCTCAAAACGAGGAAATTAAAGCAATTCTTACCGAGGAGCAATTCCAGAAGTACGAGAAATTTGTGGCAGAACGCCGTTCCAATCGACGAGGCAGAAGGCCAGGCGGCAACAATTAATGAAGGAGTAAGAAAATTAGGGACTAGGTAAACGGGTAAATGCAAGACCTTAGAATGAGCGCCTGAAAATCTAAGGTATTTCTGCCATAGTGAGGAGTATCTATTGTCAGACTACTTAGCTATATTAGGGGCAAAAAAAGAGATGCGACTTACAATCCTAGCCATTTGCTGCTTTTGTTTTTTTGGACTAGCAGCTCAAAGCCACTTCGAACTCCAAGATATATTTGAGTTAGAGAATGTCAATGATCCTCGCATTTCGCCGGATGGAGAAACCATCGTCTACCGGCGGGATGCGAAGGACATCATGACTGACGGGACTCGTTCCCAACTCTGGATCGTCGACTATGACGGGAGTAATAATCGTCCTTTGACCGATGGATTGAAGAATGACTATCATCCTCGCTGGTCGCCCGATGGTAAAAAACTAGTCTACACCTCTAACAGAAATGGAAAACCGCAATTGTTTGTGCGCTGGATGGATTCTGGTATAGAAAATCAGATCTCCCACTTCACGCAAACACCAAGTAATGTCAAATGGTCGCCCGATGGGACGCATTTGGCTTTTACCATGTCTGTTCCCGCTACTAAATCCAGTTTGGATGTCCAACTACCCAAGAAGCCTGCTGGGGCGAAATGGGTTGACCCGCCTATCTATATCGATAAGCTTAAATATCGCTCTGACGGCTCGGGCTATGTCAAGGATGCCTATACTCACATCTTCATCCTGCCAATAGAAGGTGGGTATGCTCGCCAACTGACGCCGGGCAATATCAACCACAGTGGTCAGTTTGCTTGGAGCCCAGATGGGACTTCCATTGTCTTTTCGGCCAACCGGCATAAAAATGCCACTTACGAGCCCGCCAATTCTGAAATTTATGAGATCAATATTGCTTCAGGGAAGGTCAACGCATTAACCGATCGTTTAGGGCCAGATGCAAATCCTTCCTTTTCTCCTGATGGGAAGTGGATTGCCTACACTGGATATGATGATAAATACCTGGGCTATCAAGTCAGTAAACTATACGTGATGGAGCGATCAGGAGCTAATCCTCGCCTAGTATCTGGGGACTTAGATCGCGATGTCAGTAATATCCACTGGTCTGCCGATAGCAAAGGATTCTATTTCCAGTATGATGACGAAGGACATACCAAAATCGCATGGATGGATCTTGCTGGGAAGCATACCGATTTGGCGAATGAGGTAGGTGGCTTATCCCTAGGACGCCCCTATGGAGGAGGAACCTTTTCCGTCTCCAGCAATGGACGTTATGCCTTTACCCTCACGGCACCAGATCACCCCGCCGATCTTGCCGTAGGAGAAAAGGGCCAAGCGGCTCGCAGACTCACCAAGGTTAACGATGACCTTTTTGCTTATAAAGCCTTAGGGGAAGTAGAAGAAATTTGGTACACCTCCTCTTATGATAAAAGAAAGGTACAAGGTTGGATCTGTAAGCCACCGAATTTTGACCCATCAAAGAAATATCCACTATTGCTAGAAATTCATGGTGGACCGTTCTCTAATTATGGTTGGCGATTTTCAGCTGAAATTCAGTTGTATGCAGCAGCCGGCTATGTAGTATTGTATACCAATCCTCGAGGTAGCACCAGTTATGGAGCTGAATTTGGCAATCTAATCCACCACAATTACCCCGGTCAAGACTACGACGATTTGATCTCTGGCGTGGATGCGGTGATTGACAAAGGATACATTGATGAAGATCAGCTGTACGTAACCGGTGGAAGTGGTGGTGGAGTGCTGACTGCCTGGATTGTTGGAAACACGAATCGATTCAGAGCGGCAGTAGTAGCGAAGCCGGTGATCAATTGGACGAGCTTTGTGCTGCATGCGGATAATCCTGCCTTCTTTTATAAGTACTGGTTCCCGGGCTTACCATGGGAAGAGCAAGAGAACTATTACAAGCGGTCTCCCTTGTCGCTGGCAGGAAAAGTAAAAACGCCGACCATGTTGCTAACCGGAGAACAAGATTATCGAACACCGATGTCCGAAACAGAGCAGTATTACACAGCATTAAAACTCAATAAGGTGGAAACGGCCATGGTTCGAATTCAAAGTTCAGGACACGGCATCGCCAGCAAGCCGAGTAACTTGATCAACAAAGTAGCTTATATTTTAGCTTGGTTCGAGAAGTATAAATAAAAGCCAAGCTACTTCCAGATACACACTCACAAAACTTTCTTGACATGAAAATAAAGTATTTCGTATTCTTTTTATCCTTGGGCCTGTTCGCTTGCGAATCCGGGAGCAAAGAAGCTGGAGAGGATACCACTGCCACTGAGGACTCCTCGGAGACCAGTGCTGCGGGAGGTATTGATGCGCAATTGGCCAAGTATACTAGCGTAAAACTGACCTCAGACTTAACTGTTTTAAGTGATAAGCAGAAGAAGATGATCCCGATTCTAATTGAAGCCGGAAAGATCATGGACAAGCTATTCTGGTTTGAGGCCTATGGGGATAAGGATCAATTGATGCAGCGCATTCCAAATGAAAAATTTCAGGAATTTGCTAGTATCAACTATGGCCCTTGGGATCGCTTGGATGGCAATAAGCCATTCTTAGAAAGCTATGGAGAGAAGCCAGCCGGCGCCAACTTTTATCCAGCTGATATGACCAAGGACGAGTTTGAGGCACTAGAATTGGAGGATAAAAATAGCCTGTATACTTTTCTGCGAAGAGGAGAAGATGGAACCATTAGTGCTATTCCGTACCACGAAATGTTCAAGGAGGATATCGAGAAGGCCGCAGCCCTACTTCGCGAAGCTGCTGAATTGGCGGAAAATGCAGCTTTGAAAAAATACCTCCTCGCACGAGCTACTGCTTTCGAAACGGACGAATATCAACCGAGTGATCTAGATTGGATGTCGATGAAAGACAATCAGATCGATGTCGTCATCGGCCCCATCGAAACCTATGAGGATCAGTTGTATGGTTACAAAGCAGCACACGAATGCTACGTATTGGTGAAAGATATGGCCTGGAGCGAGCGCTTGGCCAAGTATGCTGATGTGTTACCCGATTTGCAAAAGGGATTGCCTGTCCCCGATGCCTACAAGCAAGAAAAGCCTGGATCGGATGCAGAACTTAATGCCTATGATGTGATCTATTACGCAGGAGATTGCAATGCAGGTAGCAAAACCATCGCCATTAACCTACCAAATGACGAGGAGGTGCAATTGAAGAAAGGTACGCGCCGCTTGCAACTCAAGAATGCCATGCGGGCCAAATTCGATAAAATCCTTTTGCCGATTGCCGATGAATTGATTGCTGATGATCAGCGTAAACACATCACCTTTGATGCCTTTTTTAGCAATACCATGTTTCATGAAGTGGCACACGGATTGGGCATAAAAAATACCATTGATGGCAAGGGTACGGTAAGGGAGGCCTTGAAAGAACATTCTTCCGCCTTAGAAGAAGGCAAAGCCGATATCCTTGGGTTGTACATGATTAAGCAATTGCATGAGCAGGGAGAAATAGAAGGAGATCTGAAGGATTTCTACGTCACCTTCATGGCGGGCATCTTCCGATCCGTTCGCTTCGGTGCTTCCAGCGCCCACGGAAAAGCCAACATGATTCGATTCAACTTCTTTAATGAATTCGGCGCATTTGCCAGGAATGAAGAGACCGGGAAATACTCTGTTGATTTTGAGAAATTGGAAGAAGCTATGCAAGCTTTGTCCAATAAGATATTGACCTTACAAGGAGATGGCGATTATGACGGTGTGGCCACCTTGGTGGCAGAGAAGGCTGGTATTGGCAGCCAATTGCAGAGCGACCTAGATCGTTTATCTTCTGCCGGTATTCCTGTGGATATTGTTTTTGAGCAGGGGGTGGAGACGCTAGGTTTGGGGGATTAATCCACCTCCTTTACATCCAAGGCTTTTCAGCATTGTGTATGATTAAAGCGTCTTACCTTGATCCTCCTCTTGTTGGAATGCAAGAGGAGGATTCGTTTTATCCGCTCGAGGTACTGCGCTCTAAAACAAGCCCGAAATATTCCCCGCTTCATCAATATCAATCTGCTCGGCGGCGGGGGTGGCCGGTAAGCCCGGCATCCGCATAATATTGCCGGTTATCGGCACCAGGAAGCCAGCACCAGCTGCGATTTCTATTTCACGTACCGTTACCACAAAATCCTTGGGCCTACCTAGCAGTTTGGGATTGTCTGATAGAGACTTTTGGGTCTTGGCAATGCAAACCGGGAGAGCTTCTAGACCCAACTTCTTGATTTTTCTCAGGTCTGCTTTGGCACGAGCGGTGTAGTCAATAGCACTTGCCCCATAGATTTTAGTGGCTACCGTTTCTATCTTCTTTTCTACCGGCCATTCCCAGTCATATAAGGGCGTAAACGTCTTATCATTGTTTTCGACGATATCGATCACCGATTGTCCAACATCCAAAGCACCTACCCCTCCTTTTTCCCAGGCTTCACAAACGTGAATGGGCACGCCGCGACCGGAAAGTTTGCTTTTGATTACTTCAATCTCTTCCGGAGTATCTCGGTGGAATTTATTGATGGCTACTACCGCTGGAACATTAAACAGGGAGATGTTCTCGATGTGTTTTTCCAGATTAGAAAGGCCTGCTTCTACAGCTTTGGGGTTGGGGGCACTAAGTTCCTTCAGGGGTACACCGCCATGATATTTTAATGCTCTAACCGTTGCTACCAACACTACTGCATTAGGCGATAAGCCCGCAGATTGACATTTAATATCAAAGAATTTCTCGGCTCCGAGGTCAAACCCAAAGCCCGCCTCTGTCACCACATAATCCGATAGAGACATGCCCATGCGGGTGGCAATGACCGAGTTGGTCCCTTGGGCAATGTTAGCAAAGGGGCCGCCGTGAATAATGGCAGGATTTTTTTCGCCCGTCTGCACGAGATTGGGAAGCACGGCGTCCTTCATCAAAGCGGCCATGGCGCCTTGAGCCTTGAGATCTCTTGCGTAGATGGGCTTTTTGTCGTAGGTAAATCCAACGAAAATATTACCCAATCGCTTTTTTAGATCTTGTAGGTTATCGGAGAGACAGAGGATAGCCATGATCTCGGAAGCAGCAGTGATGTCAAAACCTGTTTCTCTCGGGACACCAAAACTTGTTCCTCCTAGGCCAACAATGGTACGCCGTAGCGCGCGATCATTCATATCGATGACGCGTTTCCACAAAACGGTTCTCGGATCAATACCCAATCCGCCTTCTTTCCTTTGTAGGTTGTTGTCAATCAAGGCAGCGAGGAGGTTGTGTGCTTTTTCGATGGCTGCAAAATCTCCGGTGAAATGGAGATTGATATCTTCCATGGGAAGTACTTGTGAATAACCTCCCCCAGTGGCGCCGCCTTTTATCCCAAACACGGGACCTAAAGACGGTTCTCGGAGTACGACCGTCGTCTTTTTACCGAGTTGATTCAAGCCTTCTGTAAGACCGATGGACATGGTGGTTTTCCCTTCGCCCGCAGGGGTAGGGGATAGGGCAGAGACTAGAATCAGTTTACAGCGTTTGACGGCTTCTGCATCAATTAGGGACAATGGGAGTTTGGCTTTGTATCGGCCATAGGTGATGATGTCCTTTTCTTGGAGATTGAGCCGACTGGCAATGTACTTAATATCCGAAAGTACGATCGACTGAGCAATTTCGATATCGCTTGGCATAATGGTTAGGGCTTAAATGAGTGATGAATATAAGTAGGTTCTTTGGAAATTCAATTGTCTAATCCGTATTGTCTACCGCTAAGCCGAAAACCAGTACGGCATCAAATACTATCGAGTGCGAAGAACGGCAATGCCCCATACGCTACCTATGACTTTTATCAGTCGGACTTCTTGTCCCTGAGCTAAAAATAAATCCTAACTTTAGGGGAAAGCTGATAGACCAACAAAACGATAATTAAGATGCCAAAACAACAAAATCGGAGAACCTTTATTCGCAATACAAGTCTAGGATTGGCTTCCATTGCCATCATGCCGGGTTTGCAAGGTAAGAGTCCTGCCAGTGACCGCTTGCGGGTGGCACATATAGGCCTGGGTGGAATGGGAAATGCCCACATGAAGTGGTTTGCAAATTTGCCAGAGGTAGAAGTGGTAGCCTTATGTGATGTGGATCAAACTCACTTAGGCGATACCTTAAAGAAGTTGAAGGAAATCCAGCCGGACGGGAAAGTGGATACCTACGAAGATTTTCGGTCCATTCTGGAAAGACAGG
>JAHQWA010000108.1 GCA_019634045.1 Saprospiraceae bacterium
AGGGCTTGATACTATATAGTTACTGAAAAAATAAGGATCCAATTCTCCAAATTCTTCTCCAAACGTCAAAGCGGCTTCAATTTTTTGTGCTGTCGTTTGATGCGTGAATGCACAGTGAAAGCCATGTATGTAGTAGGTCCATTTTCCCATCTTTCCAGATGTGGGATATCCCTTTCGACTATAAGCATTAAGGCTAAGCAATGGGAACTCGGGAGTGAAGGAGATTCTCAATTTAGCTACTAGCTGTTCGACCAATTCTCCCGCGAGTTGACCATAGTTTTGGGCGCATTTCTCAAAGAAATCCTGCTGCGCTATGATTTCCTCATCCGTGATGAGTTTCAGGCATTGGATAAGCGGTTCTGATATATGGATGCTAATAGAAAACTGAGGTAGTTTTTCTTTCCAATCTTTTCCAACACGTTCTCTTTGATCTAGCATGGCCGCGCCAAACACAAACTTCCAATTGACTCCTCTCTGAAGTTGGGCGATTCTATCAATATCAGGTAAGTCAGCGACATTTTCTATATGAGAAATTCTTTCTTTAGGTTCCATCACCGGTTGGTTTAATTGGAATCCAAACCTCCTCATCCGTATCTGAATTGTTCCGTTTTCCCTTGGGATATAGACGTTCGAAATGTGGACGATCGTCGAGCTCATAACCGGAGGTCGGCAACCACTCCGCAAAGATATATTGAAAAATGCCTGGATCAAGGCTACCATGCTCAGGCCTGAAAACGGCATAGGTCCCGCCCTCCAGCTGAAAAGGCTCCATGCCAGCTGGTAAGGGCTCAATTTGCTCCACCTCGACCAAAGCCCATTTGGTGAATTCAGTAGTAGGATTGAATGGGGTGAAGTATCCTTGCGGATAAACTCGGAGGTCATATACGATTTGGTCTTTGACCTGGGAAATTTCTTTTCGCCTGGGCATGAAAGCGCGAAATAATTCTCCAGTTGTGTTCTTGACCAGGGACATGGCTAGCTTTTGGCCAACTAAGGTCTTGGGCGAGAGCGTTTCATAGCTGGGCTGCATAGGTCACAGATTGTTTGCTGGCAATATCGGATGAAATTTTGGCTAGTGCAATATTACTTTAAGTCATGTGAGAATCGCAAAGTAGTAAGAGTGTCAAAAGTTTAAATCAGTTGATACTCTCAGGCTTACAACTTAGGTGTAGACAAATGCGTGGACAAATAGGTTTCTTTTCCTGCAGGAAGAAGTATATTGCGCACTATAGTCAAATTAACTCATGCTCTCTTCAATTTTGCAATGTAGATGACCCAATCTAACCATCTGATTTCGCAAGTCTGCATGACTTTGTATTTTAAGGAAAATCGGGCTCGAATTTTCGTCTTATCCAACCACCAATGTCCTATTTGGTGGCCATCTCAACAAATTATCACAAACGAAGTAAAATTCACTGCTAGGTAAACCAAATGATCACTCTATCATGGGAAAGTCATTCATTGCATTTTGCATTATTGGATTAATAGTAGTTGAAACCCTGAGCAATACCCTCTACATCAATGAGGAAGACTACGATCCCGCCTGTGCGAGCATCACCTACTTTGTAGTGGGAATTCTAATTGCACTCCTCCCCTTACTGAAGGTCAAGTCCGATATGAAGTGGTATATTTCTGCTAAGGTAATTTGGGGCGTAAAAATACTTGGTTTAAGTCTCATTGGCTTGTTCTTATTCATCGAGGCGAAGGAGGTATTTGCCAAAGTCCCCGTTGATTATCGGTGGGCGGATATGCTTCCCATCATGAAGATCATGTGTCAGCGTTTAGTGGAGGGGAAGGAGGTCTATGCGGTGATTGAACAGATCTGGGGTGGGATTGAGCCGATCTACTTGCCCGCCATTTGGTTGCCGCTATTGCCCGCCACTGTGATGGAGGTGGACGTGAGATGGACCGCTTTGTTGCTATTTATGGGCGCCTTAGTCTTTACCTTATCCACCCGTCCAGTTGCGGAAGAACGAGGGAAATTGAATTTTGTATCCCTGTTGACGCTAGTTCCTCTCCTAATTCTGGTCCATCATTGGATGATCTACGAATCCCGGTTCTTTTCCATGACAGAGGAAAGCATCGTCGTCTTTTATTATTTGTTTTTGGCTTTTGCCATCTCCAGGCAGAATGCCACCCTGATCGCCATTGCCCTAAGTTTGTGTATGCTTAGCCGTTATTCATTGGCGCTCTGGGCTGTAGTATATGTAGCCTATGAATTGTTTCTTGGTGATCGAAAAATGGCCTGGCGGATTATTTGGGTAGGCGGCACCTGCTCTCTTCTATTGTTGTGGGTGACACAGGCACTTTGGAATCTTGACATTTTCCTGGGGCTGCAAGCCAATTATTTGGATGCGATTGTCAATGAGGAGCATAAATTTGGGGCCCTGGTTCAGCAAGGTCTGGGCTTAGCCAAGTTTTACGAATATGTAGATTTACCACAACTGCATCGGCTGTTTTTAATCTCTGCCATTGCAACCCCTCTGCTTTCCTTTGCGCTATTTGCCGTTTTCAGGAAACGGATTGACAAAGCACTTTTTCTATTATGCTCCTTAAAGCTTTGCCTAGTGCTCTTCTACAACACTTTGATCATGCCATTCGTGTATCTATTTTTCACCTCTACCCTACTTTCCTTAGCCATTCTCAACTATTATCTCAATCCTACTTCTTCGGTTTCAACCTAATCCTTCCACCTATCGAGCGTAAATCTATTGGCTGGTGTTCAAGGTATGGACTGTAGCCTGTAAGGAAGTAAGAAATGAATATCTTTAGCCGGTATTTTGAGTACAGATCGAACGGCAAAACTGAATAGAGCATGAACACCACCGACATCATCCAAGAGTTAAAGGCCAATGGAGCCGTTTTTACGAACTTGTTGGCAGCAGTACCTTCTTCTTTGTATCAATGGAAGCCCAATGCTGAAAGTTGGTCCTTACTGGAAATCATATGCCATTTGCATGATGTGGAGGGAGAAGACTTTCGGGATCGATTGCTTCATATCCTAGAAACCCCTAATGAGGTGATGCCGGAAATATTTCCCTCTGATTGGGTGAAGGAGCGGAAGTATATGGAACAAGATTTCTCCATTGCACTGAATGCCTTTATAGCTGAAAGGGATAAGTCTGTTGCCTGGCTAGCTTCCTTGAAGGATCCTAAGTGGGATAACTTTTACCAACATCCCGATTTTGGTTCGATCTCTGCTAAAATGTTTTTACACAACTGGTTGGTACATGACTTACTTCATATCAGGCAAATCGTGAGAGTCAAGTATGCCTATCTCGAACAGAATGCCGGCGTAGATCTTAGCTATGCAGGAAATTGGTAAGTCTTTAGGTATTCTTAGGTCGCTTCTGTTACCAGCTTATACCCTACACCTCGGATATTGACAAACTGCACACTTTCATCTGCCTCAAACTTCTTCCTTAATTTGGAGATAAATACATCTACTGTTCTTCCTACGTAGGCTCCTTCGTTACCCCAAACTTTTTGCAGGATAACTTCCCTTTCTAGTGGTGTATTAGCGGCAGTATGGAGTAGCAGGAGTAGTTCGGCCTCTTTATTTGACAACTCTACTTGCTTACCTTTCGAAGAAAGTACTCTGTTTTTAGGGTCAAACTTTGAAGCCCCAATCGAGACCAGGTTCGGATCAATCGGCGAGCGATTTTTCCGTCTTACAAAGAAGCCAACAAGACCAAGTAAACCTAAAAGCGGAAGGAGGAAACGAATGAGATTCGAATATTTATCTTGGGTGCTTAATTCCGATTTGTCTGCAGCTAAGGCATCAGTAGTAGACTGGGCTTGGTAATTGTAGTTGTCTAGAATGGTGATATGTAGTTGATAGCAGTCCACCGGATACGCTCTTCCGATACAGGGGATCATATCTGGATAGGCGTTTCTAATCACAAAACCATGGACTACTTCTTGTGTCTCACATTGGAGCATTTCCACCAAATAGTCAGGCGCAATGTTTGCCTTTGTCATTACCCGATCAATAGTGGTCACAATATCAGCCGGATCAAAGCCAAACTCAAATTCGAAGCAGAGTCTGTATTGTTGATCTACCTGCTCAATGGGTAAAACCCGAGAAGTGCTGTCCCCCCAACATTTCAACAGTTCATGCCCAATCAAGCGCATGGCCACTGCCGTACGTTTGTCGCTGATCTCAGCGCTAGAAGGGGCCTGTGCGAGCATTGGCGTGATACCGATTAGCCCAAGCAGCAACAGTTGTAGCGCCCTCCGTATGAACGGTTTATTACTCATTCTACAAATCTATTAGTTTATCATAGCTTTTGAATACTGCTACAGTCATTTTACGCTCAATTTACACTAATTTACACTTGTTTGGGTGGTAAAAGCGGGTATGGCCCTACCTTTGAAGATGTATAAAAGGGTTTATGTATTTTTGGATTTGCCTCTTCGGACCACAAAAATTATCAGAGAACCTACACACATTGCTTAATATTGTTGTATGAAAAAGTATCTGACTTCATTTCTATTATTCTTCTTCATTCTACCCAATTTTGGAATCACCCAAAATGACTTTGCCATTGAAGTGGAATATGAGATCAATAAGATTTACCCGCCTTTGTACATCGGGAAAGCGGAACTCAAGGAGGTACAGACTCTGTTGGACCTAAACCGACACTATAAAGCTTCTTGGATCAGAGAATACATTGAGGTAGAAGTGGTGACGGTTCAAGATGGGAAGCTGCGGAAAGCAGTAGGGGGAAACGAGCGATTTACCCAGCAGCAAAAAGACCTCATGCTGAGTGCTGATGTTCACGAAGATATAGTGGTTAATGTCCAATATATTCCAGAAAACACGCTGAAACACAATGATGCTAAAGACCTAAGTTTTGCCGTAAGTATCAGCCCCGAAAAAGTAGCGGCTTTCCCCGGAGGAGAAGTCGAACTGCTTCGCTACTTAAAAGAGCAGGCGATTGACAAGATACCGGACGGGACGTTTAAAGGCTATGCGCTCACTGCCGTCCAATTCACCGTAGATGAAGAAGGCCGAATTATTGATGCACAAACCTATTGGCCTACAGAGGATGAAGCTGTAGATAAGCTTCTACTAGAGACGATATGCAACATGCCAAACTGGAAGCCCGCCGAATATGCCAATGGCCTCAAAGTAAAACAGGATTTGGCACTAACCGTCGGAAATATGGAAAGCTGTGTAGTCAATATGATCAATATCGGGAAAGGCCCAAGCAGTAATTAATTACTCAATCTTAATGCCGACATTCCCAACCTTATGCCCTAGTCCGACGTAGGCATGTGCTGCTTGTATCTCCTCCAGCGTATAGGTCTTATCCATTACTACCTTAAGTTCTCCGTTCTCAACCAATTTGCATAAATAGGTCATTTCTTCTGCTGTTATCTTAGGACTTGTCGCCATGATGATCCGTTTCTGGGTTCGAAGGCGGGTCCATAGCATCCGTAGGCTAGGGAGCGGAGAAGCAATGTTTAGGTAGATCCCGGCAGGTGTCATGTGCTCAACTGCCAGAGAGAAGGGAAGTTTGTCAACGGCATCAAAAATGAGGTCGTATTGACCAAGTTGTTCCGCGAAATCTGGGGCTGTGTAATCTAAGGTCTGGTCAGCTCCGAGGGATCGTACCAAGGCGTGATTTTTCGCGGAAGAAACACCGGTGACCTCAGCACGGAATAATTTGGCTAATTGGACGGCATAAGTCCCTACACTTCCCGATGCACCATAGATTAAAACCTTTTGACCAGGTTTGACCGCAGCTTTGCGTAGAAAGTGCAATGCTGTATGCGCGCCGATGGTGATCGCCGCCGCCTCAGGATGTGAAAGGATTGCTGGTTTATGACCTAATATAGTAGAGGCAGGCAGGCAGGCATATTCGGCATAGCCACCCCATTTTTCCATGGAAGAACCAAAGACGACATCCCCAACCTTATGATTGACCACCTCCGCTCCTACTGCTTCTATTTCCCCCGAAAATTCTAGCCCTAAAATAGATTGCCGAGGTTTAAAAATTCCAAGGGCTAGCCGGACGGGTAGCCACATGGCTCTCGGTACCGTGAAACTCCGAATTCGATAATCTGCTACCGTGACGGTTGTTGCCCGGACTTTAATCAATACTTCATTAGGCTTAGGGATGGGTTTGTCGATCGTTTGCATCTGTAGCACCTCGGGTGCTCCGTACGCAGTACAAATGACGGCTTTCATTTTTGGCATTGCTTTTTTACGGCAAATTAGAGCTTGCTCCAAAGAGTCGCATTGACTTTGGTTAAGATCGTCCTACCTGCAGTACTGAAGCGATTCTGCCACGGAGGTATACTAGCGAGCTACCAAGGTAACCCCTCTCCTCTTTCGGCATCCCAATAGGTTCCGCTTTGGAAATCCTGCTGCATAAATGACCATATTCGGCTAGCGGATTCTTCCGGACTAAGTCGTGCATGAATATTATCGGCCGTAATCTCAGTACGGACCCAACCAGGGTGGATAGTAGCGATTCGGATATCCTCCTTATGTCTATTGGTAAGGATCTTTCCATACATATTTAAGGCGCTCTTGGATATCCGGTAAGCTATCGAATCCGTACCGACACAGCTTGCTATGGAGCCCATTTTTGAAGAAATATTAAGCAACATTCCACCCTTCCTGATCATGGGGAGAACAAGTTCTGTGTGCAGAATAGTCCCTTCCACGTTCACGGCCAAAGTCGAACGAAGTGTATCTGCTTTAGGTTCAAAAGTGTTGAGGTCTGGTCCAATTCCGGCATTGTTGATAACCAGATCAAAGGGTAAGCCTTTTGTTTGCAGTTGCTTATGAAATGCCTCAATAATATCTACTTTGGATAAGTCTAAGGCATACATGAACATTTGAGAATTAGTAAGACCTTTCATCCTGCCATCTCTAGAGGTCCCATGTACTTCAAATCCATTGGCTAATAATAGTTCGCAAAGGGCACGTCCAATTCCCTTGGAGGCCCCGGTTACCAGTGCTTTCTTTTGCATATGGAGAGTTGGTTATTACAATCGGAAGTTATATCGGGCTTTTAACAGCACTTGTTGGTTGATAAGTTCCCAGCGTTCCAGTCCGTCTAAAGTATTGTGATTGATCACTAAGAAAATCTCTCCCTGAGGCAGGAAGATCCAGTGGATTCTTGCATTAATTCCCAGGCTCTTTGTATCGGTGTCATACTGGATAAAACTGTTCAATTGTAGATCTGGGGAAGCATTGAAACGAACACGTACTCCGAAAAGGGTTTGATCAAAATCTCCAAATGGTAAACGACCCACATTATGGGTGCCTATGAATTCGAAGGTTAGGATACTAGCAGGATTCCAATTTAGACTGGCTTCATATTCATTCAAGCGTCCTTCATAAAAGGAGCCAAACCACCAGGTCAATTGCCCATTGAATTTCCGTTTTGCCGCCAACTCTGCCTCGAATCGATAGCGGTGGAAGTGATACTCACCTATCGGAATACTGATGTCATTCGCAATCTCAAAAGGCTCGATTAATCGTTCTCCACGTGGCATGTAGTTGACTTCAATCCGATCTCCACTTTCTAGCCGCCAATTGATCGGGGCCGTAAATACGCGGTAGGACTCCCATCTACCTTTAAGATCTGTAATGTAAAATAGGAATAGCTGGTTACGCATTTGACGTAGCCACTTCCAAGAAGGCCTAGGTGCATAGGTCAGGCCGCTGCGAAAACTATTGATTCCTCTCCTAGGAACAAAACCCAAGGAGGGGTCAAAGGCATCTCCGATGCGCAAATAGGTCAGGGCTACGTCCCAAATATCATTGGGGTAGTCTACTTTGAAGGCAAAGGCCGACTGATCTCCTTCCAAATCCATTCGATCAGTGTACATACCTGAGACACCGACTAGAAAATTCTTATTCCCTTGGAATCGGGTAGTTTGATAGGTGAAATCTACTCCAGAGGTCCAACTTCGGCTTCTACTTTGAGGATCACCAAATGTTCCGATAAAACCCACCGAAGATTCCTTTAGTACATTTTGTTTGACCCGCACTACACCTAAGGTGGATCCAGGCAATTGCTCACCTTCTAGGTCCAATGATCTTGTGCGCATCGTCAAGCCTCCAAAGGCTGTTTTACCTACCCGCCCATTGAGCTTAGCTCCGGCGAGTATGGGCACGGCATTTCCACTGTACAGGCCAATTCTTCTGCTGAAGAAAGGAATAATGTTTCTGCTAAGGCCAAAGCCAAATTCGAAGATATCTGCCCCCTCTAGGAAGAAAGCTCGTTTCTCTGGAAAAAAGAGCGGGAAGCGACTCAGGTTTGTTTGGCGCGTATCGACTTCTGTTTCTGCGAAGTCAGTATTAGCGGTAACGGTGGCAACTATGTTAGGGCCGATTCGTTGGCTAGCATCTAGACTGGGGTCGAGGCTTACGTCATAACTACCTTCTCCGATCTTGCTAGCATTGGCAATGACGGAAGGCCGAACATTCAACCCCAAACCGTAGTTGAAATCTGGTAAATTGGTCAATAAACCGGCTCGGCTCGTTTGAATGAACCATTGATCACGCCGAATATTGGTCCAGCGAATGGTTTCCTGGAATCGTTGGATTCGGCGCTCGATATTGAACCCCCATTCTCTTAAACCTTTTTTGAAAGAAAAGCTCTGGATGGGTAGGCGAATTTCCAATGACCAACCTTCCTTATGGATTTGTGTCTTGGCTTCCCAAATGGCATCCCAGGCCTCGTTTTCGGATTCTCCTCGATTCGAAACCAAGGCGTCGTAGCGTGCACCCCCGGCATTCACCGCTAGTATAATGCCCGATTGTCCATCAAGAAAGGGGTCGATCACGATCCGGACATGATCTTCATTTTCCAACTCTACATCCCGCAATTTAGAAAAATTTACGATGCCCGATGGATCATCATCAAAGCATTCTATGCCAATGATCAAAAACCTAGGACTGGCTAGTACTCTCACACTGGTTCTACCGGATGGCGTCCCTCCTTCTTCTGGTACGACGGTTTGAAATTCATCTAACACTGGCGCTTTCTGCCAGGCAGGATCTGCCAGATTTCCATCCAAAAGAAATTCTCCTTCCAACGATCCCACGGCGAGAGTGGGTCGACTTTCTTCTTGTGCATAGCTGGGATGGGCACAAAGCAGTAGGAGAAAGAATGGGCAACAGGCTAGTATACGTATCATTTTCATGACTGCAAATTTCGCTCAGGAGAGAGGCTTGGGCATTTGTAGAAAGATAGGAATAATTGTGACTAGCACAACGGGATGTCCAGTAGATAAGCTTTTTTAGCAGGAATAAACCCTCAGCCTTGGAACTCATTGAACCGCATTGGCCCTTCCTTTTACTTTCGCTGGGACACCAGCTACCATCACCCCCTGGGGAACGTCGAGGAGAACCATGGCTCCGGCAGCTATCACAGCATGATCACCAACCTTGATGTTTCCCAGCACCGTTGCCCCGGTGCCAATAACTACATGATTGCCCACCTTAGGGTGTCGATCCCCACTTGTTCGTCCTGTTCCGCCTAAGGTAACATTGTGGAACAGGAATGCATTTTGGCCTATCTCACTGGTTTCGCCGATCACCACGCCCGAGCAGTGATCGATCACGAGCCCCACCCCGATTTTGGCGGCCGGATGAATATCCGCCCCCCAGAGCTCCGCAGTCCGATTGGCTAGCCATTTAGCCAAGGGCTTTTGACCCTGCTTCCAGAATAGGTGCGCAAATCGATGGCTGACCAAGGCATGGAAGCCCCGATGTAAAAGCAGTGCTTCTAACAAGCTTTGGCAGGCGAAATCCCGTTCATAATAGTTTTGTAGGTCTTTTTCCAGCAATGCATTTAAGCTGAGATTTCGATCGCTAATCTTCTGTAGTTGACTTTGAATCCAGCTGGCATCAAATTCGTGATTTTGTAGCTTGTTACCCAAGAGGCTTACCAAGCTCTCTCCGATTTGTTGGTGGGAAGCGACATATTTTTCAGCTAGGTGCTGTAAACAGACATCATGAACTTGTTGAACCTCTTCTAGGATACTACTCCAGCTTTTACTCATCCGTACTTAATTCTAATTTATCTATCGGAATCTGATAAATGTTGCCAAAACCATTGAGGGGGCCCTGTAAATAAGCTTGGTAAGATTCATAGGTATATTGGCCCTCCGAGAGACTGAAATCCCGATTCAGGCGACTGGAAAAATAGAGGGTTTTTCCATCTGGGGAGACTTTGGGCGCGAAATCGTAGGTGTAGGTGTTTACAGTGGTTCCTAGATTCCTTGAAGCTAACCAACGGCCATCCTTTTTATAGGCATAGTGAATATCATCGTACCCCAAATCTCCCGGTTTGTGTTGGATCATGGTAAAAAGCCATTGACCATCGGGAGATACGCCGACATTGCCCTCGTGATATTCTGAATTAATGGCTTCGTCTAGTAGGATAGGTTCCTTCCAAGTATCTCCTTCCCGCTCTGCATAGTAGACATCCAAATCCCCAAAGCCACCGGGCTTGCTAGAGCAGAAATATAGATTGCCCAGCCGATCGACAGACGGAGAAAATTCATAGAAAGGGGTATTGATCGATTCACCAAGATGGACGGGATTGCCCCACGCTCCACCTGCAGCTCGTTCTACCAACCACAGATCACTGCTATTGATGGAGTCCCGCCCAGGCAAGGGGCGTTTTGAACTAAAGTACAGCCGCTTTCCATCTGGGGAAAGTGCCGGAGAACCATCACTCCATCGACCAGAAAAAGGCGCAATCTTTGGTGTGGTCCACTCTCCATTCACGCGAGTAGCATAAGCAATGGTACTATAGCCGTGATCGTTGGAGTAGATGGCATAATATAGCTCGTTACCATCAGGGGTAATACTGGCATGGCCTTCAAAGGCAGCGGTGGAAATGATTCCGGGGGCTACCATTTCAGGGTCGTAGTCAATTTGTTCTTCCATCGGTGGAAGCTCAATTGCAGTTTCTGGTTCTTCCGGACTTGCGGTTGGTTCACAAGCCCAAAAAGACAAGGTGAATAAAGGTAATAGGTAGGTGATTTTCATTGGAAAAAGGATTTGGAAACTCATGAGAAAACAGGGCACTTGATTGCATTCCTATAATTCTCCTTTTCGATATTTATTAGTGAAGTATGAAGTAATGCTAAGCCAGTCCGGGAATTTTCCAGAGCCAAACTGCAGGAGCTTTCCTTCAAATGATTCTTGTCCACGTCCATCTGCATGGTCATCGATCAAATAATGCCCTTTGCTTAGTCCTTTGTTCGGGCTGATAATTAATTTTCTGACCCATTCCATCCCCAGATGGGTTTCTACCCATTCTCTCTTTTCTACGTAACACAAAGGGTTATAAATAGACGGAGCGGTAAGAATATATAGTTCTAGGGCAGGGATTTGTCGGAGCAGCTCTACGCTTTCCAATGCATTGTTTAGCGGTTCTAAATTTCGGAAAAAACCATATTGACTCTGTGGGTAGGCGATTTCAGGTTGTCTTGACAAGGCTTGCTGATGTGCACCTTCAAAGTCGCAGAGAACCCCGTCCATATCTACATAAACGATCTTACTATCCATTAGCATCGTTCTGTTTATTTTTAAATCTGATGTGTTGCGAAAAGCAGATACCAAGCATTACACAACTCAAGTCCATTTGGTTCCACTCGTGTCCGTACTTTAGCCAGTTTGGCAGTAGCCTGCACTGCAGCGGTGGATACAGTAAGCTCCATCGGAATCCTCAGGCAGTACTAGGCTGTTGTTGACAAAATTAGCATAGATCCTACTGTTTTAAGCAGAAAAATCCGCATATTAACCGAAAGATCTGGTTTTATGACTAATGGTTCTGCAATCCTTGTTGAGAACCGCTAATTAAAAGAGCTAAACTAAATATCATGGCTGTAAAGAACCCACCTGGAATCGAAAAAATGTTGGCATATCCTGCCTTTGATACCGTAGAAGAGAAGCGCTTGTACTTGAAAAGAATATTGACCGGCGCTTTTCGGATTTTTGGAAAATTTGGTTTTGCTGAAGGAGTAGCCGGACACATCACTTGCCGAGATCCCGAACATTCTGATTGTTTTTGGGTGAATCCTTTCGGTGTTTCTTTTCGGCAAATGAAAATGTCTGATTTGATATTGGTGAATGAAGAGGGAGAGGTAGTGGCAGGAAAACACCAAGCGTTGAATAAAGCTGCCTTCGCGATTCATTCCGCCATTCACAAAGCTAGACCAGATGTCGTAGCAGCAGCCCACTCCCATAGCGTTTACGGAAAGACTTTTTCAGCTTTCGGCAAATTGCTAGATCCACTGACGCAGGATTCCTGCATCTTCTATGAAGATCATGGCCTGTTTAATGAATATACTGGAGTAGTCGGTGAATTGAGCGAAGGAGAAAAGATTGGAAAAGCTTTGGGAGATATGAAGGCTGTGATCCTGCAGAACCATGGTTTGCTAACCGTCGGGCATAGCATCGAAGAATGTGTATTCTGGTTCGTTACGATGGAGCGTACCTGTCAATCACAGATCCTAGCGGAATCTACTGGAAATAAACTGATTAACATTGATCACGAAACTGCAGCTAAGACTCGTGACTATGAGGTCGGCTTTCCGCTAGCAGGTTATTTTAGCTTTCAACCCATGTGGCAAGACATCGTCAAAGAACAGCCTGATTTCATGGATATTCATCAACCGGAATCGGCCCTAGTCTTGGCATAAGGACTGGCAGTAAGGGGGAGGGACATTCCCTACCCCTTACTGGGCAGTTTGGCCTGGAATTAGCTAAATTTAATGTACTCCTATTCTTTAATACCTACGCTATGCATTTGACGAATCAAGTACTGGCTACCTCTGAAGTATTTGTAGACTTCATTAAAAACTATCCTTCTCAAACCCCGGTGGTGATGTTGAACATTCTCAAGTTCAAGGAAAAAACGGATGATGGAGTTGAAACTGGCGAAGCCGCTTACAATCGATATGGACGCAATGTGGCCCCACTCTTAGCAAAAGTTGGAGGTAAGGCGATCTGGGCAGGTAATGTCCAAAGAACCTTGATCGGAGATCTTACTACCGAGCCAGATCGAGTCTTGATCGTGTTTTACCCCTCAAAAGAAGCGTTTATAGAAATGGCTACTTCCGAAGCATATGCAAAAATTAGCCATGATAGAGAGCGGGCGCTGGAGTATGGAGGTTTGATCGTCACAGAAAGCATCAATTTTTAAACGAATTAATAAGGCTTCGCTGCTGTTTTCCTCTGCCCTAGTCCTTCTCCTACTTATCCCATTACCCCCTCCACCTGGCCACTGAATTGTAAATCGGAGCATGATACTACGATGTCTTTACTAGGCCTTAGCCACCATGAATTCGAAACGTGGTGAAGGAGGTAAGTTTGGATCTAGATGAGGATAATTTTATAACGGATGCGAAGTGAGCGGAAATATTTCCATCACCGCTTCGCTCTATAGCTCACAATTGACGTGAATACTATATTATTTTCTATATTGAAGGATAATCCAAGTTATCTACATGAAAAAGTTTGATTTTAAGTTTTATCATTGGGAAAAGACTACACCAGATGCTCCTTTCCTAAGACAGCCATTTGGCGATACATGGGAAATTTATACCTGGAAAGAAGCTGGACAAATGGCTAGGAAAGTAGCTACCGGTTTACAGTCTCTAGGTTTTCCACCTAAGAGTCATATTGGCCTAGTTTCTAAGAATTGCCGAGAGTGGGTGATAGCCGATATCGCCATCATGATGGCAGGCTATGTTTCTGTACCCTTCTACCCCACCTTAAAGGCCGAGGCAGTGGGACAATTAATAGAAGCAGGGGATGTGAAAGCCCTTTTTGCCGGTAAACTAGACGATTGGGAAGGTATGAAGGATGGCGTGCCGGAAGGGATGCCGGTGATACGGTTCCCGCATTATAAGGGATGTTCAGAGGTGAAAGAAGGCGAGGATTGGTTTGAGTTCATGGAGAAGTTTGATCCCATGGAGGGCGAAACCACCGCCGAGCTAGATGATATCTGGACTATCGTGTTTACATCAGGTACTACTGGTACACCCAAAGGAGTGGTTTTAACCTATGGGGCTTTGCAGAGTACGGAGCAGGTAATTGAAGATAATAACCACTTACAAGTATCTCTAAAGGGAGACAATCAATTTTTCTCCTTCCTACCTCTTAATCACATTGCTGAACGGGTAGTCGTCGAGAATTCCTGCCTCAAATATGGAGGGGTAATCTCATTTGCCGAATCCTTGGAGACTTTTGCTAAGAATTTGCGGGAAACACAACCTAGCCTCTTCTTCGCCGTTCCTCGAATCTGGACTAAGTTCCAATTGGGCGTTTTGGCAAAGATGCCTCAGAAACGCTTGAATTTGCTACTAAGCATTCCAATCATATCTGGTATCATCAAGAAGAAGTTGAAGGAAGGGCTGGGGATGACCAATGTACGGGGCTGTTTGACTGGAGCGGCTTCTATACCCGAGGCTACGAAGAATTGGTTCCGAAGATTGGATATTCCGATTGCAGAAGGCTACGGCATGACAGAAAACTGTGCGCTTTGTAGTTGTCTAGAAGCTAAGGATATCTTGCCAGGGTCTGTTGGTAAAGCCCTACCTGGAGCCACGCTTAAAATTCATCCAGAGTCCGGTGAGATCTTGATGAAGGCACCGTATATGATGCGTGGTTACTACAAGGATGCTGAAAAAACAGCCGAAACTATCCAAGATGGTTGGTTGCATACGGGCGATCAAGGACGAATAGATGAAGATGGAAATCTCTTTATCACTGGGCGCGTCAAGGATACCTTCAAGACGGCCAAAGGAAAGTTCATTGCTCCCGCCCCGATCGAGTGGCATTTTGCCCAAGATGCAGATATTGAGCAGATTTGTATCCTAGGATTAGGCTGTCCACAGCCGGTAGCATTGGTTGTTCCATCCGAAATAGGGATGGCTAAACCTAAAGACACCTTGAAGGAAGGTTTACAGTCAACCTTACGGGAAGTCAATAAGCAACTGCCCAACTACCAGAAGGTTTCTACGATCATTGTGGCTAAGGATGCTTGGAGTATTGAGAATGGGTTTTTGACGCCAACACTGAAAGTGAAACGCAACGTTTTAGGTCAGCGCTATAAGGATTTGCTGATGTCCTGGCATGAGGACAAAGATATGGTAGTCTGGGAGTAGAAAAATTTAGGCGGCAGAAGGGGGCATTTCCTGTTCTACAATCTCAGGCAGTTGATCCTTCAGGCTATAGAAGAGGCTTCGCCCTTTCTCCGTCAAATAGGGATAAGGGAACGCCCAAAGGGCTAGCAGGCTAGTAGATAGGCTTATTTTTTCTTATCCAAGCGCTTCGCGTTCCACGAAGCATGAGTTAAGGATACCCGAAATATTACGGGCAAATATCTCAAAATGCCCTTCGTGAGGTTCTGGAAGAATTAGTCCTTCCCCAACGGCTGCGTAAAGCCCATTTTGGGTGAAACTTTGTACCGCTAACATTTAGGCGGCAGAGACTTCTTTTGCCTAAGGTATAAGAGCCATCACCTCCACAGTAGCTCGATAAAAAGAACAATATCCGATCTGAAATCAGCGGTTTCTCACGTAGAGTGCTTCCGTAAATTGGACCACATGTCTCCGCACTGTTAGCCCGTTCATGAAATCGGAAATGCGAAGGAGGAAGGTGGAAAACCCTCCGATTTAGGGTCTTTTTCCGATTTCGTAC
>JAHQWA010000006.1 GCA_019634045.1 Saprospiraceae bacterium
AGGTTATGCAGAAAATAGTTCGGTAAAGATTGTGGGAGATCGGTATCGATTGAATGTGAGACAACGGAAAGCTTTAGTTCGATTGTGCTGTCATCCAAGTGTTATTCAGAAGCGCAAGGATAAGCACATTCAGGCAAACCTGCTTAAAGGAAGAACGGTAGCGATTGATGGATTCAATCTGATCATATTTGTTGAAAGTGCTCTATCCAATGGTATTATTCTCAACTGTATGGATGGCGTATACCGAGATATTGCAAGTGTACATGGTTCTTACAAAAGGGTGGTAGAAACAGGACAGGCGCTGCATTTGATCGGGCGAGTGCTAGGTCGACTTGAAGTGGAGGCGGTACATTGGTATCTGGATGCTCCAGTTTCTAATAGTGGACGATTAAGAGGCTTCATTGCAAAAGAAGCTGAAGAGCAAGGCTTGAATTGGGAAGTAAGTCTTGTGGCCGATCCTGATAAAAATTTGGCAGCTCTGAAGAATAATGAAGTTGTCGTTTCATCGGATGGATGGATACTAGATGAGGCAAAGCATTGGTCAAACTTGAATGCATATTTGCTTCAAAATGACCTCCCTAACGCGGTTATATTTGACTGTTTGCAGGATTAGACGATACGTTTTTGGTGCAGCGGTGACAAAATGAGTAATTCAGCCTGATATTCTCGAGACTTTTTGTGAATTTGTTTGAAGTGCCATCCTAATCCTTCTTCAGCATTAAGAATTGTAACAAATCATAGTATTTATATTCCCCGGTATTTGTCATCCGGTGCTTAATATCACCCACTGCGTATGTCTAAAGCCCTTTATACTTTACTCTTTTCCGCCTTCTGCTGGTCCATGGCCTGGACACAGGCCGATCTAACGCTAAGTGGGACTATTACGGATCAAGAAACCGGGGAAACGCTAATCGGTGCCAGCATTCAGGTCATTGGCCAAGCTTTAGGTACTACCACCAACGAGTATGGCTTTTACTCACTCAATCTTCCAGCCAAAGATTCACTCCTAGTAGAAGTAAGCTATGTCGGGTTTCAAGCACAGAACCTCACCCTTTTTTTGACTGCCGACCAACAGCTCAATTTTGAATTATCCACCGGGGTGGAGTTGCAGGAGGTAGTGGTCAAGGCCAATTCATTTGAAGAGCAAATGCGCTCTACCGAGATGAGCGTGGAAGTGATTTCTACTAAAGAAGCGAAGGTACTACCCGTGCTTCTTGGAGAGAGTGACATCCTAAAGACGATACAATTAAAGCCTGGTATCCCTTCCGGATCTGAAGGCACTACGGGACTGTTTGTTCGGGGAGGAAGTAATGATCAAAACCTCATCATCCTGGATGAGGCCGTAGTGTATAATGCCAATCACCTATTTGGATTCTTTAGCACTTTCAATACAGATGCGGTCAAAGATTTGAAGATCTACAAGGGCGGTTTTCCTTCCCAATACGGTGGACGACTTTCTTCTGTAATCGATGTAAAACTGAAAGAAGGGAACAATAAGAAATTTTCTGGAACAGGAGGACTGGGACTGATCTCTTCAAGGCTTACACTTGAAGGCCCCATTAAAAAGGAAGAGTCTTCTTTTATTGTGTCCGGCCGGCGGACCTATGTGGATGTCTTTACACGTCTAGTTAATCAGGCCAATGAGGGGAATGAAGACTATAATCCCATTCCAGATTACTTTTTTTATGATTTGAACACGAAGGTAAACTTCCGTTTAGGGAAGAATGATAGGCTGTTTGTAAGTGGGTACTTTGGGCGCGATGTTTTCGGATTCGAAGGTGATTTTTTTGATTTTAACTTTGACTGGGGAAATGCGACGGGTTCAGTTCGTTGGAATCATGTATTCAATCCCCGCTTATTTGCAAATACCACTTTCACCTATTCAGATTATCAGTATAATATTAAGAATCAACTGACCGGCTTTAACTTTCAAGTGGGATCCAATATTAAGGATATAAACCTTAAAACAGACTTTTACTATACGCCTTCCAATCGTCATACCATTCGTTTCGGAGGGCACGCTACGCGGCACAGTTTTGATGTAGGGCGGTTAAAGGCGGGGAGTGATGATGGAGAAATCAACTTCTCAGCAGGCCAAAATTTTAATGCACTACAACTGGCCGCCTATGTTTCTGATGATTGGACGATCAGTAGCAAACTCAAGGCGAATGTGGGGCTACGCTTAAGCGGATTTGAGAATAATGGGCAATTCTATAGCGCTTTTGAGCCAAGATTTTCCATGCGCTATCAGTTAAAACCTCGGTTATCGCTAAAGGCCAGTTATGCTCGGATGAAGCAGTATCTGCATCTGGTGGCTAATGCTGGCGTTACTTTACCCACGGATATATGGTATCCATCAACGGAGAAGGTTAAACCTCAAACTAGTGATCAGGTGGCAGCGGGGATGTCGTATCTGTTAGGAGAGAAATATTTCGTTACGGCAGAGGTGTTTTATAAGCGCATGGAGAATCAGCTAGAGTTTGTAGATGCAGCGGAGATATTTGCTAACGATGATTTGGAGAATGAATTTGCGATAGGAGAGGGGAGGGGCTATGGTTTCGAGTATAGCATTGAAAAGAAGGAAGGCGTTCTGACAGGATGGATTGGTTATACTTTGCAATTTGTTGAAAGAGGCAATTTTGAGGTATTGGATCCAGATCAGAGTTTTGCGCAGCAAGGGTTTTTCTCGCCAGTCTATGATCGAAGGCACGACTTATCTGTGGTAGCCCTCTACGACTTTAGTAAGCGACTTACCTTGTCGGCCACTTTTGTGTATGGGTCGGGTGACCTACGTTGGCTACCCAGTGGACGTTGGGCTTTTCAAGATGTATATGGGTCTAGCTTTGAGTCGGTGGTACCCGATTTCCAGGATCGGAATAATTTTCGCCTACCGCCATATCATCGTCTCGATCTGGGGCTCGTCTGGAAATTCTTCCCGAAATGGGGAGAAAGTGATCTGACCTTTAGTGTAGTCAATGCTTACGATCGGCGGAATACCTTCTTCATTTATTTCGAACCGGAATTTGTAGAGGTGGGGGATGGGAACAATGTCTTTCGGGTGCCAGATAGAGTTGTAGCTCGTCAGGTATCTTTGTTCCCCATATTGCCTTCAGTTACCTGGAACTTTAAATTTTAATCCTCATCCAATGAAAACACCATCTCATAATAGTAGGTTATGGAGTGCTTTGCTGTTGCTCGTTCTGGGAGCTTGTAACCTCGATCAACCTATTGACCTCCAACTCCCGGAATATGAAAGTCGATTAGTGGTGGAGTGTTATTTGGAGAAGGGGCAGCCCTTTGGGGTGTTATTAACCCGTTCTTCTGGTTACTTTGAGCCATTTGGCCTGACGGGGAATGACTTGCTATCAGGCTTGTTGGAGAGTGGCGCTTCGGTTAAAATTACCCATGGCACTCAAGTGTATCAACTAGAAAATAAATTAACACTAGATCGCTTTACAGGAAAGTTTTTTAACTATTCCCTCGATCTACCTGTCCCAGAAAATTATGATGACCCTTTTGAGTTAGAAATTGTAACAGAAGCTGGTGATTTAATCACCGCCAAGGCCCATCAATTACCAGTAGTGCCAATTGATAGTGTGGTAGTTGAATATCAATCTGAGGAAAAGGAACTAGCCCGCGTGTTGACCTATTTCACAGATCTCCCTGATCAGACCAATTTCTATCGACGAATGATTCACGAAAGTTCTTTGGATAGTTTACCTATTCAGGATTTTACTACTTCGGATCGAGTGGTGGAAGATGTAGTGGTTTTTGGAACGGGTTATGATTTTGAAAGTGGAGATTCGATTGTAAATACCATTTATCACATCTCGGAAGATTACTACAACTTTCTAGAGAGTGTACAAGGAGCTATCCAGGCTAACGGAAACCCTTTTGCCCAGCCGAGTCCCATTATTTCCAATATCGAAAGTGAAATTGATGCCTTTGGTATTTTTACTACCATAAATTATGATCGGAAGCTGACAATCATTCCTTGATGGGATTATTCCTTCCGAATCCATACATCGCGTTGTGGAAATGGAATCTCAATCTTGTTTTCTCGGAATAGACGATCGATCTCAAATCGCATATCACTCTTCACATCATCAATGGCTGTCATTTCTCGAGACCAAAAGAATAATTCGAAATTGAGTGCAGAGTCCCCGAAGTCAGCAAAGCGGACGAAAGGGGCAGGACGCCGCATCACCTTAGCATGTTGATCAGCGACTTGCAGGAGTAATTCTTTGACCAATTGTGTATCCGAACCATAGGCTACGCCGATTTCTACTTTATATCGAACCCTGTTTCTGAAGTGACTCCAGTTGATGACCTTATCCGCTACTAGCTGAGAATTGGGAACGATCACCGTAATATTATTTAAGGTCTCAATCAAGGAAGTTCGGACGCCAATTTTCTTCACCCTCCCCACCATATCATCCATCTGGAGAATATCTCCTACTTCCACGCTACGCTCGAAAAGTAGAATAATACCGCAAACTAGGTCATTGAAAGTCTGCTGTAATCCCAGTCCCACTCCAACCAATAGAGCCGCTGCCCCACCTAGTACGATGGACAATTTGATGTCCATAAATTCCAAAGCCAATAGGATGGCAAAGACATAGAATACGTATTTCAGTAGTTGGTTGATTGCGTAGCGGGTACCAACATTGATCTCCCGTTTCTGGTAGTAGCTGATGAGAACCAATTGAGTCACAACCCAGGCGAGCAGTCGGGTCGTAAAAAGAATGAGAAATGCTACCAGTAAATTGCTGATCGTAATACTCTTGCCAAAAGCTGTGAAAAGGTGGTAGTGGATATCCAGTTGATCCAGGATCAGCAGGATGGCAAGTATGTACATAATCGGCTGCACCAACTGCCGGGGAGGATTGGCGGTTAGGTCTTCGCCATCTTTCTTATCCTCTCTTTGGTGTACTACATATCGGTGAACCAATACTTCAGAAAAGATCCAGTCAAATAGCTGAGCCATCTGGAAGATCAACAAGGCCTGGAAAATTGTCGAGGTATTAAAGGAGCGCGCCGCATCTCCTTCTCCATAGGCGAAGATGGGATAATCAATGCCACTGGCCTGAAGCAAAATAATCACTGTAAAAAGCAAGTAACTCAACTGTATGTTCCATCGAATTCTGCCTTGCTTTTCTTCCGGAACCTCTTCTTTTTGAAAGTATCTAGGCAACCACCTTCTATTCACCCATAGATAACTTAGCATCAGCAAGACAAAGCCTAGTCCAATGGTAATGATGCGTCCGGTTGTAATGCTAAACCCCCAAAGTGTAAAGATCTCCCTAGCGAAAAAATCACTCAGATCCATAGGTGGCTATCTCGTTTTTTTGAATAAAATAAATCGAACTTCCAGCTTCCGGACTATCTGTGTAAAAAAGCGCTCCTGCATCCAAATCTCGCTCCTCAATAAACGCTTTCACCTGCGTAGCCTGTGGGCCTTGTAAGCATAAAGGGACCAATCCCCAAATGAATATGATAATCCCCAATATACCCAATCCTAATTTTACGAAAGCTTTCATGAACTTTTATTGCATTCAGAAGAAATTTATCCATTCCATCACTAGATCTGCTCCGTCACACCTGGGAACACCAGGTAAAACATGATGTAAGCCATCAATAGGGTTAAGGCGAGATTTAAGCTTTGCCCCAAGATGTATAGAATTAAGGGCTTCCCGCCCGTAAAGTGTCCTTTTAGTGCCTTGAAGTTGATCGATAGACCAATACTAACAAAGGCTAAGCAGAAAAGCCAACCCCGTAGATTCTTGGTAAACCCTCCAATCACACCCTGATCAATCAAAGTATAGGCTTTATCTGGCCCAACTCCCGAATAAATGAGAGAGAATAAGATAGAAGCTCCCACAAAACCCAAAATGAACTTGGGAAACCGCCTCCAAATCTCGCCCCAACCTATGCTGGCTTGACCTGTCTTTTCCACTTTAGTGGCAAAATAGACGGCCACCCCAAAGGCAATTAGCCCAATCAGCATATTCTGGATCATCTTGATCGTAGCCGCTACACTCAAGGCTTTCTCTCCTAAAAAGGCCCCGGCAGCGACAACCGCACCGGTAGCATCAATCGTCCCCCCAATCCAGGCTCCCCCTAGTACCTCGGGCATTCCCAATCCATTAATTACAGCAGGCATCACGATCATCATGATAGAAGTAAAGATCATAGACAAACCGATAGCCACCGTTAACTCCTCTTTGGAGGCCTTACTCGCTGCTGCGGTGGCTACTGCTGCTGACACCCCGCAAACGGACATGTCTGCCGAGATAGTAATGTTCAAGGATTTAGAGGGGATTTTTAGCACCTTTTGTCCAAACCAATAAGTACTGATCAAAACGATGGGAGTCACGATCCACGCCACGAAAATGCCGGGCAGGCCGATAGCCAAGATTTTGCCCAGTAGTATCTCCGCTCCCAATAGAACCAAGCCTGTCTTGATATACAATTCGGTGCTTAGCGCGGGTTTAACCCATTCAGGCGTTCCTACTGTATTGCTAATTAATAGGCCTATGATAATCGCCCAGGCGGCATAGCCAAAGCCAATCGCTTTCATATTCGCTTGTCCGGCCAAAAAGTAGGACAATACCCCGATCGCAAAAACAAATATGAAACCCAATACAAACTTCCTAAAGGGAGTACCCATTACCCAGCTCGCAATACCAAACAGTATCCCAAACAATAGGAGCAGGTGTAATAACCAAGGAAGTACATTCGTATGTTTAGCGTCATACTTCTTTTGCTTGGCCTTAAGGTTCTCCAAACTTGCCCGCCAGGCTAGTATAGCTGTCTCAGCAGCTTCGTTGGCTAGCTGATCTTGGAATTGACTAGCAGCGGCAGTAGCTTGTGCTTGGGCCGCTTCCGCTTTTGCAGACGCTTCTTCTGACTGGGCTTGTTGATAGGAGGATTCCTGCGCAGCTCTTTGCGCATCAGCTTGTTGATGAGTCGTAACAAAAGAAGTGATCGGATTATTCTTCCAACCAGCCGGCTTTCCCGTGAGTTTCTTCAATACTTTTCCGATCGGCTCGCTACTGCCCTTGATCTTTTGTTGCTGATCGAAAAGAGCATACCATTCCAAGGATTGGAAAGGCGCTTTTTCTTCTTCTACTTTTAATTGAGCACTTAGTTCTGCGTGTCGTTCTTCCAGTTGATCGGGAGGATTTAGGAAAAATGCTCCTAGACCGAATAGTAAGAGTATAGCCCCGAGCCAGATTGCCCAATAGTCTTCATGTTTAAAAAAGTTGGATCCTGCCATGTCGTTTTGTTATTGGCATTACTAGCCATAAGAAAGATAAAGGTCAAAACAAAAGCTGTGATACCTTGTGTTCTTGATGGCTGAAAATAAACAAATTTTCCCCAACACTTAGTATCAAAGATCACACAAGGCCGATTGCTATAAGGAGTCGTTTTTGCGCCTTGCCTAGCTTGAAATCATCTTTGACCAAATACTTTAGGCCCATTATATCTATATACTTATCTTGAAAAGCAGTAACTTTGCACATCTTTAGGGCGATGATAAAACTAAGAAGCTTCATCATGGCCAAAACACTACAATTCCTATCATCAAAATTCCAAACCAATGGCAATACAAGTTGGTGCTAAAGCCCCCGCATTTAAGCTTTTTTCTTCAGACAAGCAGGAAGTATCCCTTTCAGACTATGAAGGAAAGAATGTGGTCCTTTTATTTTTCCCTTTAGCCTTCACGGGGGTATGTACGACGGAACTATGCAGTATGCGTGATAATATAGCTGACTATGAAAGCTTAGATGCCCAGATATTGGCGGTTTCTGTAGACTCTTTATTCACTTTAGATAAGTTTAAAGCCGAGCAAAATTTGAACTTCCCGTTGCTATCTGATTTCAACAAGGAAACAGCAGTAGCATACGGTGCTTTGTACGAAGAATTTGTATTGGGAATGAAGGGCGTAGCTAAACGTTCTGCTTTTGTGATCGATGGAGAAGGCATGGTACGCTATGCAGAAGTCTTGGATAACGCAGGAGAATTGCCTAATTTTGAGGCAGTTAAGGAAACTTTATCCAGCTTGAATTAGTTATAGCTAAGTCAAAACACAAGAATTGTTAGAGGATCTTTAAAATTTTGTTATAGTATGTTGACTTTTCATGCGGTAGAGGAATTGGAAGAAGTCGTCGTGGAAGACGAAGTGGCGGATAGTGGTACCGGTGAGCATGCGCAGTTGGTGGTGTATAATGATGACCACAATACCTTTGATTGGGTAATCCAGTGCTTCATGGAGGTGCTAAATCACACTACTGCCCAATCAGAACAATTGGCATTACTCATTCATTTCAAGGGAAAGGCAACGGTCAAAACGGCTCCTAAATCCGTCTTGAAACCTAAGAAAGATGCTTTGGTAGATCGCGGATTATCTGCGGTAATCGAAGGTGGGAGCTAGCGAAATTTTAGTCACCAGTAAAGTATATAGCAGACACTATATTACACGAATAAAGATAGAATTGGGCAAAAGGCAAACTGTCTTTTGCCCTTATTTGTTTAGAAAGAAGCGACTGAGAATAAGGTGCAAAAATTTTCTCAACAACTTCATTATTGCGAAATAGATGCCCGTTTTTTGGTTAGACGAAGCCGAATTGGTCTTTCCGCATCCTTCTCTGGCTGATCCGACTGGAGTACTAGCCTTGGGGGGGGATCTACGTCCTGAACGCCTCTTGCTGGCCTATCAAAATGGTATCTTCCCCTGGTTCAATCCGGGCGAGGAAATTATGTGGTGGTCACCCGATCCTCGGTTTGTCCTCTTTCCGGATGAACTTAAGGTCTCTCGCAGTATGCGCCCCTACTTCAATCAACAAAAGTTTGACCTTACCTACGATCAAGCCTTTCCTCAGGTCATGCAATCTTGCCAGACGGTAAACCGTTTGGCTCAGGGCCAATTTGGGACCTGGATTACGGAAAGCATGTTGGAGGCCTATATCCATCTACACGAACTCGGATACGCTCACTCTGTGGAAGTGTGGGAAGGGGAGGAACTCGTTGGGGGACTCTACGGAGTGGCCTTGGGCAAAGTCTTCTTTGGAGAATCCATGTTTGCTAAGCGCAGTAACGCCTCTAAGTTTGGCTTCATCAGCCTCGTCCGCCGCTTGAAGGAGGAGGGCTACACCTTGATCGATTGCCAGCAGGAAACCCGCCACCTGGGGAGCTTGGGGGCGCGGAGCATTAGTCGAGCTCAGTTCCTGGAGCATTTGGAGCAGAATAAGCGGTTGGAGACGGATACGGGAGGGTGGGGGTGATTTTGGCTGGGCCAAGTAGGACCCATAGCTGTGCGTAGTTTTAAACTACGCACAGCTATGTCTTTCATGTTGCCAAACGATTGCAATTTATATAGAC
>JAHQWA010000109.1 GCA_019634045.1 Saprospiraceae bacterium
ATTTTTGCCTTAGCTGAATCACCCTTACGACAAGGCATGATCTATGCCGGTACAGATGATGGATTGATTTGGATAACGGAGGATGATGGATCCAATTGGACTAAATTTGATCGATTTCCTGGTGTGCCCGACATGACCTTTGTCAACTATGTTCTTCCATCCATGCATGACGAATCGGTCGTATACGCTTGTTTTGATGGCCGAAAAAATAGTAGTGACTTCAAGCCATACCTGATTAAGAGCACAGACAAAGGTCGCACCTGGACATCGATAGCTGCCAACTTACCTTCGGGCACCGTCTATTGTATTCAAGAAGACCATGTCAATGAAAACATATTGTTTATCGGGACGGAGTGGGGCGTTTGGACGACCATCGATCAAGGTAAAAACTGGGTACAATTGAAAAATGGAATTCCCCCCATCCAAGTAAAAGACCTGACTATCCAGCGACGTGAAAACGATTTGGTCGTAGGCACTTTTGGTCGAGGATTTTATGTGTTGGAAGATTATTCCATGCTGCGAGAGTTGGATGAATCGATTACCAAAAAGGATGCCCATTTATTTGCGGTTGAAGATGCGTTGTTGTATCATCCAGCCAATAATCTAAATTATCAAGGAGAAGTTCATTTTAGATCAAAGAACCCAGATCCAGAAGCCAAATTTTCTTTTTGGGTAAAAGATGGTTACGAAACCCTAAAGCAAAAAAGAAATAAGCGGCTCAAGGAGGCGGAAAAGAATGGTGGGACATATCCCTATCCAACCGAAGCCGAGTTATTGGCGGAAGCCACGGAGGAGAAGCCCTCTTTGTTGGTGACTGTTTATGATGATCAAGATAGAGTTATTCAAAAAATAATCAAACCATTAAAAAAAGGCTACCAATCAGTAAATTGGAATCTAGGTTACTTGGACAGTTATCCAAAAGTTAGTCCAGGATCCTACAAAGTGGCTATCGATAAGGTCCATCTAGGTGAGTCAACGAGGCTAATTGAACCAACAGCATTCAAGGTCAACTCTATTCCTAACGCTTTGGGCACACCCGACTATAGCAACAATTTCGAATTCAAAAAGAATGTGGTTGCGCTCAATAAGAATTTAACTTCAGCCAGAGGTAAGATAAATGATATGCGAAAACGATTGGAAGATTTGAAATCCATGTTGACCAAGACTCCTGTAGAAGGCACGATGTTGTTGAGTCGAATCAATAATATGGAAGCCAACATAGATTCAATATCCAAAGTTATTATGGGTGGCTTTGGCGCTAAAACCAGTGCGATGGGGCGTGCACGTTTTGCCAGTCGTGCCGTCAGTAGAGCTCAGGTCAATGTTACAGGAGCTATGCAAGAGCAATACGATTTAGCAAAAACAGCCTATGACTCCCAAGCCAACGTCATCGAACAAATGCGGAACACAGATCTCCCAGCTTTGGAAAAAGCCTTTGAGGATGCCGGAGGTGTTTTATTTACTGTTCCCCAAAACCGACGAGGAGCTGAAGAAGATAAATATTGACATGGCGATGACCTGGAGGGTGGACTGGAAAATCATTAGTGTTTGTCTTTTACTTTGCGTAGGGATAGCCTGCAGCCCTAAGTTAGTGGACAAGACTGCTCCTGCTGATCAGCACTGGAACCAATGGAGCAAAATTCAACTAGCCGTTGATTCGTTGCGGAATGACATAGGTGCTCCAGGGATGAGCGTCGCCTTTGTAGACCGGGCCGGTGTGCAAACTTTTGCTGCGGGCTGGTCCGATAAGGAAAATCAAACCTTAATGCATGCTGACCATGTGCTGATGAATGGTAGTATTGGGAAAACTTACGTGGCGGCAGTCCTGTTCAAGCTGATCGAACAAGGCCAACTTGACCTATTGGATTCGGTGAAATACTTTATGACGGAATATACGGAGTATCACCGATTACCTAACGCCGAAGTATTAGTCATAGATCATTTACTCACGCATACTTCTGGCTTGCCAAGATATGTGATGGATCCAGCGGTTTGGAGTTTTGTCGTGGATGATCCGGATAAGATCTGGACACCGGTGGAGCGACTCGCCTACGTTTTGGATGCTGAACCCATTCACGAAGTTGGAAAAGGGTGGGGCTACTCCGATACAAATTACATTCTTTTAGGTATGATAATAGAAAAGATCACCGGAAAGAAATATGAGCAAGTGGTCAAGGAATTGATACTACATCCTTTGGGTTTGGCGAAGACCTTTATAAATGATCGACCTAATTTACCAGGCTTGAGCTCTGCATACTCGGGTTTAAGCCAATTATTTCAGGTTCAAGAAAAGGTAGCTCTTCCTGGGAAATACACCTTCAATCCGCAAATCGAATGGACAGGAGGAGGTATTTCCACCACACCAACGGACGTGGCAAAATGGACATTTTGGTTACATTCCGGGGAAGTACTCTCTGCCGAATCCTATCAAAAAATGATTGAAGCAGTCACGATTGCGGATCAGTTTCCGGATGGAGGCAAATACGGGCGGGGATGCATTTTACGACCCGGTGTGCAGCAAACCTATTACGGTCATAGTGGTATTATGCCCGGATTCCTATCCATAACGGAATTCTCCCCAAATGGTCAATATGCTATTGCCATTCAAGTCAATACCGATCGATTAACTCCAGGCAAGAATTTGTCAGCTGTATCGGACGCGTTACACGAACTATTGATGGAGAAAGGTTGATCCGGCTATTGGATTAATAATTTTCTTGTATAAATAATGCCATCCGAATTAGCGACTTGAACAACATACTGCCCTGGGGATAAATTAGAAACTGATAGATCATAACTTCCATAAACACTTTGCTCCAATTTTGTTTCAAAAAGAACTTGACCTATTCCATTGATCAAGAGCAAGTCTTCGGGACGGAAGGTTGCTGGCCAGGAAATTTGAATTTTATCATTTGCAGGATTAGGAAAGACTTTTAGTTCATCCGACTCTATTACTTGATGGCTAGTAGTTCCGTCAAACGTCTTCACGCCCAACCAGGGTGTTGGCCAGATGGCCTGATCAATGGTGATATCAAATGTGTTCTCAGAAGTTGGCAGAAAAGTAACGTGCGGTCCTTCAGTTTCACCAAGCGTATTCAATTGATACAAATGAATGCTATCGGCTGCTAAGGATAATGTAACTTCTAGGTTTAGAGGTTTAATCTGAGTAGGTTCGCTCCCCCAGTTATTATGCACGGTGGTCAGACCATCCCATTGTTGATTGCTGTTTTGAATGGTGGATGCCACAAAAAGCAAAAGCTCCTCACTATTTTGGATGTCCTGTTCTGTTAACGAAAGTAGACCAACTTGGCCAAAGCCGCTGCCCTGATGTAAGGTAATATTCGCACTGGCAATACCGGGATTTTCATCTAAGAATCCTGTCAGACTTTGTATTTTGGGAGTATTAATGATAAGAGTTCCTGAGTTCCCGTTTAAAGTTATCTGGGGCAACTGGAAGTCATTGGAATTGATTTCAGGAATCATCGTTGGGTCAAAACCTGTTTCGCTTTCATAGGTAGTCGTTTTTACGGGTTGTTGATAGGCGATGGTTTGATCATAAGGTAAAAATTTACCCCATCTGCCAAAATTATCCGCTTCGTGAAATCCGTAAACATCTTCTTGTGAATAACTAATCTCTATAGTATTAGGAGCAGGATCAATTAATCCATTGCGATAGGCATGGCTGTAGATAGGCATTAGACTCATGATGGAATGATTGCGATTAAGGGAAAAATATCCATTGAGATAATCTCTATCCCAATCGTCATAAGGACCTCCGTGGTACTCGAAAAACATCAGACCATCCACATCATGCCAAGATAAATAAGCCGCCAGCAATGGTACCATCTCCGATTGATATTGATTGGGGTAGGCGTGATTGTATTCACTTATAGTATATGGCCTATCCGTCATGGCTAATCCACCCAGGATGCCATTGAAGGTTCCCCCGGATAAATTTTTCAGCATGGATTCGTTGTTGATAAACCAGTCATAACCGTCCCAGGGCTGATTTGGAAATCTCGGATGATCCCAGTAGGCATGATCGTCCAGAAAATCAAGATCGACCATGCTCATCGCATCCGCTGGGCCGACTAGAGCATTTGTGCCGGTGATTGGTACTTTGATGGCAAGATCTTCTTGAAGAAACAGCTTCATCTCCTGAAAATAAGCTCTTTGTATATTGATATAAAATTCTGCCAAATCAGCAATTCGTTTCGTACTGTAGATTTCCCTCTGGGAGTAGAGTGTTCTTTCTATATTTCTATTGTCCAAATTCTCTCCTTCGTTAAGCGCGCTCTTGGAGGCCAACCTCATACTAAAATCATCAAACCAAATGGTACCCGTATTACCAAAATTGAAGGTCAGTCTCACCCGTTCCAGGTTGTCTTCTGTGGCTACGATAGTGAAAATAAAATGTTGCCATTCGTCCGTCACGTTATAACCGCTCCCCCCGTACCAAGTCCATGGATCTTCTCCTCGCATCAATCCGAGACTTAGGCTCATGGGGCTATTGGACTTAGCATAAAACTCCACCACATAACTAGAATCTTTTATCATTGATAGTCCTTCTTGCTTAAATTGAAAGTGCCATCCCTCGCTAGACAAATTGCTGACCTCTACTTTTCCAGAGAACATGCCAGCATACTTTTCGTCCGCATCCAGTGAAATGGCACCAGCAGCACTTTCATGAAGCTCAAGTTCCCAAAAGGCATTGATGTCACCTTCCTCAAAACTTGGATCAGCAATTAGTTCCTGTATCGGTTGGTTTTGAGCATTCGTGCGCCAAGCATTTTGCAAAGTTTCCTGGTCGCTATATTTGTCCATCAGGAAGTCCTGCCATAGTGCATCGAGCAGCAAGTTATGTCTCGGTATTAAAGCTCCCCCTTCCGTATTGGGCCTAAGTCGATCGCCTTTCCAATAACCGTATATAGTATTTTCATTGGTAATTTCGACCATGCCCACAACAGGGTCGTCGGCAACTCTCAAGCCGGTATATGGATTTTCACTTCCCAGCAATTGCCCTGCAAACTCCTTCTGTAATTCTATAAGTTGCGGATCATAGTAGGTAACTGCCTTGCCAAAATCGATAATTCCCGAGGCACCTTC
>JAHQWA010000110.1 GCA_019634045.1 Saprospiraceae bacterium
GACATACAGGACTCGTCAGTAGAAGCCAAAGCTTGCTCAAAATACGTCGTCGCTCCGCGATTTTTTTTTGTATAAAGATCGCATATCCCTTTTTCCAAACGTTTTTGGGCTTTTTCTGGTAATCCGTTTTTTTCGGTCTGATAATGCTGTAGTGCTACTGCAAAATTTTGAGATAGGCTACTCATGCCCATGGAGTCTCGCTCGCCATCTTCCAGCTCAAATAGCCCTTGTATCTCTTGTACTGCGGCTCGATACTCCGATTTCCTGATCAAAACCAGACTCCGGAGGTATCTTGCATAGCGGGATTCCGCCTGTTTCTCTATCGCAATATCCAGTTCTTGTAAGGCCTGATTGAACTTACCGCGGAAGAATTGGATTAGGCCTTTCAACACATAGAACTCCGAAGCCTCTTGATCGCATGGGATGGCGCTTTCAGCCTGCAGCAAGGCTTGTTTTAGGTTTCCACGCTCCACTTGAATAATCATAGCCAACACATGAGCATCTATATAGCAAGAATCTCTAGCAATAGCATCTTGAATTCTCTTCACAGCTCTGACTGGATGATCATCGTATAATTCAATAACCCCCAAAGTGTAATGTAGGTACCCATGAGCAGGAGTTCGGGCAATCGCTGTCTCGAGCACATTCCGGGCGGAATCCAATTCATTATCTTCCGCTAACAACATGGCCAAGCTAGCGCTCGCCTCTGACAATAGTGGCGCATAATCCAGAGCCTGCCGATAGCTACGCTTTGCCAATTCCAAAGAATCCTTTTCGATATAGGCAAGTCCCTGCACATAATAAGCGCCACCATACGCTGGGTAGAGTTCAATGGCTTCCTTAATATCCTTCAAAGCCTCGTCGATAAAGCCTTCATCCAGCTTCTCGATAGCTCTCGTCAAATAGCCCTGGGGATCAAAAGGATAGACATCATCAAAGAGTTTTTCGTGATACTGTTTACCTGATGAGAGTAAGTCTTCCGACTCATAAAAGCCGCTAATGGCCAATTTACGGACACCATCGTCCTGTCCATAGGAATTGAGACTACTGCATAGTAACAAAAGGTAAAAACACAATTGAATAAACTTCATAAAGAGCACGTTACAATAGGCTACAACTTAGGCAACATTCTGTATTTTCAGCAGCGCTAGTATGTAGCGATAGGTGATAAAATTACACATACGAAATTCACTAAAAATCAAGATAAAATCAAGTCTACTCTCGATTCAATTCCATAGAGTCACTGATCGCAGACATTGCCTCGAAGACCATATCTTGTACGCCTTTGTCTTTCCACCCTTTTTTGCTGAGTTCTCCCCTGACCTGCGTTTCACTTTTCCCTTGTAAGAAATGATAATAAGCATGATCTATAACGGGCATAGGCACCCGATCAATCAAGAGTTGAAGCTGTGAACGGCTAATAATTGAAAGGGCTATGATATAGATT
The DNA here is from genome assembly GCA_019634045.1 of Saprospiraceae bacterium. GTDB lineage: Bacteria > Bacteroidota > Bacteroidia > Chitinophagales > Saprospiraceae > DT-111. The sequence continues at coordinate 1,448 of JAHQWA010000110.1, forward strand.
AATACCGGTTGCAGAGCGAGTAGAATCATCCAGCCTGGAGCCCCAAGGTTCAAATCTTTAATCATTAGTCCTTGCGCAAGTCTTTGCTCATAAAGATCCCAAAGACTGAGGGCTAGATAATCCCCTGTCTTTACTATAAATAAATATTGGAAGTAATGATATAAAGCGGCCAGCAACATGACACAGCCCGCCAAAATCCACTGCACGCCGATGAAGTAAGTAAAGTTACCCCTTTCGAAGCCGGCAGACAATGTTTTTGCTAAGGCGAAAGCGATGAGGACCTCAAATAACAAAAGCACATAGAAGTCATTCACTGTGGCAAATGCCCAAACACCACTCAATAAAATGGCAGCCAATCCGCCGTAGATTATGGCCCAAGTGGAAGTATTACGATGGGACTCTGGCGGTAAAGGAAAATCATCTGGCTCCTCATAATCTTCCCATTTTTCCTTACGCTCGATATCCGCGGTCATTGTTTTCAAACTATTGTTGTCCTGTTGTTCAGCTAGCTTCTGAAAAGCGTGCAGGAACAGGCGTACTCGCTTTGAATTGCGCCCTTGATCCCACATCTCGTTCCGCGTAGACTCACTTTTCACCTCTAGTTGCCCATAGCTGGTAGCAGTCACACTAACTTTCTCCCTCCGAAAATTAAATCTATCCAGGTAATAGGCCTCCGCTTCAGTATGTGATTGATACACGATCTCCCATTCTAGCTCTTCAAAGACCTGCTCCGCCAGGTGAATAGCCAAGCGCGGTTTCATGTCTATCTTGATCTTCTCAATATGTTTGGGGGACCATGCAAAGTGATGGGTTCGTTTGATTTGTTTTTCAATTGCTTTGAGTTTGGCTTCCATAGAGTAGCGAGTTTAGGTTAGCATTTATAGCTGCCGTTAATTGAGGAGCAGCTAGGGCTGAAGGGGAAATGGCGCTCCTTCATCTGGTTCTTTTGTCTGCAATATCTCTTCCAACTGCAGTGTACCGCCGATCTCTTTTCGTACCTCGATTGACAAACTAGATAGATAAGTCTTTGCGGAGCTACAATCCGTTTGATAAAGGTAACATTTTGCAAGGAGGGTAAGCGTCATTCCCCTCAAGGCCTCTGTCCCTTTTGGTTGAGCTATTAGCGCAAAACCATACTCTTCTTGTGCTGCCTCCCAATTACCAACTCGTCTAAAGTCATCTCCTCTGGATGTAAAGAAGTTATAGCGATAATCCCGCTCCGCTAATGCTGTTTGTCGTTGCTGTAGTTGAATGGTTTGATGGTATTCTACAAATTGCTTGCGTGAACCCCAGGAAATGTAGAGGATAGTCATTAATACCGCAACAAACAACAGGCCTTGGAAGAGTTTCATTCCCCAATGAAGCGTACCGAAAGGACTGAGCTTTCCTGGCGAGCTTGAGTTAGCATCAAAATGCTTAGGATTTGGCAAATTTGACTGGCTTAAAAGAGAGCGTCCTTGAAAAGCTTTCCTGTGTTTACATGCTGTCCCGGAATGTCCGGGTATTTTCCCATGACCGAGCACCATACTGATCTATTTATGGGTTAGCTTGAAAACCAACCCCCTTTCCAAAATTTGAGCGAATTCTATCTTGCAACTGGTTTAAACTTTTTCAGCTGGATTACAGCCTAACGTCTTGAATCTACTGTATTTCCATGCTTTGCCTTCATCTGTAGGCAAAAACTTCAAATCAGTTCTTATTCTACAATCCACGGTTATAATCCCTTCAATGATTTATACCTCCTCCTTCAAATGATTTAAAAAGCCCTCCATCTGTTCTTGGCAATCCTTATACTTCTTTATTCTATTCACTAAGAAAAAACGATAGGAGGATAGTATATTTTTATAATCTTTGGATCGATACACTTCAGCCGACTGCACCTTCCCTTCCACTAAATCGAAATTCTTCAATATATAGGGGAAATAGGATCGATCATACACATTGACATGTATCTCATCAATTCCTTTAACCCACTCGTAATATTCGTACAGATTTACGATCTCATTCTTCAATTTAAAATCGCGGATGTAGCGAATATCGCCCGATTCAGTCAAGGAACGATAGGCATTCCTCTTGATATACACCCCTCCGATATTTAGCAGGGCTAGGCTAAAATTATTCACGGTCGTTAAGGCCGAATCTACAGACAAAATAACAAACATTGAATCCAGTTTCTTTTGGCTGGATTCCGCCAGTTCAAGAGCCCCTTTTATATTACGCTGATTAAATTTTGTTTCCGATTTGATATTTTCTAAGTGCTCTTTAATCAGTTTTTTTTGCGACTGGGTTTCCGCGCAAGTACTCATTTGAAAAGCAATTAGAATACCTAGGATAACCACCACAAATTCAACAAGATGATTGAGCCAATTGATGTTTTTCATACTAGTCTTCGTTCATAAAGTCTGTCTCAATTTAGAAAAGATCAATACAATTCTCAAAACTCATAGACCAGTATTTGTCTTAGTTAGATCAATGATGTTAGTCCTCTCCAATGAGAATGGCCAATACTCCGAGTACTGGCCATCCAATGTTCATCAGTTAGAACTTGCTTATCCCTCAAGTGCTAAGAGTATCGTCTAAACTTTCATGATTAGGGGAAAGCGAGGAAATTAATGGAAGTTTAGATATACTCTAAGGTCTAGAATTGCTTGCCCCAGTCCAAGATCTCCTGATAGGTCAACCGATCAAGTTTGAAGTTTTCCAAGATCCTAGTCTTTCCCTCCTTCATTTTTCCGTCGCTATCCACAGAACGCTCGATTTTGTCTATGGTGAGGTAATGCTGATTGTTGCAACCCTTGCAAGACAATAACTGTATGCTCGTACGGTTTCTTGCAGCAGGGCCGGCCTCCGGAAGTTGCTTCAAGGCATCGTAGTTTTTGCTTTCCATCTCCTTTCGGAAACCAATTGGATTGGCAATGCCTCTTACCCGCTCCGTAATCTGTTGGGGGCTTAGCCATCGATCACAGGATTCGCAATAAGGCCGACTCCCTTGGCCTGCTACTACAGCCGTTACTACCCCAAACAAAATTATAGCCGCTTCAGCGATCCAAATGAGATATAGGGTGCCTCCAGTAGGCGTATAGCCAAAAATGCTCCAAGCTCCTTCCATCGCAATTAACTGGATAAACAACCAGACAGTGCTCAAGTTAAAGGACCAAAATCCTCCTTCTGAAGCAGCGGCAATCCAATGGACCCAAGCAAAATAGATGCCTACTACTCCCAAACCAATGGCCGTCAATAGTAACACACGGCTATTCCGAACCTTGCCAAGGGACCCTACCTTGCCGACGGTATACCCAATGCTAAAGCCAAAGAAATACGTGAGTATAAAATTGAAATAGATGATGGGAATGTAGAAGGTGGCGTAAGCGTAGACAAATCCAAGTGTAGTAGCGGCGGCCAGGCCGGCGATGAGGGCAAGAGATATGCCCAAGGGGTTTGTCTTACCAGATTCCTGGTAGTACAAAGCGGTACTTTCCATTTTAGAGTGGTTTTAGGTAAATTAATTGGTCGTTTGAAATTCTTTCCGAGAGGCCAACATAAGCTGCCCTAAATTAATTCCCTGGATGGCTATTTTTTTTCAAAAAGTGCTCTCCAAGGCTCATTTCGCAGACAAGGATGCATTTTTTTCTATCTTCAAGCATAGCATTTTGTTTTGGGACCTTACAACAAATTATGGATTGGCAAGCTTACATAACAGAACTCTCGAAGGACAAATTAGGCATCGTAGTTCTCCCAATTTTCGTCCTCGCTATCCTCATTGAGGTATACCTAGCGAGACAGGAGCAAAAGCAATTGTATCAAGGAAAAGATACTTTGGTTTCGCTTAGTATGCTCGTTTTCGCAGTCATCATCGAGTTTTTCCCAAAATTGATTGCTTTCGTGGCCTTCGTTTTTCTGCATGAAATCTCTCCACTTGTAGAGGTGGTGCAACGGCAATGGTGGGCCTGGACTTTACTCTTCTTTTTGGATGACTTTAGCTATTACTGGTTCCATCGGCTGAATCACGAGGTAAGACTATTGTGGGCGGGACATGTTGTGCATCATTCTTCCGAGTATCTCAATTTTGGAACAGCCCTTCGGCAAGGTGTTGGAGAACGTCTGCATAAGTACTTGTTTTGGTTGTGGCTCCCTCTATTAGGCTTTGATCCGTTGATGATGTTTACTATGATTGGGATAAATTTACTCTACCAGTTTTGGGTCCATACGGAAATGGTTCAAAAGCTTCCCGACTGGTTTGAAGCCATTTTCAATACCCCATCTCATCACCGCGTGCATCACGCCTCCAACCTACGATACCTAGACTGCAATCATGCTGGTGTCTTGATCATTTGGGATAAAATCTTTGGCACCTTTTCCGAAGAGAAAGAATTTGATCAACCCATCTACGGTTTGACTAAGAATATATCCTCCTATAATCCGCTATATGTCGTATCACACGAGTTCGCTGTACTTTAAAAAATAAAAACCATGAAGAAAATTATCCTATTAACTGCACTAATTGTAATTATTGGAAATATTAGTGCCCAAGTCCCAGATAACCTTAGTGATGAAGACAAAATATATGGATTGTCTAAAATTTGGAAAGAGGCAGATAAGAATTTCGTTTTCTTTGACCAAGTTCCTTCATTGGATTGGGATAAAACGTATCAAGAGTTTATACCTAAAGTATTGAAAACAGAATCCACTTATGATTATTACAAAAAACTACAAGAATTTTGCTCATTATTAAATGATGGCCATACAAAAGTGTATGTTCCTTGGCAATTGAGGGAGTATAGAGAAGTTTCCCCACCAATAAAAACCGAACTAATAGATGGGAAGGTCATAGTGAGCAAGATACTCAATGATACTATAAAAAATGAAGGACTTAAAGCGGGAATAGAGATTATAGCGATTGACGGAATAGATGTTCATGAGTATGCAGAAAAAAGAGTAAAGCCATATGCGAATTATTCCACAGAACAGGATATGAATGTACAGGTTTACGAATATCACTTGCTTAAGGGAAATATTGAAGAGGAGGTAAAGTTAAAAACCAAGAGTGGAAAAGTATATTCGATCAGTCGAAAGTTAACTAATGCAAAAACTAATACGCCTACTTTTGAATTTAAGGAGCTCAACGAAGAGATTGGTTATCTAAAGATCCGCAGATTTTGGGGGGATAATCTGGAAGCTCAATTTGATAGTATCTTTCAAAATATCCAAAGTATGCCAAAATTGATAATTGATGTATCGGAAAATCAAGGAGGAAGTAACGGTTATGCGAATTACGTCTTGAGTCATTTTGTTGATAAGCCGTTTGAGACATCTCGTTGGAAAACACTCATGTATATGCCCGCTTGGGTCTCTTCGGGATTTAGTACTCAATGGCAAGATAATGAGGGTGAAATTGTTGAACCCAAAGAAGAAGGTAAGAGGTACACTAAACCAATTGTAGTCTTAATCAGTGAAAAAACCTATTCAGCAGGAGAAGATTTTGTTTCGGCATTTCTAAATACTGAAAGGGGAATAGTGATTGGAAGACCTACAGCAGGAACGACTGGAAATCCTATCGGCTTTCAGTTACCAGGAAAAGGAGCTTTTCAAATATGTTCAAAAAGAGACTATCTATCCACCGGAGAAGAATTTGTTGGTTATGGAATTAAGCCACAAAGAATAGTTGAAAAAAAGTTAGATAAAAATCATTTGCTCAACGAAGCAATGAAACTTTTAGAATAGAAAACAACAGCGAACACATAATATGATGATCATAACTCCTAACGTCATTACGCCACATATCTTAATCGTATCAAGCCATATGGCGAGATGTCCGGCGTGCTCCGAGGTGGTCGGATAAGTTCAAATACATCTTCTATGCGCCGGGCTGGAGTCATAATGGGGAAGATCGTCGGGCAAAGCATGTTGAATCAATCGTATATCGGCATCTACCCCCAAGCCATGGGATAATTTCCCTGCACACCGAAACAAGAAATCTCCAGTACCACAACCTATCTCTAACAAGCTAATATTATTGGGTAGCTCTGCAAGCATTTGTTGACGTAGGGCTTGCAGATAGCGATCGACAGTCTGTGTTTTGATCCAGGCTTTCATCAGGATTAGGGTTTGCGATTGTGTTCTTTGATCCAACGGAGCGCCTGTTTTGTGTAACGGGCAGAATGCCCTCCTTCTAGTTGTACTAATTTCAGATTAGGTTTAGCACTTAATTTCTCCTTCAAACGCTCAGCATTCCTAATAGGTACAATCCAATCTTTTTTCCCATAAATCAGCAGCAGATCACCAGGGTAAGCATCTATAAAATAGATAGGTGAACTTTTGATAATCTTCTCGCGGAGAACGGGTAGGGAAGCTTCTTTACTTAGGAATTGATACCGATACTGTTTGCCGAATCTTTTGGACTCTGTTGGTGATAAAAAGTTGGTGGGACCACTTTGCGCTACCACGCAATTGAGCTTGGGATAACGAGCAGCAGCCAAGAGTCCTACCGTCCCCCCTCTACTGACACCGAACAGAGCAAGCCGTTGTGTATCGACCGCGGAGAAATTGTCTTGTGTCCAATGGAGCAAACGGAGAGCATCATCGGTGGCTCCATCAAAGGCATCGCCGAAGAAGCCATCGGAGCAGTAACGCGTGTAGTAGGTCTGTAATGCTTGACCTCGATAGGACGGGACAACGATAAAGTATTCTTTGAGGCTTTTCGTCACCTCTTGAAGTAATGAATTCTTGGTGAGATTGACGGTGGGGTCGAATTGGTTTAGGCCATTTGCCCAAAGTAATAAGGGGTATTGTTGGGTACTATCAAAGTCTTCGGGAAGATATATGGCTCCGAACTGTCGTTGCCCCGATTTGTCAAAAGACATGACCAACAATTCTCGCTCAGGCGAAATTTGCAACCGCTGAAGGATGTGGCTACTATCACTCTGCAAATCAATATTCGACCAGTCCTCCTGTACATGCAGATATTCTTCTTCCCGCAAGGGATGAAAGAGGGTATCCCTATTCAAATCATCATACAACTCAATATTGGCGTAACTGATTCGCTGTCTACATTCACAAGCATCGTTCTGATACCAGAACACACTACCGATAACTACGATCAATAGCAGTAGGCCTCCAGCAAGCACTTGCTTCATTATATTCATACTTGAAGAGCTGATTGATTTTTAAGTCTGTGTACTACCCTCTGCGGCTACGTTGCAGGTCGCGCATGAGCCGCAGCCCAGGTTTTTCAAACTTGATCGGTTCTATTCGGCGAGGTTTGGGCGGAGGCAACTTCTGATCTGGAACCACTAGTTCATCCAAGAGATACTCCCGCGAGTAGAGAAATCGCTTTTCCGCTTCTGATAACCACAATTGTTTATCGTGTACAATGGTGAGAATAGCGACATATAGGATCTCCGGATGTGCGCTCCCTCTCTTCAGCATGTCTACCAACTTTTGATAGGCTCTAATATTTCCGATTTCTCCTAAATACTTAATGGCTTTTCGCTGGAGAAAATCCGGGGCTTGTTCTGCTGCGATCAGGAGGCTACTTATATCCCGAGCCATGTACCTGCGTGTTACTCGCTTTGTAGTAAATCTCAGAATACCCGCCTTTAACATCAGATGTCGCAAGAACATAAGCTTGATTTATCCGAATTAACAAGATCCTATTATTAATAATGCTGCTTACCACAACAATGTTTGAATTTTCTCCCACTTCCGCAAGGGCATGGACTATTTCTGCCTAAACTTTGCTTTTTTTGATTAAGCTGGCGCTTTTCCATATCGTGGTCAAATATTTCTTCTAGCATATCATAGAGCTTTGGATGTTTCTTTGCTAATAGTCTAGGTCGCTCAAAGAAATATTCGCTAGCCACTGCAAAAAATTCGACTTTACTGGTTCCTCCGTAGGGGTTGATGTCAGACTCTTCATCCGCAATCTCTTCGATTTTTTGAGTCATTAAATCCAGCCACGGAATCACACAAGGTTGCTCCAGCAGCAATTTCGGCACGCCATCGATGTTCCCATCTAATTTGTCAATTAGATGAACAAACTCATGTATTGCCGTATTCTTCTTATCGGTACGATTGTCAAAACCATGATGAAGCGCTTGCTTGGAGAGGATCATTTTTCCATTCATAAAGCCACTGCCCACCATGCCCAAAATTCTCCGATCGCGGCCAGTAGTCTCAAAGTCTTCATTAAAGGATTTGGGGTACAATAGAACTTCGAAGAGGTTCGTATAATGCCACTTAGGAAATTTCAGAATGGGGATGACTGCGCTAGCCGCCACCATTAATCGATCCGTAAGATCCACATTAGTTTCGATGCCAGTAATTCTGCAATTGAGCAGAAACTCTTGTACTTTAAATTCGAAGCTTCGTTTTTCGGCGGGCATCAGGCCGTTGTAGAAGTCAATCTCTTTGACCAAGACACTTCGCCACTTAGGCGGGAAGGGCTCAGTGGGCATTTTCCAAGTGACGCGCCGCCAATTTGTTGTTACTAGTGCTATTGCAAGTACACCTACTGCACCTATTATCCAAAATGCCATCTCAAGCTAGTTGTTGGGGTTAATCGCTTAATTGTTTGGAATGCCAATTGCTATCAAATTGGTGTTCCATAGTTTTACAACATTTTTCTTCCTTAAAAATTGCTCTTTACAAACGAAAACTACTGTTAGATACCACTAATTCTGCTGATCCTTAGCTTGAGCTTGGTATTCTCTTTTATTGAGAATCATCTGAATATCACTCCAGATATAAATTCCACCCAGACCTCCCCCAATCAATAGGAAGAGCACTCCAATCAAAGGAGCCTCATACAGAGAAATCCAAGCAAGAAAGAGAAATAATACAATGAACCCATAGGCCAAAAGGCGTTTAGCAAGGGTTCTAGGGGTCCACTCACTCGCTTTCCAAAAATTTTCCTCTTCTCGCTTCTTCCGATCTTCCATCACTTGAAAGATATCTTCTCCTCTTAGAAAAGCAGCAGCGTTATAAACAAAAGTTAGCTTATTTTCCTTGTTCCTAGCAAAATCGGGGGAGTTACTCCACCGTCTAGGATGGGGAATACTGTTTATCCTGAGTTGCTTTCCTGTTCTTTTAATTGTGATCAATTCTGCTCCTTCCAAACCATTCCCCACTCGCTCTCCTTCGAAAGCCCGATCCTCCAACCTTAGGATAATCCAGTTTAATTCATAAGCCGTCAAATGCACTATCTCTCTGAAGTCATCCGCTGTCATTGAAGTAGCATAAATGTCGAACCGAAGTTGTGCTATTAGCTTAATTGTCAACCAACATACCGTGATTAACAAGATTAAGAACAAAGGTAACACCATCCAGAACCAGGGGACATCCCAGGCTTGACTTTGAACAAGTTCAAATACATTCATCCCGGTAGCTATGAGGAATAAGGATAGAGTAAATGCTACAGAGAAATGTCTAAAGTATTCCCAAAAACTCAATTTTATATAATCGCTTGAGCCTCTCATCCAAACTATTTCCAGTGATAAATACAGAATATTGTAAGGTGATAAACCAGTAGGATCTCTGGTAAAATGGCATTGGGCGTTAAGAGTAAGCCTCGCCGTACCTTCTAGGTATGCCTGCGTTTTTTGTCTCGCTCAGCACAAAATTTGCTCGCACTCGCCCGTCTGGCCGCCGGACAGGCGCAATCATGAAAGTTTAAACATGAACTCTAAGTTCTACCTAAGCCTGGCTATCGATTGGATAAATTATCCCAAAAAAGTGTGAGGGGCAATTTTTTCGGACGTCTACGCTAAAGAATTAGACGAATAGCAACCAAACGGGTGTGCTGGTACCAATAAGCTGACTGCTATGCCGCTTAATCCACCCGCTCCAGGTGGTAGGTGGCAAAAGTTGCCGCGTTGACCGGTTCTAGCCAGCGTAATGTCTGATCCTCTACCGACCAATAAAAGTCGCTGTACCGATGATCCGCTGATTCATCTTCTTTACCCTCGTCTAGGTCATAGTAGCCCGTTTTGTATACTGGGAAATAATCAATTAATGGGCTAAGCGTCCCATCGGCAGACCAGAGCTGCCACCTTATACTCAAATAGTGAGAATTACCAATCACCTGGATTTTGCCCAGTTTTCTTTCACTAGTTTGAAATACTAAAATGGTTCCGGAAACAAGTAGATTGTCCGGGTCCCCAGGTACAGCGTTGATAGGCATATCCGTCATCTGCAGGCTGCGTGCATCCGTTTGGGTAACCTGCTCAAAAAAGGAAGCTGTCGGTTCCCAGGAAAAAAACTGTGTTTCAAAGCTCGAGTTTTCATCTGTGGCCTTCAATTCTAATTTCCCACTATCAGTGGTACCTAGGCTCAAAGACTCCAAACCATTATCCGTCTGCATCTGAATAGACAAGGTGGATTCTTTAAGCTCTGAGTCCGTGAAGGAGAATAGCGCTTTTTCGCATACTTCCGATCCACACCTCCCCCAAACTTGCAATGAAATTCGACGTATCGCTCGCCGAGTTATAACAATCCGGCTAATGTCATTAGCGGAAGCATTTACATTTCCCCACTTGCCAATGTAAGAGTGCCAGTCGACTTGAGGGCTCGGGATAGTCGCTTTTTCACAGGATCCCAGTATCACTACCAAAGCGATCATAAATCCGAATTCCAAAAATTGCTTTATCATAATTAGCATTTAAACGAAGTGGGTTGAAATCAGCGACGGCAGACTAGCTTATAGATACTGCTGTAGCGTACATTGATAGTCCAGTTACCTGTCGGAATTTACAAATTAGTTCTTTATCTCCGTTTGATGGCTAGACTTTCGTACCAATACAACCGAAATAATCCGTTTCTGTTCGAAATCCGTCATTATGCGCCTCCACTACAAGATTCAAAGTCGATATTTTGGGCGGTAGAAAGACTAGGGCGGCTTATCAGTCCCGGACAAGCCTACCTGGCAGATCCCTGAATAAGTCCAAGAATACAGGTCTGCTAATTTTTCTTGTGATAAACCCTGCTCCAATCAATGTACATATGTTGTGGAAAGGACACGATCTTGCCAAGATACGGCGATTGTTTTTTGGCCCGTAAGAGGTGACTCCAAATTCTTATCTCTGCCTTGGTACTATTACCTGGCAAAATGCTTTTGATGGGAATTATAGTCGTGAAAGTTATCCTTCCTTTTCATGGGGCTTTGGTCTTTTCTATCCAAGCATCTTTTTTAACTTCAATGATATATTTTACAGATACTATGCTGCCTATAAGCTTGCGAAAAAAACTAGGAGCTTGTACCCCGTGATCACCACCGGAAAGTCATTCTTTGCTTAGAATCTATCCCCCCGTAAACTTCTCATAGAATATCCCAACCAAAGCCATTGAGTCGATGAATAGATGACCAATCACAGTAATGGTCAAATTTCTGTACTTCATATAGTACCATTGCATTAAGGCGGCCACCACGGCCACGGCCAACATATGCTCCATACCCTTGCGGTAATGCATCAAGGTGAAAGCTGCCCAGGGTAGTAAAAAGGCTACCCACTTCTTATCCTGCAAGCGTAGCAAGCGCTCCGTGGCATATCCTCGATAGATAATTTCCTCCGCAAAGCTTGCGGTCAACAGGCTGAATAGACCGTAGATATAGATGAACTCAGGTCCTACAGTATCGAGGCCAGGATTACTTAGATCGGGGCCAAGGCTAGTATCGGGACCCGAAACATTCACTAGAAATCGGTGCGCCACTAAATAGAGCATACTGAATCCTCCTAATGCCATGCCGAGTGAAAAAGACTCAAAGGTGATCGGCTTGAATTGTAAGGTAGATAGTTTGTCCCTTTCTCCAAAGATGATCAATCCAACTATGATCAGAACTACCAGCCAATCCACACCTTGCATCATATAATTTCGCAACTCAAAATCCGCAGGCAAGATAGATTTGTAAACGGAAGGGTACCAAAAAATGGTAGTAAGTACTAATGTAATGAAGAGTCCCACATAAGTAGTGGTTCTAAAACTAGTAGAGGTGTTATCCATTAAAGATCTTTGAGTGTGAGTGTGTTGTTAATGCTCCGTTCTTAAAGGTGAAACCACCATTCCCATAAGGCATAGACAAGTATGACCAAAAGCAAGGCGAAGAGTAGGACATCTCGAATAGCCTTTTTTCTTTTTTTCCGAATGGCTAGTTGTTCTGCCGCTTTTGAAAGGCGAGGTGTTGAGCGGCTGAAGGTGCGCGTTTTTTTTCTGCTGCCAAAAGCCTTACGCGGCGTTTTGGTCATGTGCTCCTTAATTCCGCCCAATTGTTCATGGCCATGGGTTCAGCTTTAAGGATTGGGCCGCCGAAGCGGCCCAAAAATTCTTACAGTAAAGTGCCGACCAACTGATCAGTCAGGCCAAACTGCTGTACTTGATCAATGAGTTTGCTAATGTCACCTTTTTCATTGTCACTAACCTTTTGCTGTAGCTTATACAGCAAGGCAGCTAGCGTCAAGTTTTTGATGTCACCAGTTTTAAAACCCGATGATTTGACAGCTTCTTTAATTTGGGTTAACAGCCCGGTTGCACCGTTGCCGTTACCAAACAGAGCGGTTTTTAGGTCCCCTAAGTGTTCGCTATTATTAATCAAGCGATCGACGGTCTTACCGCGGTTAATAGCGTTCATCACATTGTTGATGAAGGTATCTTCCCCGCCAACGATATCGATATTGGCTTGCTTGAAGGCCTCGGACAAGGCCATGGCCTGTGCCTCTGCCACGTAGCGCTGGATATCGATTTCCGCCAAACGGACTTCCGTATCTTTTTCTAGGCGCAGCTTGAACTCTTCGTGCTCTTTTCCTACGCCATCGAGTTTCTTCATGGCTAATGCCTTCTGCTCTACGCCTTTAGCTTCGGCAACTAGTTTCTCTTCTAGTGCCTTGGCCGCTGCAGATCCTTTCTCAGAAGTCACTTTAGCTTCTGAAGATCCTTTCTCAGCCAACACTTCTGCTTCTAGCAGGCCTTGCTTATGCATGGCTTCTGCTTTGGCAGCAATGGCCGTAGCTTCCGCTTGGGCTTTCTTCTCGATCACGACAGCTTCGAGGCTACCTTCGTGCTCTTTAGCTTTTGCCTTAGCTTCAATCACTTGAGCTTCTGACAAACCAATGGTCGCTTCTTCAGCCGCCTTAGCTTCGGCGCGGATCTTACGTGCTTCGGCTTCTTTCTCCGCGGCATTCTTCTCCGCTTCGGCATCGATCAGTAACTTCTGGGCTTGTATTTCCGCTGCCAGCTTTTCAGCTTCCGCAGTTTTAGACAATTCAATGATAGAAGACTCTCCCGCTTCCTCTGCCTTAATCACCGCTACCTGCTTGGATCGATTAGCGGCAGCTACTTCACGGGTATCTTTGATCTTCTCCTCTTCTTCTACGGTCTTTTTCTCGACCATCACGCGCTCACGAATCACGTCCTGGATATTGCGCTTCTCCTCTTCAATTGCACGCTGCTTCTCGATCTCTGCCAAAGTAACGATACGCTCCTTCTCCGTTTGCTCCAGGAGGCGGTCCTTTTCCACTCTTTCATTCTCTACTGCTTCTGCTCGCTCCTTATTCTTTGCAGCAATGACCACTTGTCTTGATTTATTCTCTTCCGCTATCGCCAATTCTTCTTCTGTCTTAATACGTACCATTTCAGAACGCAATCGCTCTTCTTCGCTAATCTTGGCGATCTCCGCCCCTTCTCGCGATTTGATGTTGGCAATCTCCCTTTTCTGCCGCTCTTCCTTTTCTGCCAACTGCCGCTCGTACTCCAAGATGGCTTCGCGTGCTTCTACATCCTGCTCTTTAATCGTCTTTTCTTCTTCGCGACGAATGAAGTTCGCTTTGACTTTCTGGGCGGCCGTTAATTCTGTGATCTTCTTGATACCTTCAGAATCGAGAATGTTATCGGCTTTTAGGAATTCTATAGGTGTTTGTTCGAGGTAGTCGATGGCACAGTCATCCAGCACATAGCCGTTTAGATCTGAGCCGATGATGGCGATAATTTCCTTTTTGAATTTCTCGCGATTATCATATAGTTCTACAAATTCAAATCGCTTACCTACTGTCTTCAAAGCCTCAGAAAATTTGGCTTCAAAGAGCTGTTTCAAGGTACTAAGGTCAGAAGCCCTGGCAGCACCGATGGTTTGCGCCACTTTTAAGATTGCCTCTGTATCCGAGTTCACCCGGACAAAGAATACCACCTTAATGTCTGCCCGCATATTATCCTGACAAATCAAACCATCTTCTTTGAGTCGAGCGATTTCAACAGTCTTAACGGACAAGTCCATTTTTTCGACCATATGGATAATGGGGACCACAAACATACCGCTCTTGAAGGCTACGACGGGTTTGCTACCACCTGTACGTATAAGCGCCTGTCCTTGGGGTACCTTCTTATACCATCTGGCAATCATGATGAATATGCCGAAAATCACGATGACGATTGCACCGATGATCACGTATCCAATTGATGAAAGCATTTCTTGAGATTTTACTTGTTTAATACAAAAAAATACGAGGAGATTACAATCTCCTTAAAGGTAAGAAAACTCAGTAGGTAATATACCGCTTTCTCACCAGCGACATAAGCCTCGTATAAGTGGGTTAGTTGTCATTACCAATGTCATATTATATGGCTTTTAGGGTTATCCATAAATGTCATGCTCGGCAGAGACCAGCCAGAAGCTGGCCCTGCTGCACGAGCTTTTGTAGAGGAGCGCCATTTTAGTAGTTCCGCGTATTTCAAGAATCCCGCTATCTACACTAGATCGCTGGGATCTTGCTTTTGTTTTTGTCCGATCAGGTAATATAGTACCGTACCAATAGCTGGCACTAGGAGTACTAATACTAACCATACGATCTTATCGCTCTCGCTCTTGAAGCCTCCCTTGACAATATCAATGATAGCATATATCCACAGGGCAAGGCATCCCAAAATGATGGAAAACATCATCATACCAAAAAATGGTCCCATAATCTAATCTTCTAGTTTTTGAACAATGAAATACGACTTCTCTTTATTCTCTTGCACGATTAGTGCTTTTTCTCCTTTTTTAATCTCCTTCTGATCTGCCATCACACTCACTAGTAAACTACTTCCATTCACACTTACTTCTGCTTGTCCTAGATCATTTGGACTTGCACTCAGCAACAGGGTGCAGACTTGACCGATGTAGTCCACTGGCTCTTCAGAAGTGTCTAGGTTTTTGAAAATGGGTACTAAAGGACTAGTGACAATCTTAGTGATTAAAAGGCTCACCGCCAAGTTCGGGATAAACATAAGCCCCGCAAACCCTAAGGAGCCATGACCAACATAGTGGTTTAGCAATATTGAAATTGCCCACATACTGAGTACCAAAAAGGTCATGATAATCATAAATGGCACTTTCCCCAGGTTAAAGAAATGTAAGATTCCAGCTAACCCTCCCGCTGTCACGTCGGCATCCGCATCGATGTCCGCATCAATATCAACGTCTACATCTACATCCATGTCTACATCGATATCAACATCAAAGGACCCCATATCCAACAGCCCCATAAAAACACTTACCCAATACAACATGACCACTAACAACAAGACCGTAAACACGATGTTTGGTGGACTAAAAGCGGCTTGAAGTAATTCTTGCATGGGTTCGTTTTTTCTCGATTTCTCTAAGGTTTCAAAGGAGAGAAGCAGCAGCGATCAAGCTATTCTATAATAGGATGATGCACTGCTTTCTCTTTCAAAGTTTACTTGGTTTTCAGTCGAAGAAGCGCATTAGCTTCCTCGCGGATTGGTGTGACTCCTGCATCGGAAGTCACTTAGTTTGCGTTGACCCTCAAGGCGAACAGCTTTATTGCTGTTTCACTTTGTGGATCAAAACATTGTGAAAGATGATTCTTTAACAAGCTTTTTGCCAGTGAGACAACCAGAAATAAAGTTCTTCCATGGATAATGGTCTACCTGATTTCTGACTATCTACCTGAATTGTCAAAAAGGTAAAAGTTTGTAGATGTTTTCTTACAGTCGGGAAGTAAGGCCATGTTCTTTTTTGCTTTATGGGCTTTAAGTGGCCTTGCGTTGAATACACTACAATTATGCCGGTTTTACCGACGAAATGCCATTTTCCTCGGCTAAAATCACTTAAAACTCGACAAATGTTAAGGAAGTCGTAAGAATTAAAAAGCCCCCACTACTTCTAGTGGGGGCGGAATACATCAATACATTCTACACCTTTTATATAGTCTTTCATCCTTTAGTCAAGAAGGATCATTTTTTTGGTCTCTTTGCGATCACCCGTTTGTAGTGTATAGTAAAATATACCACTATCAGGGAGTTGATCTTCGCGAATCGTGATTTCATTATAACCTGCCTGAAAGAGGTTTTCTTGCTGAAAGATTAGTTTTCCAGCCATATCAAATATGCTTAGCTGGGCCATATCATATTGTGGCATATTGAACGCTATAATCGTTTGCTGATCAAACGGGTTAGGTTTATTTTGGAACAATTGAAACCCATCACCTATGTTCTTCTCTTCGAAGTCCAATTGCAATCCTCTTGGATCACCTTCTTTGGTATAAGCCTCAGGTAGCGTCAAGCGTGAACTCAAACTGATAGCTTCAGATAGTTTGACTTCTCTTTCTGCCCGAAAGGTCATACGGAATAAGGTTTCTTTAGCTCCGATATCTGCATCGGTAGTTTCATTCCAACTCCCCGTGATTAATCCATCATTTAAGTATCGCAGTCCAAAATTCTCCTCACTCATGTTCGGAATCCCCCCGCCTTCCACAGCCACGAAGTGCAGCAATTCGGTATTAAACTGTAGGGTGAATTGAAAGGCCATGATATCCCGCATCTCTGCCAGTGTAAACGCTATGGTATATTCCTCCCCTTCCATCAGCACTTGCTCCTCTGTTTGCAATGATACTGCCTCATAAGTGCTGCGGTCATCCACGCCTAGTAAACTATTCGGCATAGCGGTATAATTTACATCACCCACCTTGACAGCGATAAAATCAGCATGCATTTCATCATAGTCCAAATCATTGATGTTGAAAATTTCTGGGAAATAAGTCATGAAAGGATTTTTCACATCTGGAAATCGGTAGTCCGCATCCACGAATCGCCAAGATTTATTTCCATTGGGCATCTCTTCATCAATATGTAGAATTAATCTCCGCAAACGAATCAGGTCCATGGTAGAAATATGGCCAGAACGGTCGATATCTGCGGCAATCACCTTGTACGGAGAGTCCAAGAGCTGCAGATTTAGTATATGTTTAGAAATGAGTACGAGATCAATTGTAGTAACTCCATTCAACAAATGGTCATCTTTGACCGGTACGATGGTATAATCCTCCCCAAAAGGCACATCCGGGAAAAGATAGTTGCCACTACCGCCCGTAAACATCTGAAAGTGTTGGCCTCCAGTAACATTAATACTCACCTCCTGTACATACTCACCCTCTTCGGTGGCTATGCCCCCGGCCAATTGTGCATAAGTAATGTTATTGGTCTGTGGACAGAGTCTGTTATTGTCTTGTACATCAATATAGGTAAGGCAATAACTAGAATTTCCAAGGGCATCGGTGACCCAGAGTTGTACTAGCTGTGTACCTATATCGTCACAATCAAAGGTAATACTGGTAGTGGATGGCGGGCTTGTCTGCCCTTCTTCATTTCTACGAATGGTATACTTCAACAAATTACTTGGTGTACAATTGTCCTGGGCTCCTGCATCAAAAGCTGTCGCATTAAGCTGGGCCATCAAACTACCATTCTCTTCGTAGATAGAGGCGGATAAGCCAACGATACACACGGGTTGTGGAGCTTCATTATCTCTCACGGTTACTTGCACCTCGCAAGAAGCGACATTTCCACATCGATCCGAAGCGGAAAAAGTAACAACGGTAGTTCCAAGTGGATAGGAACCGCTAGCGTTCTGCCCAGTAGCTGTCGCATAGGGAGAGTTGTTCGTGATTAAAACACCGGGGCTACAATCGTCTGCAATCGCCAAGCCTAAATCAACCGCTCCCGTTTCGCAATCATCTGATACACCTACGGTAACATCGGATGGGCAGGTAATAGTAGGAGCGATATTATCTTGCACTTTAATTATCTGTACACTTTGAAATCGTCCTTGACTCAGTGGATCATCAGGATCGTAGCGGCACCAATCAATTACGGTCCAGGTGCGTAATACTTTAAAACAAGCAGGCTGGGATAGATCGAAGGTTTGATCATGATGATTTAGGGCAATCACGCCGCAATGCTCTCCCAATATCTGTGGGATATTGAAGCCTTCCGGGAGGTCCTCTGGATCAACCATAGCGCCACAGACATCAGTGGTATAATCTTCCGGCCAAATTATATCTTCTTCAGTAAAGGGATTAGAATTCACTACAAAGATCTCTTGTCTACAGTCTGAAGAATTTCCTACTTCGTCCGTTGCAGTCCAAGTTCTTATAATGCTCCCTACTCCACAATCGTTAACAGCTTCCACTAGGGTGGAATCTAAAGTATACCCACAATTGTCTTCCACCTGCGGCGAACCGAAAATACTCCAATCGGGATATTCCTCATTACATTCAATTGTATCCATCGGCGGACAAGTCAAAAAGCGCGGTGGAATTTTATCTTGTATCTGGACCATCACCATACATTCCGAATAATGGTGATGCAAATCTCCTCCACTTACCTCTCGCTCTGGGTTGACAGGGCCTTCGCCGGGATCTAGTTCGTATACTCTCATGATAACTTGTATCTCACCCATCTCCGCCTCTCCACAGCAAAACATGACCCGATCATCGAACCATTCCTGATATCCAGAGGTGTAGGGGGAATCATCTCCATTAACCTGCTCACATTCACCAATATTCATCCGACGAGCTTTGAAGAAAACCTCGTCTTGGCAGTTATCAAAGCTCCCATCATCAAAGGTATTAGCCATAACCATGGCTACTCCCCCTGAGGGTACAGAAACAATCGTAAAATCCTCACAAACGGCTATGGGTTCATCCTCATCAAGGACGTTGATAGACATTGTACACATAGCTGTATTTCCACAAGCATCAGTGGCTGTATACTGGACTGTATGAACACCGGCTGGCACATAAGGATGTGGTCCCAATCCCACTGCTCCAAAAGAGGTAATTACATCGTATTCCATTCCCGCATCACAATTATCGGTAATGCCTGGTTCATCAAGTTCTATCGTTGCAATACAATCTCCTCCTTCAGTTGTTACACTGAAATCAGCAGGACAGGAGATCTCCGGAGGGGTAGTGTCTCTAATATGAACGATCTGTAAGGCTGCCGTTTCAAAACCAGAACATTCGTCCGTTACTAGCCATGATCTATGAATTTGAAATTCGTATTCATCACAGATATAGGCTGTATCGGCAACCATCTTCACCACCAAACCGCAGGTATTGTCGGTGCTAATGATCTCGCCATCAAAAGTTGGATACCCGGTAATGGTAGGGTCCGCATCGGGGGCATCACAGCTCAGATCCATATTTTCAGGAAATGAAATCTCATCCAAGCTTGGTCTTTCTATAGTAATGATCTGTACACAGCTATCGCGATTATCAAAGGCATCCGATGCCATCCATTGGCGTTCAATCTTCTTCATCGTTCCCGAGGTACAGTTCCCTGGGATAACGGTATCCTCGAAGGTCAATTGAAAGTCTTCGCTACAGTTATCGTCGATGGTGGGATATCCGGTAAACTCAGGCGAGGTATCGTCTATACAACTAATACTAACTTCTTCACAATCTGTGATGGTTGGTGCCAGCTTATCGATAAGTTGCACGAATCCTACGCAAAACACGCCCGTGTTGACATCAGTTACTGTAACACTGAGTGTACTTCCAATATGGCTTTTCGCATCAAACTGCACTTGATCCATTCCGTCAGCTACCAGAATATTCTGATCATCTCTTAGGACCAAGGACTTCATGCCTTCACATTCCTGAGGAGCCTCCAAAATCCCGTCTGCATCCATCCAAACAATACAATCTGTGCCTACTGAGAGTTGAACGGGGGCCTCCACGGCACTGTTACAAGCTAGATCGCAATCCTGTGCCTGAATGTTGGTCGGTACTACAAAGCACAGTAGACTGAGCAGGACCACAACACCCCAATCTTTAGGAGGGTGGTAAAGAATAACCCAAGGGTTAAACTTGACCATTTTAAAGTTGCAAATTAAGTGTTTCATGCTGATGTATTTAAAATGATTATTGAGTTTTGACATAGGAGTATCAGGCTTTATGGTAGTGCACACCATAAGTGCCAGATCTTAGTGTTGAGGCCATAATGATAGGAAGAGGCATAGCTGGGGCTATTACAGCAAAGCTGTAACTCTAGCTATTCTCGTACAAAGTGGGTCTGATAATGTAAGGTAAGTTTGGGGGGATGAGTGGAGTTGATAAAATAACTGCGCTTTGATTGCTCATCCTTCGATCTTCATGAGAAAGATAAATTCTCTTCAATCTTTTAGCTAGTTTACCTTTTTACATTTACTCCCATGTCTTGAAAATACCGTGCCAATTTTGGGTACTCCAAAAAGAAAGGAAAAACAAATACAGCATAAACACCTAATAACCAATTCAGTAAAAATTATTTTTAATCTCTAAGGGTTGATTAGACATAGCCCCAGGTGAGTAGGATCGCTCTATCTACAACTGGGGATCGATCCTGAATCAAATAGATAATTAATTCAAGTTGCACTTAGGAGGAAGATTAGATTTCGAGATTGAGGAAAGGTTTGAGGACGGGTAAATTTACAAATAGTAAGCACAAGAAAACTGTTCGGCGTAAAATAAAAAAGCCCCCCTTCTGTCTGCATAGAAGAGAGGCCATCCCAAAAACCGATTTAAGTATACACTTGAAAACGGTTCTTGTGTGAATCACATACAATCCAATCGCCTTAATTATAATTGCCTTTAGTGTTTCATATAAGATATATAAAGTATTACGGACTTGAATATCTAAAGTTTCATTCTAACAAAATAAAATCTAAGGATTTTTTACATATGTGTATCTAACAGATAATCAACAAGAAACTTTAAAAAACATGTCAGTAATCACACTGTCTTCTTTTAGTCAGCGAGTAAATTCTCCAGTGGAAAACATGTACCTATTCTACGCAAGAACTAGGAAATAGATGCTTTTTGTAGATATATTTTCGTACAAATTTTCAAGAGAATACATATAGTATAATAATCCTCTATAATACAGAATACAGGATTGCTCTACTATGCCAATAGATCTTCTGGGGTAGGCAGATTAGCATCAAACAGCAGTTTGACAGCCAAAATCTAAGGGAAATAAAATACTCAAAGCTCTTTAGAAGGAATCCACTATCCTAATCACGAAGATTTTAGCGAAAAAAGGTGGGCTAAATCCAGGAGATGTGTGATAATCTATGATTATCTAGGAGATATGGATTATAATTTGTTTTCTATAGACTAGACAAATATACACTTTAATTCAATGCTAAAAATACCCAAAAGGAGGTATTTTGTTGGCTTGGAGTCCTAATAAAAGCCTACCCCCTGCCTCGAATAATTCCGGGGCAGGGCGCCTAACTCATGCTAGACGAATTGATAGGCAACTATAATAACTACACCAAATTTCATTTTTAAAGGGAAAACAAAGACGGGAAGGGCCAATTTGAGTCTTGGCCATTAGGATTGGTAAGTCTTTATTTTCTCATAGTATGTTTACTCCTCCACAACATCTTGATCCACTAGAGTTTCTCAGCTAAACAATTACAAAAATCATACCATAAAACTAGGGAGATACGGCCTTCTTAAAATAAGCGACCCTTCTCCGGAAAAGAGAAGGGTCATCCCAAAAACCAATTGTTAAAAGGACATCTTAGCTTCTTTGCTAAAATTATGGTTGAGTAATTAGCTATCTAATTTATGATCCTGTTCTTCTATCGCTCAGGGTTTTCAAAGCTAAAGGCTACAGTAACCTCATGAGATCCTACGCTATAATCCTGAAATCGCTGGAAGGACACATCATAGGAATAGTAGAGATTAAAACCTGACAGTCTTGTTCCCAATAGGATGGCTAATGTATTAGCCGCACCTCCTCGATAAGATAGGCCAGCGATCAACTGCTCTTCCAAAAAGCCTGCTTTTAGGTTGATATCGACAAGAGACTCAGGTCCCCCTAATACTTGGCGAATGACCAAGGAAGGCTCTAGGGTTAGATTAAGCTCATATAAGTCGAATTTATGTCCAAAAGCAAAAGTGTAAAACTGTAGGGCAGAAGTTGACTGACCTGGCTGAGAGCCAGAACCGGATATATCTACTAAACGATTACGTACTAAATTATTGATACTAATTCCGCCAAAAGTATTGTCTCGAAAAGCCGCGTAGAATCCAACAGCTGCATCAAACACACCTTTACCCCCCAAGAAGTCGTCAATTAGCTGATCTCCTTGTTGTAACAATGGTGTGGTCATCACATCACTATCCAAAGTCATCTGTTGATATTCCGTAGAAAAGCCCGCTGAGATCTTCCAATCTTCACCAGCTGTGAAGCGAAACGCGTAGTTGAGGAAGAGGCGTAGGTTATTTAATTGAGCTGCTTGTTCTGAATAAACGACCAGGCCCAAACCAAAGGACTTTCCGATTGGAGCATTAAATAAGGCTCCATAGGTCTTAGGAGCATCTTCAAAACCGGTCCACTGGGCGCGGAGGTTGAATTGAAGTTGAGAAACACCTTCAAAGCCAGCAGCAGCAGGATTGATCAAGTTGCGGCTACCATGCCCTAGGTTATAGTGATTAAATACGGCCTCATATTGTGCACTGAGCAAAGTGCAAATGGCAGAGAAAAATATAAGTAGAGTTAATTTTTTCATTTTTGATCGGTTGAATCATGGGAAAATAAGATTTGTACACAGAATCTATCGGTCGGATACCAAGAATCTTGGCACCCGACCAATGATCCACTATTCCCTCAATATAGTTAGGGAACCCTTCACTTGTACTAAGCTATTATTGGCATCTGTATACTCAAGTACCCAATAATATGCACCTTCAGGTAAATCTTCCCCTCTATTCGTTTGCCCCGAAAAGCAATTCATTCCACCTAAATCCGTGCAGTCATAACCTTCCTCTTCGTAGACCAATTGACCCCATCGATTGTAGATCTCGATCTTATTCTGAGGAAAATCATCCGCACAGAAAATAACAAGATCATCATTCAATCCATCCTGATCAGGCGTCAGTACAACTCGATCTTCGAAGCAATTAAAACGTTTATCTTTCACTATACCTGACACCTCGCCTAGCGCCGAGGTACAACCTTGAGCATCTGTAACCTCTACGAAATAGGTTCCGTTACAAAGTCCAGTGATTTCGGCGGTAGTCTGTCCGGCAGGTTTTACCCAATTGTAGAAATAGGGCTCCGTACCTCCAGTGACAATTGCTCGAGCCACACCATTACACTCTTCAGTTTCTGGTTCTGTCTCAATAACAACTTGAAGTGGTTCAGGCTCTGCTAAATTAAAAGTAGCTGCATCTACACAGTTATTAGCATCTGTCACCGTTACCGTATAATCTCCGGCTGACAAGAAACGAGCTTCATCTCCAAAATCATTACTACTCCAGCGATACAGATACGGCGCAATACCACCGGAAGCTAGAACGTTAATTTGTCCATCAACTTCATTAGCACAACTAATCTCATTAATATTGACGGCTTGGACCTGAAGCCCATCCGGAGATGTTGCTTCAATTGTTTCCTCCACCATACATACATCATCGAAGATCCGAACGCTATACATACCAGGAGAAGCGGTGTTGAAGGTAGAAGAAGTACTTACTACTGCTCCCTCACTATTTAGCCACTCATAGGTAAGCATACCTTGATTGCCTCCACCTACTGCTTGTAGAATTCCATCGCTGGAATAACTACAGCTAACAGTGAATCCATTATAGGAAGAGACGGTTTCAAGGGTGTTAAACCGCAAACTAGATTGCGTCCCTACTTCATAGGTTCGAACTAATACTGCTCCGGAATTATCCGTAACAGTAACGGTATACTCACCAGCAGCAAGGTTTTGCAGAGTTTGGTCTCCCACCATTGCTTCTCCAGTCTGCTCATTTCTCCATTGGAATTGATACGGAGCAGAACCCGAAAGACTAAGAGCCAAACTACCGTTGCCATCTCCAGGACAGCCAACATTAGTCGTGGCCACATCATCGGAGAAACAAAGGACTTCAATTTCAATCGCCTCTTTTACACATCCATTGGCATCCGTAATGATTGGTGCATAAGTACCGCAAGCCAATTGAATAGGTTGAGGGCCATTGATGTTTGCATTCCAGGCTACATTATATGGGGCACGGCCACCAGCAATATCTAGTGTAATAGATCCAGTTCCACCTGTATCTTCTGTATCGTTTACTACTTCCCAGGTAACATTGATTGGATCAACTTCAGGGACCACCGCTCTCGGATCGAGTCTTGAACCCAGCGCATCCATCAATACAAGATCATAGTTACCTGTTGCTAATCCCGGAATATTAAATATTCCAGTGGTGTTATTAGTTTGTGTCAAGGCTGGTCGGCCTGTAACTGAAAGCATATAAGGTGTAATCCCACCTGCTACTTCGATTTCAACCAAACCATCGGAACGACCGCTGCAAGTTGTCTCTGTTACATCCATCCGTACTAGTTTGAATGGTAGAGATGGAATCAACCAACATTCTCTAGTAGTACATCCATTGGCCGTACTAGTAATATCAGCACAAATCTCACCTGGAGGCAACTCATTCGCATTGGGGCCGGAATCTCCGTTGTCCCATTGGATGCTAAATCCACTATTTCCTCCTGCAATGTTTATTGAAATGGTACCATTTGTACCGTCTGTGGAAGGAGTGGTAGTTGCGGTAATATCCAGGTCAAAATTAGTTACTTCAAATGTTCCAGTTACTTCCTGGCCATCCTTCACTATGGTGACTCTATAAGTACCTGCACATACATCCGCTAGATCCTGTTGAGAACTAAGAATCGGATTTTCTCCAACTCTCTGCCAAGCGTAGGTTGCCGAACCTCCGGGGAGGCCTCCAACTACACTGATATCAACTCCACCATTGCAGATATTCTCGCAAGCCTTTACAATATTGAAGGCTGTGATTTCTAGTAGATTGCCTAAATCTGCACAAACTGTTTCTACACAGTTATTGTTATCTGTTACTTGTAAGCAATATTCTCCAGTGGTAGATAAGTTATTGATGTCTTCCGCATTGGAATTGAACCCGCTCGGTCCGGTCCATGAATAACTAAAAGTTCCAGGTCCGGTTCCACCAGATACCGTGGCATTGATTGCTCCGGTTCCGCCCTCATTCGGGATATGAGCTAAGCTCAAACTGATAATTATAGGATCAAAATTGCTAAGAATATTGATGTTGTTTAAGCTGGCCGAACAGTTATTGGCATCCGTTACTACAACAGAATAGGTTCCAGCAGATAAATTACTTTGGGTAGTGGTATTATCCGCCAAGTTTCCATTCCAATCAATATTATAAGGAGGGCTTCCACCATTTACTGCAATGGCAATTGCCCCTGTCTCGTCACTTGCACATTGTACATTCTGTACGGAAATCACACTAATACTAATCGCTGCTGGGCTACCCACGGTATATGGACCTCCTGTAGCCGTACAACCATTGGCATCCGTTACGGTAACTGAATAATCACCAGGTGCCAAGCCATTATTTTGACTAGTATTGGTTCCTGAAGGAGACCAATTATAGGAATACGGACCAGTACCGCCAGTCACTGCCAAATTAATGCTTCCATCAGAACCATCAGAGCAGCTGGCATCCGTTACATTAAAACTAATATCTATCGGTGCTGGACTTGGAACCGCAATCGTTTGAATCGTTTGCAAACCAGTACCGTTATCTGTCACCGTAACGGTCACATCTCCTGCGGACAAGCCACTAGCCGTATTGGCATTACCCAAACCATTAATACTCCACTGATAATCGAAAGTAGGTCCAACGCCACTCACAGCTAAGGTGATACTACCATCATCTTCTCCTGGACAACTAACTGCAGTTACCGTTGGCGTTACAGTTGGCGGTGGATCTTCACCTACCAAAATATTACCGCAAACTAGGGTAGGATCGATTAGTGTAAGATCCGCAGAGGTAATTTCTACCTGGACTGGTGAATCCGTGATACAAACTTGAGAACTATTGGTGCCAATGACAGTGAAGCAGAGTTCAAAGAGCGCCTGCGGGTCATTATCTGTATTCAATGTAACCCCTAGTCCATCTGGATCATTCCAAGTAACTCTAATTGTACCAGCATCCTGGGTCCCAAAGGAATTTTCGTTTAACCCATTTAGGTTAAACCCCGTAACTTGATCCAATTGCAGTTCAGCAGAATTATAGGAAATGGAAAACTGCATACCAATGATATCAACAAACTCTTGTACGCTTACCGGTACACAGAAAGACTCTCCTTCTTGTAAACTTTTATCCCCTACTATGATTCCGAAACCATCAAAGCCGGATCCAGAACCATTATCGCTGATTGTAATAATTCCAGTATCGAAATCGAAGGGAACATTATTCAAGCCGCTGTCCGTAACCTCAATTTGCGTGGGTTCTCCTGAAATGGTCACTGCAGTAATAGCATTATTTCCTAATACATTGAAGCATACCTCATAGATAACTGTTCCATCATCCACGGTCACTCCCGTCGCATTTGGGTCAGACCAAGCCAAGGTTATTACACCTGGAGAGGGGTTTCCAAAACTCGCCGCTGATAATCCTTCCAAATTTGGATTCCTGATCTCTACAAATTCTAGTCGGCTAGGATCATAATTCATGGTATACTGCATACCTAGGATACCATTGAATTCATAAGCTTTGATATCTAAGCAGATTTGATCACCTTGGTCAGCAGAAAAATCTTGTATCGTAACTCCAAACCCGTCAAATGATGGTCCGCTATTACCGCCACCACCACCGCCGCCGTTGTTACCACCATTGATGGTAACAATACCGTCGTTCTGTTCAAAGTTAATTTCATTCAAACCGCTATCAATAACTTCGATCGGCGTAGGTGAATTGCCAAAAGTCACCGTAGTAGAACCTGTACCGATTACAGTGAAGCACACCTCAAAAATTACGGTTCCATCATCGATCGATAGGCCAGTAGCATTTGGATCAGACCAAGAGCTAGTGATCACGCCAGCAGAAGGATTACCAAAAGAGTTTGGACTTAAACCAGCTAAGTTTGTATTAGAAATAGAAGAAAATTGTAGTACTGAAGGATCGTAAGAGATCGAATACTGCAATCCAAGAATATTATCGAAGTTATAAGCAACGACATCTAGGCATATCTCATCTCCTTGGTCTGCCGTAACATCTTGAATAGCTAGACCAAAGCCTGTGAAGTTAGGATCCTCATTCCCGCCATCACCACCTCCGGAACCGCCGTCGCCGCCGCCATCTCCACCACCAGAGCCACCATCACCATTGATGGTAACGGTTCCTCCGCTCTGCGTTATTTCGGAACTAGTAGTAAGATCGGCATTGACTACTTCTATAGACGTAGGCGTATCTCCAAATGTTACGTTAGTTGTTCCTGTCCCAATTACATCAAAGCACACCTCATATAGAATTGTACCATCAGCAACCGAAACTCCAACTGCATTCGGGTCCGACCAAGACATTGTAATATTACCTGGTGTCGGGTTACCAAAAGAGTTAGGACTCAATCCCGCTAAATTGGTGTTAGAGATAGAACTGAATTGAAGAACGGCAGGATCATAATTGATGGAATACTGCAGGCCCAAAATATCTGTGAAATTGGTAACTGTCACATCCAAACAAATTTGATCGCCTTGATCAGCAGTAATGTTTTCAATAGCTAAGGTAAACTCGGAACTTCCTCCGCCGGAGCCACCGTCGCCGCCATCACCTCCCGAGCCGCCGTCTCCACCGCCATCGCCACCGGAGCCACCGTCGCCGCCGCCATCACCACCTCCGGAACCTCCATCGTCTGTTGGGGGATTTCCATCAATAGTTACAGCTGAATCATTGCCTGTAAATCCAATTACAGTTAATGTTCCATCGATAACTTCTGTTGGTGTTGGTGTGTCAGAAAAGGTGACATTCGTACCTGAAGTGCCTAAGACCGTAAAACAGACTTCAAACAATGCCGTCCCGTCATCAACTGAAACCCCCACAGCAGCTGGATCCGACCAGGACATAGTGATATTTCCTGGAGTAGGGTTGCCAAATGAATTTGGACTTAGCCCTGTAAGGTTCGTGTTGGCAATGTTATCAAATTGGAGAACTGCAGGATCATAATTGATTGAGAACTGCATACCAAGAATATTCATGAATCCGCTGACGGTCGCGTCTAAGCAGATCTGATCTCCTTGGTTTGCATCAAAATCTTCTAATGTAATTGTAAATCCCTCCAGGTCATCGAGCCGACCTAGGGTAGGGTTTGCCATCATGCACATAGGTATGAGCAAAAGGAGCCCGGCAAATAGGCGTGTAAAAATCCTATCCATCATGTTCGGAATTTGGGATGTTAGGGAATATAATTTATTGGTTCAAAAACACCAGCTTTTGAGTTACCCGAAAATCAGGAGAAGTAAGATGGATGAAATAGGTGCCAGGTAGATCAAAGATGTCCTTTTTAATGTTTAGATCATGCTGACCACTTCCATAGTACTCCTGTTCCTCAAAAACTGTTTTTCCTTGTAAATCTAAGATGCTAAGACGAATGGTTGTTGATTGTGTAAGTCTGAATCTTAATGTTGTATGATGGGCGAAAGGATTGGGGTAAGATGCTTGTACGGCGATCTTATCAGGGGCATTATTGTAGACGGCATCAACCGTTTCCCCTACTGAGACTACAGCACTCTGTAGATCTACGGGGATGGCTGTAAAGCTTGTATCTACTACCTCTGTGATCGTTGAAACATTGGTTGTATCCTCATAAAATTCTACGCGAGAAAACTCTCCAAACGCTCCCTTGGCTTCAAATTCAATAGAAAACATTGTCGAATCGTCTTCTATGTTAATTCCAGTGAGCGAACCCGTTTCAAACCAAACGAAGGAAAGATCATTCTCTTCATCTCCGCCGGGTACCCCGAAATTATCTTCCAGATCAAAGGGAGTATGTATATCTACTACTTTCTTGAAGGATAGGATTGCAGGATCCCACCTAAGAAAAAATTGAGTGCCGAGTATATTATTGTAATTATTGACTTTTACGGGAAGGATAAATTTTTCTCCGGGTTGTACTGTCTTATCGTCAAGTGATATGGAGACCTGTCCCAGGACTGGGACTAGTGCATACAAGGAAAGGACGCACAGCAGGAAGAGTTTTCCAGTTGCATTTTTCATATCATGGGATTATGCTCAGGGTTTGTTATTCTACTACAGAACGAAGGTACAAAAAAAAACAAAAACCACCGTGCGGGCCTGGTGATTTTGCAAAAAAAATGGAGTGACCCAAAGGGCCACTCCAAATGTATTTCGGTTAAGAGTGATTATTGAGCAATAATCATCTTCTTAGTTGCAGTATAATCATCAGTAGAAACAGTGTAGTATAGTACACCTGCTGCTGGAAGATCCTTGCTGTTAAGGATGATATTGTTATATCCCTTAACACCTTCTGTACGGATCATCTTAAGCGTTCTACCGGCTACGTCACTTACTGTGAAAGTTACTTGAGTAGATTCTGGCAAGTTGTATCCAATTACCGTCTCACCCTGGAATGGGTTA
>JAHQWA010000111.1 GCA_019634045.1 Saprospiraceae bacterium
CGCTGCTCCGTTGTGGTATGTGCGCGGAAGTATTAATTACGATAGTGACTTTAATGCAGGATTATTACTGAATGCTACAGGCAGAAATGTCGGGATTCGAGGATCCATTCTTTCTGCAGATTTGCGGGTATCCGAAAACCCAGGCTTATTTGTAGATTATTTATTTTACAATCGTTCTTCGCCCAGTATTGGGTTGAAATGGCATGGAAGCTTTAATACTTTTCTAGGGCGCAGATTTGATAATTTTCAATTGGTAGATGAATTTAGCTTTCACCATCTTTCTACGCGATTGTCCTTGGTTTCCGGAATTAGTCGTACCGCTGCTTTAGAAGCAGGCGTTTTTGTGGATCGCCTGGCACAGGATCGAAAATTCTTTACCCAACAAAACGAGGCAGCTTTTGCGAAGCAAGTCGGCTTGTTTTTGAAATTGAGTCGAGATACCTACGATCGAACATATTTCCCTACTGAGGGATCGCTAACGAGTATACGAGCTCAATGGACCTTTGGTGGCAGGTTAGATGAGCGACTTGATGCACGAGAAAGCATCCCTATGGATAACAATCTGGTACTCACCGCTCGTCTACATAAGGTATTCCCATTAAACGAAAATTGGTGGTTGTCCTGGATTAATGGGGCAGGCTTGATCAACTACAAACAACGTTCGTTTATCAATCAATTATTCCTAGGTCGGGAGGTTCCAGGAGAAGAATCGTTTTTTGAAATTATGGGTTTGCGCTACATGGAGCAACCGACTACGGCATTTGGTAGCACGGCTTTCAGACTTCGGCGACGTATCAGCAAGAGCAGCACTTTTG
Organism: Saprospiraceae bacterium; assembly: GCA_019634045.1. GTDB lineage: Bacteria > Bacteroidota > Bacteroidia > Chitinophagales > Saprospiraceae > DT-111. Next base: position 816 of record JAHQWA010000111.1, read on the forward strand.
CTGGATTTACCTATAATGCCCTGTGGCATGCTTCTTCCGAATTTCAGTTTTTATCGAAAGCGGATTTGCGTGGCGCGTATACTTCAGATTGGTTTCATGGGCTTGGCCTCGAAATTGGAGCATTGACGACCTTCGGTCCAATTCGATTGACCTCAGAATACAACTTAAATATTGGCCGCTTTAATTTTTCTTTGTTTGCGGGATATCGGTTTTGACATGAAATTCGTGCAGGCAGTAATCCGGAAAGCAAAGATAGACCAGGGAATTAAAATAAGCTGCGGTTATGCGTAAACATCCCATTGTAGTGGTGATCACTGGACCCTGTGGAGTTGGGAAAACAACCCTGAGCAGAATGGTCAGCGAAACATTTGGTTTTACCCTCTTGTGTGGAGATGCTATAAAAAATGATCTTTTTCCGGCAATAGCAGATATCACTCAGTATCCAGAGCAACTAAGGAAGGTAAAAGCAGCTCTTTTTGAAGAAGGAGTGAAGTATTTTAAGTCCGGGAAATCAGTTGTAATAGACTATGTCATCTTAGGTGAAGCCTATATCAAAAAATACCAAGAAACATTTAAGGAACATCTTGTTTTTGTTGTTTTATTCCCTTCCCGAGAAGTAATCTACCATCGGGATGAACTTCGCGAGTGTTGGACATCCGGGAAAACGACGATTGATTCATTGTATAGCAAATATCAAAACTTAGTAGATCTGATTGGAATTGACAACTATATCAATAGCGGTGATGAAAGGCCTGAACAGACTTTTCAAAAAATAGAGAAGCTTATAACGTTTTAACAAACTCAATATCCCTTTTCTCGGTCCACCTCAAACAACAAGTCTTGCCCGGTCTCCATTCGCCGATAATTATCCCCAATAATCCGAGCGGCTTCCGCCTGATCTGTAACACTAGCGATATGTGGCGTAATCACGATTTGCTCCGTCTCCCAAAATGGATGATCTATGGGTAAGGGCTCTTGCGAAAAAACATCTAACCAAGCTTCTTGGATATAGCCTAATTGGATAGCCTTTAGTAAATCTGCCTCTACCAATTGAGAACCTCTACCCACATTCACCAAAAAGCTACCTTTGGGCATTTTGCTCAATATATCAAGGTTAAGCATACCTTCTGTGGCTGGAGTTCGCGGAAGTATGTTAACCAGAAGATTGATTTGAGTAAGATAGTCGTGGAGTGGTTTGGAGTCGGAAGTAAAGGAGGTAAGACCTTTAATGTTTTTTGGACTTCGGCTGTAGCCTGATACTTCAAACCCTAGCGTTAATAAATCGCTGGCAATTCGACCACCCAAGGCCCCTAGACCAAGTATTCCGATCCGCAAAGGCAATTCTACTACAGCTGGTTTTTCCCATTTACCCAAAGCCTGATTTTTTTGTAATTGCCTAAACTGCCGCTGTATATTCAATACCGCCATAAGAACATAATTGCGCATAGATCGACTAAGTGAGTCATCTACAATCCGAGTGACAGGTATATTTTTTGATATGCTATCATCCGTCAAAATATGTTCAACACCAGCACCAAATGAACTTATCAATTTCAGGTTTGGAAATTGATTCAAAACGCCTTTAGGGTGTTTCCAGAGGATTACCATTTTTACAACCTCCGGCTGGGGAATATTTGGATAACTCCAAACCGGGACTTGCTGGCCTAAGGCCTCGATTAGTTGTTGCTGTAGAACAGTAACAGCGCGATCTGTAATAATTAATGCAATAGCCATATCATGCTCAATTTAAACCTGCTCTAAGGATTCTTGTCCTACAGGCCTATTCAATCACCTTGCGATGTCTTAAATCATAACGCGCTCCAGATCGCAGAAAATAAAAACGCTTTTCTCCTTTACCTAACGGAAAATAAGCTCGTCGCTCTCTCGACCATTTTTTGCCGTCATAAATAGCGACTAGGCTAGCACCAATTACTTCAAATTGATCACCTTGCACAACAATCCCAGTGTTTTCATCTAAGCCAATGCCTAACAACTCCGGGCGATGCTCCAATATCTCAAACAAATCAAACTGTCTATTGCGGGCCAGCAAATGCTGATCAATAGCAATATTCGTCACAAAACCCAAACCTTCCTCATGATCTCCCATCATAATCGTATTGGTTTTACTGTCACCACGAGCCAAATAAGATCCTTGAATAGTCGCCCCTGCAGAGCTTCCTGCAATGACGCCACCCCTGTCGAGCAGATCCTTCAAGGCTTCATGCGTTTCAGTGTTTAGGTAACTATCAGCCAAGCGCCATTGACGACCGCCTGGAAACCAGACGCCTTTCGCCTCTCGTATCGCTTGGGTAAAGGCAGCGCTATTAGCTTCTTCTCGATTGCGCGTATGCAGCACAGTTACCTGCTTAAAGCCTTCTGCTAAAAATCTACTTTTGGTATTGACATAGCCGGAATCCCGATTCAAGCCAAAGTCACTATTGGCCGTCGGAATGATCACAATCGGTGCATCTGCTCCTCCAGCCAATTCTTTAAATTTCTGATAGAAAACCTTGTCTAATCTTCCTCCGCCGATAATAATGAGCGCACCATTTTTAGGCCCTTCCGAAACCATCGTTTGGGTTGGTCGCTCCTGCTGAGCCCATTCCCAGCGAGCTTGGGCAGAAGCTTTTAAAAATGCTCGATCTCGTTTCAGTAGGTAATGCCCGCCAATCAACTCATTAATTGCTTGTTCAACTTGCTCCATATACTGTTTCTCATCAGGATACAGCTGGTGCAGGTTGGGTCGAGGATCTGCTTTTTCTTGGCGTTCCGCCTCCGTTTTAGTCAAGGGAATAAATAAACCGCGGAAATTGGCTAATTCATGCTTGTTGGCGGCCGCACCAAGCCGAAGACTCCAGGGCGTATACGTACCGATCGGCACGCGGATTTCAACATTGCGAATTCCGCCCACTTCATTACCCAAAGAGTCCACTTGTGGTACAAGACTTGGAAAAGTATATCCCAACTTGGGCGGCTGTTGATCGATGATTCCGCGATCCCAACGTCCGCCATAATCCACCCGATAGGCTTGGTGAATAGTGGTAGGGAAATCAATATTGGCAAGCTGCGGGAAGTCAACCGCCTCCTTAGGTACGAGTGTACCATCAGAGAGACGTGGATATTTGCTGGCAGGAGGTTCTACATTTTGATCAACCCAATTGACCAGCCCAATAAGTAGGGCCCGATAGTTAACCCTAAATTCGAGTGGGTCACCCCGATAGGCGTCCAGCGGGCCTGCCCCATAAGGATTATTTGGTGGCCATCGATCTACAAAATGCTGACCAGAAGCGAGGTGATAGATACGTTCAGTAGGTAGAAGTTCCAGGTCTTTTTGACCATCTGGACTAGTATGGATTAAACTAGCCGAGCGCCCCCAATATTCATAACCGGTGTTAATCTGAAAGACCTTAGGAACATGTGTTGGATCGAACAGCTGATCGAGGATGCCATCGGTTTCACCATTGAGTTTGTCCCTTTGTGATTGTAAAGCAAAAGGAAAGATATCTGTAGGGTAGAAAAATGCGGAATAGCGATGGGCATCCCTGGAAGGTTGCGCAAAACGATGGTTGAAACTTCCCTTACCACCACCTGCAGTGATACTCATAATGCCATCATAGGCTGGTCGACCCTCCTCATCGGTATTGAAACCCTTGTATAGAAAATAACGCAAGAAACGACCCGTTTGAGAAACCCCGGCGGCTACTCCTTTCTGCACGGAGAAGGGGCAGGATTCATCGTGTTTGGCATAGGAAATGACATCGCGGATCGCGGCAGGTCCTAAACCAACAACTACTGGATCAGCAGCTCGATATACCAATTCATAGATCTTGCCCGCTTGAAATCCGGAAGTCAATTCTATATGTTGTCGATCATCGCCAAAAGACCAGTCACTACGAGGGATTGGCAGCCGAGGAGCATCTCGGCCATCACGGACCGTTAGCTGGTGTTCGCGAGAATCTGGTCGGATAGCAGGGTAGGGGATTTGACCATTGTGCCCAAGATGTAGTGTGGTACTTGGTTTCTCCACCGACCAATCGCTTCGTACCCATCCTTCAATGCTTTGGCCTTCTTTTCCTCTTGCTTTTGGAATATGGAAATTGAGTGTATGTTCATGCGCTGGTACATCAAACTGCCAACCGATCCAAATGACAGTGAGCCCTTCTTCCATAGTCAGGCCATCGCCCCAATAAGCAGGATCATCTATTTGGAGTGCTCTAGTTTTGGTAGCTTGATTGAAATAGCTGGGGGTGAACTTCCCACCGCGATTGCTTACTTCCACCAAGGCGACACCTCGTCTTTTATTGGCGTCTACGGCTTGTAAAACCACCAAATCTCCCCAGGCTTCTACCAACCCATCTGCATTTACTGGAGCAAAAGCCAGGTCGGTAATGCGCTGGTTATAGCGATTATTGGGGTCAAAACCATAATAAATTTTCCCACGTAATAATTCGTAGGCGCCAAACTGGCCAAATTTTTTCCCGTTGAGTACTGGCTCCCTCGACTCGATCTCCACCCGTAGCACTTTGGCGCTGGTGAAGGTTTGGAAAAGAAAAGTAAAGGCTAGTAGGAGAATTAGGATGAGTTGGTTCTTTCGCATGATCTAAAGCTTTTGCCAAATCTAGGAAAAAAGCAGTAGAAACACTTCTAAAATAGGTTTTGGCGTCCGTCGAGATTTTCCTAGGCCTCCTCGGCATTTTTAGGAAAACCAGTGCGATCTAACTATTTTCTATAAAAAGTTCAGTGATGAGAGATTTAATCAATTTGGGCTTGAACAATAATCCGAAACCAATCCGTTTTC
>JAHQWA010000112.1 GCA_019634045.1 Saprospiraceae bacterium
AGAAACACCAGCCGGACGGGAAAGTGGATACCTACGAAGATTTTCGGTCCATTCTGGAAAGACAGGACATTGATGCCATTACTTGCGCTACCCCGGACCATTGGCACGCCCAAATTGCCAGCCTCGCTTTTGATGCAGGGAAGGATGTATATGGGGAAAAACCTTTGTCCTACGATGTGAGAGAAGGACAGATGATGTTGAAACATCTAGAAAAGAACCAGCGGATCTTTCAGTTGGGAACCCAAATTCACGCTGGGGACAATTATCATCGCGTCGTTGAGATAATACAATCGGGTGTTCTAGGCAAAATTCATACCGTTCGCTTGTGGAAAACTGGCGGACCACCAGATCTTGGCCAACCCAAAGCGCAACGCCCACCCGCTACCCTCAACTGGGATATGTGGCTCGGTCCAGCTCCGATGACGGATTATTTTCCGGAACGTTGCCACTTTAATTATCGATACTTCATGGATTACTCGGGGGGCGTTTTTGCAGATTTCTGGTGTCACATCGCCGATGTAGTCTTCTGGGCGCTAAAGCCGCAAGGTTTAACATCTATTCAAACCCGAGGCAAGGCACCGAAAGGAATTGTGGATACGCCAGAGTGGCTAGAGGTAGACTATGCCTTCAAGGATTTGAACATTTATTGGACAACGACTCCACCAGATGTGCCTGGGGCGAAGGACCGAAGCATTGGAGCTTATTTTGAGGGAGAAAAGGGCACTTTAATCACAGATTATAGCAAGCGATCCATTACCATAAATGGGGAGACGATGGATGATATAGAGAAAGTGCCGCAGAGCGTGCCGCGCTCACCAGGACACCAGCAAAATTTTGTAGATGCAGTGAAGTCCCGCACAGAACCGGAATCCAACCTGGCCTATGCTCGTGCTATGACCTTGCCCATGCATCTCGGCCTAATCTCTTATCAATTAGGTGGTCGAAAATTGGAATGGAATGAAAAACGGGAGCGGTTTGTAGGAGACAAGGACGCCAATCGCCTCTTGGGCCGGAAACCCCGCAAGGAGTGGCGTCTAATAAGATAGGGTAGAAATTAGAAGCTATTTGAATTTAACAATCTGGTTTTGTTATGACTCTTTTTCCGCCACTTTTCGGCTTTTTATCGTCACATAGCCCTGCTATTTTTCTCAAAAAGAGCCTCAATTGGCAAAAAAATAGACCTATAACAAATTCCAAAAGCTAAACTCAAACAGCTTCTGAGCGGGGGATGTTTTTAAATGGAATATTTGCAGTAACTTGCCCACTCTGATCTCCTTGGTGCTATATGTTATTTAACTCTGTCGATTTTGCTCTTTTTCTGCCGCTAGTCTTCTTGTTGTATTGGAGCGGGCTGCTGCGCACTGTGCGGGATCGAAATGTTTTTCTTCTTGTAGTAAGCTATTTCTTTTATGGATGGTGGGACTGGCGGTTTCTACTGCTAATCATTTTTAGCTCTACGCTTGATTTTTGGGTAGGACGACGGATGGCGGCTGCGCAAGCGAAAAAGGTGCGAAAACAATGGTTATGGCTGAGTATAAGTGCTAATCTAGGGCTGTTGGGTTTCTTTAAGTATTGTAACTTCTTTATCCAGTCCTTTTCTGAGGCCTTTCAGCTCATGGGTATGGATATTTCCCCTACCTCCTTGCGGCTTATTCTGCCGGTAGGCATCAGCTTTTATACCTTTCAGACGATGAGCTATACCATAGATGTATACCGTCGTCAGACAGAGGCTACAACTGATTCGCTGGCCTTTTTTGCCTATGTGGCCTTTTTTCCGCAACTAGTTGCCGGCCCGATTGAAAGGGCCAAAAGTTTTCTACCCCAATTCAGCCAGCTACACGCCTTCAATTATGAACGGATTCGGATAGGGTTACAACTGATACTCTGGGGGCTTTTTAAGAAAATGGTCATCGCAGATAACTGCGCCTATTGGGGAGATCAGATGTTCGCTAATCCAACTGAATACTCCAGCTTGGTCTTAGGTTTAGGCATAATACTTTTTGCTTTTCAGATTTATGGGGACTTCTCCGGCTACTCGGACATCGCTATTGGAACGGGGCGACTACTCGGCTTTGAGCTGAGGAAGAATTTTGCTTATCCTTATTTTTCTAGAGATGTGGCTGAGTTTTGGCGACGTTGGCATATCTCGCTTTCTAGCTGGTTTCGCGACTATGTCTATATCCCTTTGGGAGGTAGCCGAGTCAGCTGGCCGAAGCAGATTCGCAATGTATTGGTGATATTCCTCCTAAGCGGATTTTGGCATGGAGCCAATTGGACCTTTTTGACATGGGGCTTGGTACACGCCTTATTTTTTCTTCCACTTATTTTATTGGGCAGTAATCGCAGATACTTGGAAGTTCCGGTGAAAGACCGTTGGTGGCCTTCAATAGGAGAGGGGCTACAAATGCTACTAACCTTTGGCTTGGTGGGCTTAGCTTGGGTGCTATTCCGAGCGGAGAGTATCGAAGCAGCCGTGAATTATTATCAGGGCTTATTGGCCTTTGATAGGCATGGTTGGAAAGTGCAATACCTATTTCCACTAATAGGAATTTCCTTTTTAATAGTGATTGAATGGTTCTCAAGAGCGGAAGAAATTCCTTTTCTTTTCCAGCATAAAGTATTGGGCGTTCGCTGGCTTAGTTATTGGGCCTTGGCCTTGGCTATATTGCTGTTTAGTCCCGCTGAACCTTCTGTGTTTATATATTTTCAGTTTTAATAAAACTCGGATCAATAAGTACTATTTGAGACTCTAGTTTAGAGTTGAAAATTGGACCTCTAATTAAATCTTTTCGATGTTGAAACGTCTTTTGCTGCGCCTTTTTATCTTACTCCTTGGCCTACTTGGGTTGAACTTCCTGCTGGCTTATGCCTTGGGCGTATTGGAGCGAGATGTGGATAAAAAGGGCTACGCCTTTGATCAATATCGCTGGGAAGAGTTTTATCAACTGCCTGAAGGGGACAGTTTGGATATTCTATTTCTGGGCTCCTCACATGCTTACCGGGGGGTTGATCCGCAGCTGATGGAAGACTGGTGGGGACTACAAAGCTTCAATTTAGGAAGTTCTGGTCAGACGCCTTTAACCTCTTTACACGTCTTACAAAATGCCGTACAACATCAGCGACCTAAGATGGTGGTGATGGAGTTGTACTTCTATACCTTCATGGAGGCCGATCAGCTTAATAATGGCGGCAATAATTGGCAACAACTAAAAGCCTCTCCCGCCAAATGGACGTTTTTATGGCAAGCTTTTGATTTGTACGAAATAAGCGCTTTGACACTCCTCCCGGTATTACGAAGGAAGAATGCACTGCCTTATGTTTTGAGGAAGTACCTTAGGGGAGATGATCACCTAGATCATGCAGGTACCTACAAGGGGAGGGGATATGTGGAAAGGAGTGAGCGAATTTCAGCCCAGCAATTGCAAAGTCCTGACCTCTATGATGAGTTGCGCTTGCGCGAAAATTGGGCATTGACAAAGCATGAAGAGGCGATCAAGGAGTTAGCAAGATTTTGTGCTGATCAAGCTATTGAACTTCGTTTTATTTCTTCCCCCATGCCGGCCATCACGGTACAAAAAATCAAGGATCAAGATCGGGTCGATTGGTACCTGCAACAGCTTGCAACTGAAGTTGGTGTAAACTATCGCAATGACACCCATAACTCAAGTCTTGGCTTAGTCGACAGCCTACACTTTTTTGATAACAATCACCTGAATGCAGAAGGCGTACAGATTTGGAACCGACAATTGAAGGATTTCCTATCTCCTTGACCTTATCCTGAACCGGTAATTGCAATGGCCTTGCCAAAAAATGCGACAGTATTTCCTATCTTTGGGGGGTGTTAAACCCAAAAGCAAGTTGTACATCCCATGATCCGATATTCTAAACTCCTACTCACATTTTGTTTGAGTATAAGCCTATTTCGACCTGCCATCGCTCAAGAAAATCCGTCAACACTTCCTGCTGGATTACAGGCTACATTTTCCTCTATATTTCAATCTGAACCAAGCAAACTGAGCTTAGCTGCGATTGATTACGATCAAGTTCGACTTGAAGATCAAAACAGCGGCATGCCTAGAATTGCAGTCCCCGCTCGCTTACAAGCTGGCTTGACTGATGGCGGCCAATGGACTAGCCTGCCCAACGGGGACCAGGTGTGGCAAATAATCGTGGAGAGTAGTAATGGCCTGGGCTTGATGGCGCTGTACGAAGAATTTTTTATCCCAAAGGGGGCCAGCCTCTTTATGTATAGTCCAGATGGTAAACAAGTACTGGGCCCCTATACTTATCGTGACAATCCAAAGAATGGCCATTTTATGACTGGTCTTATTCAGGGACAAACTGCTGTTATTGAATACCGAGTTCCCGCTGCGATCAAGGGGCAGGGAGCTATTCAATTGTTCCGAGTAGATCAGGTATATGATCCTGCAGCCTTGAGTCCTTTGCAGGGCACAATTGCGGGTGGAAACAGCCGTGGCTTTGGCACCTCGAATAACTGCCATGAGAATATCAACTGTGATCTAGGTTTAACTTTCCAGAAAGAAAAGCGTGGAATTGTACGAGTTATCGTGGTGGTAGAGGAAGGCATTGGCATCTGTTCCGGTAACTTGCTCAATAACACGCGTAAGGACGGTACGCCCTATATCCTAACAGGATTTCACTGTATGGATGGCTTCACACCGATCTATGATATGTGGCGTTTTGATTTTAATTATGAGACGACAGGCTGTGATAATCCTACCGCCGAACCGGGTGCTCAGGCGCTGACCGGCAGCGTATTCCGTGCCGGACGCCAAGAGAGTGATTTCCTATTGTTGGAATTAACCGATACGATTCCACTCGATTACAATCCCTATTTCCTGGGTTGGGACAGTCAAAGTAGCGAACCAGATACGTCCTATTGTATTCATCATCCTAACGCGGACATAAAGAAGATTGGCGTTTCTTATGAGCCAGTAGATATTATCAACGGTTCCTTGAACTGGAATAATGGCGTTACCACCCCTCGGAATCATCATTATGAAATGATTTATTCGGAAGGAACCTTTGAGGTGGGATCTTCAGGCTCTGCTTTGCTGGATCCGGAAGGTTTGGTGATCGGCCAACTGAATGGCGGTCAGGTTGATGAGAATTGTGCGGGGACTAAAGGTTGGTTTGGCCGATTTAACGTCAGTTGGGAAGGTGGCGCTACGATGGAGACCTCCTTGAAATATTGGTTGAACCCAGATACCCTAGCGCAGGATACTATCCATGGTATGGAAAACCCGAATGCCCTGTTTGTGAGTGGGTATGTGTATACAGAAGAGGATTTTGGAGTAGGAAATGTACTGGTAGGCATTGGAGATGGCGAAGAGCTTTATCTCGCTTCTACGGACAGCACGGGCTACTATGAGTTCTTGCCGCTTCCTGCTGGAAAAGAGTATACTTTAGTGCCGGCCAAGACCTCCAATGCTGTCAATGGAGTCTCGGTGCTTGATATTATTCAAGTGCGACGTCATATCCTAGGATTAGCTGACTTGGACTCTCCTTACAAGATTATCGCTGCCGATGTTGACTCCAACGGCTTAGTAACCACTTTGGATATTATTCATATGCAACGACTCACCTTGGGATTAACCGAGGAACTACCTGGCGTGCCTTCTTGGCAATTTATTGCCGAAGATTTTGCCTTCCAAGATGAGAGTATGCCCTTGTCAGAGGATTACCCGATTGCCTATATTCTAGCAGAAACTGCCAACGGTAAGTTTGAACTGGATTTTATAGGGATTAAATCCGGTGATGTGAATTTGACGGCAGATCCTTTGGAGTAAGGAAACAGTGTCTATTGCCTATAATATAAAGCCTAATCAGCTTGATACATCAAACTGATTAGGCTTTGTCAGTTAGTGCTAATGCTTAATCACCTTTCTACTTTGCACCACCTGCCCATCTAAACTCAATTGGACAATATACACCCCAGCATCTCCTCGCCAAGTCAAGGTCTGTCGGCCATTAGGCTGGTCTAGGTTGAAAGCAGCCAATTGTTGACCCACCACATTGAAAACCCGCAGCTGTCCTTGACGAAAATCCTGCTGGATATCGTATTCGAATTGAATAGCATCTTGGAATGGATTGGGGAAAAGCTTCAAAGACCCCGCAAAAGTATCCGTGTCCGCCGTGGAACTCACGGCAGCATCCGTCACGAGGAAGGCATCAACAGCAGCTTCCACCGCATTGCCGACTGGCGCAAAATCAGAGGTGGTAAAAGAAATGGTCATGTTTGAAGTGATATCAATCCAATCTCGCAGATGAAATTCGGATTGATCCCGCCAATTATTTTGGGCGTCTTGCAGGACCTCCAAGGTTACTTCTTCGCTTCCATTGTTGATGGTTACCACGAAGGAATCCTGGGTTGCTCCCTGATTACTATTGAAGCGCTGGAACCAGAGATAATAGGAAACGACAGGTTCTTCATAAGTGGTGAGGTCCATAAGGGGGGAGGTCAAGCTTACACTTCCACCATCGACATCGTCTGTTCCAGAGCTGCCTCCGCCATTGCCCGTCATATAACAATTTTCTCCTAGATCACCTGCTATGTCGAATTCGGGATTGGCACTTAAAGATGAATTTACGTAGGTGCCGATGGGCTCTCCTAAGACCCAGAACCCGGAGGTCGTTTCTGTTGCGGCATCGGTTTCCCAGCCTAAATCTATTAGGAAATCATCTTGGTAGCCCGCTGTCAGTTCTATGGTTAGGGATTGATTGCCGTCAATGGTTACATTTTCTTGGACTTTGTGGAGGTAGCCCCAAGCCAAGGCATAAACATCATATGTACTTTCTACAATATTCTCCATGGAAAACTGCCCCTCAAGGTCAGTAATAGAAGCGTACTGCACTTCATCTGCCTTAAGAATTACGCGTGCCCCAGGTATCGCTTGACCATTACCATCTTCTACGGTTGTTCCAGCAACGCTAAACAAGGCCAATGGTTCCAATTGTACATCAACTAGTTCTAATACACCATTATTTAGCGTGACTTGTACAGATTTAGATTCATATCCAAACTTGCTGTAGATCACCGTATAAGTGCCAGCTTGTGCTAAACCGCTTGCATATTTACCTGATAGATCACTCTGTTCATCATTTGGCTCATCTGTCACGATACTTACCGAGGCATCGAATATGGGATCGCCATTGGAGGCATTCGTTATTGTCCCTTCTAGCCAACAAGCTTGTTTATAATCGACTTTTAGGACGTACAAGCCAGAGTTGATATCATTGACCAGGAGGTTGCCCGATGGTAAATAAGGGTAGGCCCCCCAGGCACCATTAAACCCTCCATCTCCTCCAGAAAAAGTATCGTAATTACCTACTTCTATCATATTGGCAGGACGCGTTCCATCGATGATCACTACTCCGCTTGTGTAGTAGGAAGTCACCACCCAATTATCTTCGTACACATGGACATTATGTGGAAGTACCCCTCTATTTATCGTGCTAAGTGGTCGAAATTGATCCAACTCTTCAATTTCCCCGTTGGCAGATACCGAATAGGATGCAACCGGTGCGTTAGCTCTTTCATCGGTTGTAAATACGACGGAATTATCTTCAGTTGCCCAGGCATTGTGCGTAAAGTCGAAGGGAGTTTGCTTTTGTCCCACTAGGGTAATATTCTGCTTGTCGCTAATGTCATAGATAGCTAGGTCACTGCGCAATTGAGAGGCAAACATCATATTGTCTTTCACATAAACATCATGGGCATAAACAGAAGGGCCGTAGGCAATAACAGAAGGTTCGGTTGGATTAGTTAAAATGTCAAGCAAGATAATACCGCCATTATTGACATCACAACCTGCTAGGTAGCAAATTCCTTCTTCATCAATCCATATATTGTGGCAATCTGTAAGTAATCCTCGATCCAGTTGTGGCCGCCAGTAAATGTATTCAATGGAACCGGGAAGTTTTGAAAGATCAATAATAGCAATCCCTACTTGTTCGTTGGCATCGGTAATATCTTGGGTCACATAGGCATAATGCCCTTGGGTTTTAATGTCTCTCCAAGAGGTATTGGCTCCAGGAATAAAGGCTACTTCTACTATGTTTCGAGGATCAGCCAGGCTCACAATCGAGGTGCCTCTCGTGGTTCCTACCAGGGCGTACTCTGTACCATCTTCCGCTGCCCAACCCCAAATATCATTGGCGTTGAAATCATAGGAAAGTTGATCCAAAAGTTCAATGTTGAGTTGAGCGTAAGAGGTTTGAAGTAGAGAGACAGCAAAGAATAGGAGGATTATAATTCTTTTCATAATACTACTTGGTTGAAAAGGGATGATTTGATGCAAGTAATTTTGTTCTTTAACCGTTACAATGAATCGATAAAAGTAAGTGATGTAGTATGCAATTCGATTAAGATCTTCGACTTACCACGGCAATTGTTAATCTGCTGACAGAAATCAGACGATCCGTTTCATCTTTTATTTCGATTTGCCAAACGTGTATACTACGACCAATTTTGGCTGGTGTAGCTCTGGCAAATACAAAACCTTGTCCTTCCTTCGCTGAACTAAGGTGGTTGATATTGAGCTCTACCCCCACCACCGCCTGTGTGGCTAGGTCAGCTATGCACATCACGGAGGCTGTACTGCCAACCGTTTCAGCTAAGGCAGCTGAAGCTCCGCCGTGTAGCAATCGCATGGGCTGCACGGTGCGCTGATCAACCGGCATTTTAGCGGTGATAAAGTCGTCCCCAAATTCTACGAATTCGATATCTAAGTGTTGCACCAAAGTATTCCTACCCGCCTGATTCAAACCCGCTAAA